>CAZJDB010000069.1:0-3347 GCA_964544695.1 uncultured Chitinophagaceae bacterium
TGAAGGAGACCGGGTATACCACCAGCTCAAGGTAAAATACGATAAAGAGGGTTCTCTCGACACGAGCACCGAAGAGAAGAAATGGGAGTATTCGGAATGGGTAATGGTCAAAGCCAGGATCGAATCCCAGGCCGCGGCCAGTACCATGACAGTACTTTCCCTAAAGACCCTCCACCAGCACCTCGTTCCTGCCGATAGCCTGATCCGTAAAAGCCTCGGCAAATCCGAATATACTGGTTACGAACTGCAATCATACACCCCTGCATCCCCCGCCCTTTTCAATGCCAAGAACGTGATGATGGCCCTGTTCAAGGGCTATGATGAAATGGGCGCTTCCAGCCAAAACCTGGTGTCCAGCTTCAATGAATACTACGATAGCGAGGAACAAAAATCCGAAATGGTGGAGAAGGCCCCGGAGGACTATCGGGGAGAGATCGTACAAGACAACTACGCCGATATCAATGACCGGTATTACGGGAATGCGGACCTCATGGGAGGCACCCCGATGCACGGTACGCATGTGGCGGGCATCATCGCCGCGGACCGCACGAACCACCAGGGCGTCGTGGGTATTGCGGATAATGTCCGGATCATGATGGTTCGTGTCGTGGACGACGGAGACGAACACGATAAGGATATAGCCCTGGCCATCCACTACGCCGTGGACAATGGTGCCAGGGTCATCAATATGAGCTTTGGTAAGGGCTTTTCTCCGCAGAAGGCCTGGATAGATGAAGCCGTGAAATACGCCGCCGCCCACGACGTCCTGATGGTACACGCGGCGGGGAACGAGCACGAAAACCTGGATTCTTCGGAGTCCTTTCCCACCCCCCGGTTCCTGGACGGGACCATAGCGGATAACTGGATCACCGTAGGCGCCAGCGGGGACCCCAAGTTGGGGAGCGGGGGCCTGGTGGCCGATTTTTCAAATTACGGGAAAACCACCGTGGACCTGTTTGCCCCGGGCGTGAAAATCTATTCTACCATCCCGGGGAACAAATACGAATTCCTGGACGGGACCAGCATGGCCGCCCCCGTAGTGGTGGGGGTAGCCGCATTGCTTCGTTCCTACTTTCCCAACCTGAGCGCCGAACAAGTGAAGTACGTGATCGAGAAATCAGCCGAGGCGCCCGATGAAAAGGTGGCTATCCCCGGAACGGATACGATGGTTTCGCTTTCCGACCTGTGCAAGACGGGGGGGATCGTGAATGCCCTGGCGGCGGTGAAGTTGGCGGAGAATTTGAAGGGGGATGAGAAGTTGCCGAAAAGTCACTTGAAGAATAAAAAAGACTGATGCGACCTGTAACACCTGAACTACCGGCTTTTTACCAGCGTTACATTGACCTGGTGCCGGAGCCCGACATCTTCTCCGCCCTGGAGAACCAGCAAAAAGAGCTGAAAATTTTCCTGGGCAGCATCCACACCTCCAAGGCGGACTATGCCTATGCCCCCGATAAGTGGACCGTGGCGCAGGTGTTGCAGCACTGCATCGACGCCGAGCGCATTTTCGCGTACCGGGCACTCCGAATTGCACGTGGAGATAAGACTCCCCTACCCGGCTGGGAGGAAAACGATTATGCTGCCATGGCACCGGTGCGGACCCTTTTGGACCTGACGGAGGAAATTATGGCGGTTCGCAGGTCAAACACGTTGTTGCTGATGAGTTTTTCAGAGGAGGCGTGGGGCCGCACGGGGACGGCGAATGGTCGGCCTATGGAAGTGTTGAGCCTTGCGTATTTGATTGTCGGGCATATGCGGCATCACATTAAAATTCTACAAGAGCGATACGGGCTCTAAAGGGAGAGGGCGCCCGTAAGGCGCCCCCAAGTGTTTGCAGGCTTATAAGCCGGATTCTGTTTCCCTTTCGGGACTGCTATCATTTATCTGGGAGCGGCATCGCTGCCGCCCTCGAGCTGCCTACCCCTGCACCCGGCTCCCCTTGCGGGGCTCCGAAGGACGGGCCGTCCTTGAAGGTACATATACGTGGCATTTCAGCATCCAAGGTTTACCCCGCCCAACGCATTACTGCGTGGGCGCGTGGGCTCTTACCCCACGTTTTCACCATCACTCCCGTCGCGGCTCCCGGTGTCCCGGGATACGGCAGGGGGCTGTTATTCTCTGTGGCACTGTCTGTCTCCTGCTCAAGGGAGCCCGGCTATTCACCGGTGGATTGCCCTGCGCTGTCCGGACTTTCCTTCCCCGAGGCGGCGCTGAGGCCGCAGGCGGGAACGATAGCACGGCCTGCGCTGTAAAGGTACGGTTTTTCAGGAGGTCATTTAATCGGTTTCGGCGACGTGTTTGGTATCCACTTTCCGGTACGCCCTGAAAAAGAACAAGGGGAATATCAGTAAAGAGAATATCGTTGCGCAAATGAGGCCCCCGATCACTACGCGGGCGAGGGGGCGCGAACTCTCCGAGCCTATGCCCGTCGATATGGCCGCGGGCAGGAGGCCGATCGTGGCCATCAGGGCGGTCATGAGGACGGGACGGGCGAGTGTTTTGATGCCCCGCTTGATGGAGGCGTAGAGGGGACTTTGGGCTCCCCGGGCTGCCTCGAGGTTGGTCTTGAAGGCGGTGATCAGGAGCACCCCCTCCAGGATGCAGATGCCGAACAAGGCTATAAAGCCGATCCCCGCGGAGATGCTGAAGTTTGTGCCGGTGATCAACAGCATGGCGATGCCACCTACCACGGCGAAGGGCACATTCAGAAAGATCAGGCCGGCATCCTTGAAGTTGCCGAACATGATGTAAAGCAACAGGAAGATCAGCGCCAGGCTGATGGGAACGACCTGGGCCAGACGCTTGGAGGCCCTTTGCTGGTTTTCGAAGTCGCCCTGCCAAACCATGGAATACCCTTTTTTCAACTGAACTTTCTCCCCTACTTTGCTTTGGGCCTCCGCGATGGCGCTGCCCATGTCGCGGCCACGCACGGAGAATTTGATGGCGGCGTAGCGCTGGTTGTCATCCCTGAAGATCAGGCAGGGACCCGTTTTCCGGGTGATGCTGGCGATTTCCCGGATGGGTACCTTGGAGCCGCTTTGGGTGGGCACCATGAGGTCCCCTATGTCGTTCTGGTTTTTCCTGAACTCCTCGGGAAAGCGGATGCGGATGTCGTATTTCTGGATCCCTTCGTACAATTCCGTGACGGCTTTTCCACCTATGGCCATTTCGATGACGGCATTGGCGTCCTGGGTGGACACGCCGTACAGGGCCATTTTCTGCTGGTTCAGGTCAATATCCAATTCGGGCTGGCCGATGTTACGGATGACCCCCAGGTCTTCGATCCCCCTTACGGTCTTCAGGATTTCATCGACACTGTCCGCCTTTTCTTCCATATAGTCCAGGGA
>CAZJDB010000070.1:0-1885 GCA_964544695.1 uncultured Chitinophagaceae bacterium
GACGTGCATGAATTCCCGAACGTGGTCCAGGGCCATGATGACCATGACCAGCCCACGGACAAAGTCGATGGAGCGGATGCGTTGCATACCCTGAAAATAGCCTTCGGTTCGTTTTTCGAGGGGGTTATGCGCCGAGCGGTCGGTTTTTGTAGACGAGCAACCGCCGCTTCAGCTCGGCCCGGTTCTCACGGGAAACGGGAAGGGCCTTTCCATCGATGTGGACAGCATCGCTTTTGTGCCATTCGATTTTACCCAGGGCCACGGTATAGGAGCGGTGTATCCTGAAGAATTGATCGGGAGGCAGGCTCGCCGTGATGTCGCTCAGGGACTGGCGGAGCAGCCATTGACCCCTGGTGGTTCGTACCTGGATATAATCTTTGCGGCTTTCGATGTAGGTGATCTGTTTATACTGCACTTTGATGAGTTGGCGGTCCGCATTCAGGAAGTGGAATCCCTCCTCCCTTTCGGGCACCTTTTCGATCGCCCGACTGAATCGGTTAAAGGAAAAGGGTTTCAGGAGATAATCGAGCACCTCCAGTTCGAAACCTTCCACGGCATAGTCCCGGTAGGCCGTAGTAATGACCACGGCGGGGCGGTCTTTCAGACTTTTCAAGAGGTCGATGCCGTTTTGGCGGGGCATTTCAATATCCAGGATCAGGAGGTCATAAGGTTCCCTTTGCAGGCATTGGAGGGCTTCGAAACTGTTCTGGCAGCGCGTCACTTTACGTATCTCCAGGCGCTCCAGGAAATTTTCCACCAGGTCCAGGGCAAGGGGTTCGTCATCTACGATCAGGCAGGTCAGGTCTCTCATGATACAGGGATCTTTAAGTGTGCACTGAATATGTTGTCTTCCCGGGTCAGGTCCAGGGTATACTTCTTGCCGTACAACAGGTCCAGCCTCCTCGCCACATTCTTCAGGCCTATGCCGTTTTTGGGCTGCCCGGGCGGGGGAGCAGGGTTGCTTACCTCGAAGCGTAATTGCCCGGGGGTCACATTCAGCTTCATATCGATCCGAATGGACTGGAGGCTGTGTTTTGCCCCATGCTTGAAGCTGTTTTCCACCAGGGGCATCAGGAGCAGGGGTGGAATGTCTACGGAAGCCGTATCGCCTTCCTTTTCGAATACCAGGGAGATGCGGTTGCCGTAGCGTAGTTTTTCAATCGCGATGTAATTCTCGAGGTTGATGATTTCCTTGTCCAGGGGCACCGTGGGCGCTCCGGATTCATACAACATGAAATTCATCAGCTCAGATAACTTCAAAACGACATCGGGGGCCAGGTCGGATTTTTGCACCGTCAGGGAATACAGGTTGTTCAGCGTATTGAAAAAGAAATGCGGATGGATCTGGGATTTTAGGAATTCCAGTTCCGTGGCGACCAGTTGTTTTTCCTGAAGCATCCAATCCTTGACATATTTGATTCCCATGGTCAACCCCAGGAGGTAAATGGAATTCAGGAACTGGCCGGCATAGTTGGGTAGGTCGAAGGTCGCTCCCGCAAAGGCGGCGGTGCCAGCGTGCGCGTACCAAATGTGCATCCAGATCGTCAGACTTGCGAAAGCAAGCATGGTTACAGCCAGCGCCGCCGCATATGTGATAAAGTTCCGCTTCAGGAGGAATGTGGGGACCAGGATGTAGAGGTTTATGTAAACGAGCGCCATATCCGGTGGCACCAGTGTGAGCAACTCGAAGTAAAAGCGTCCCTCATAAATCTGATGGATGGTCAGGGAGATCGATACGGCAAAGAGGTAGTACCCCACCCAGAAGAGGGCATGATAGATCCCCTTTTTCCGCAATAGATCCATAGATTTATTTTAACAGGCCGTCCACCAGGGTTTGGGCCTCCTGTACGATCCGGTCCAGTTGGTCCTGCCCTTTAAAACTCTC
>CAZJDB010000071.1:0-8511 GCA_964544695.1 uncultured Chitinophagaceae bacterium
AAAGGAATTCAACTGGTCCACCATCACGTTGATGGTGTTCTTCAGTTCCAATATTTCGCCTTCCACGTTCACCGTGATCTTGCGCGAAAGGTCTCCGCGAGCCACAGCGGTCGTCACTTCGGCGATATTGCGCACCTGGGCCGTCAGGTTGGAGGCCATCTGGTTCACCGAATCGGTCAAATCTTTCCATACCCCGCCCACGCCTTCCACGCGCGCTTGTCCCCCAAGTTTCCCCTCGGAACCTACTTCACGCGCCACGCGCGTCACTTCCGAGGAGAAGGAGTTCAACTGGTCCACCATGGTATTGATGGTATCTTTCAGCTCCAGGATTTCGCCTTTTACGTCAACTGTGATTTTACGCGACAAGTCTCCCCGTGCCACAGCCGTCGTCACCTCGGCGATGTTGCGCACCTGACCCGTCAGGTTGGACGCCATCTGGTTCACCGAATCGGTCAGGTCCTTCCAGGTACCCCCGATCCCCTTTACCTGGGCTTGTCCACCCAGCTTTCCTTCGGTACCCACTTCCAACGCCACGCGCGTTACTTCCGAGGAGAAGGAGTTCAACTGGTCCACCAGGTTATTGATCGTATTTTTAAGTTCGAGGATTTCCCCTTTCACGTCTACCGTGATCTTTTTGGATAGGTCTCCCTTCGCCACGGCCGTGGTCACTTCGGCAATATTTCGCACCTGACCCGTCAGGTTTCCGGCCATTTGGTTCACGGAATCGGTCAGGTCTTTCCATACCCCGCCTACCCCATCCACCGAGGCTTGTCCACCCAATTTCCCTTCCGAACCCACTTCACGAGCCACGCGGGTGACCTCCCTGGAAAACAGGTTCAACTGCTTCACCATGTCGTTTACCTCCCGTGCAATGCGCGCGAACTCCCCCTGGAGCATGTGATCCCCGATCTGGAGGGGCATTTGTTGGGAAAGGTCTCCCTTTGCCACCGAACTGATCACCCCTGCGATTTCGATGGTTGGGTGTACGAGGTCCGAAATGAGGGTATTCAACGAATCCACCCCGTTGCTCCAGGAACCCCTGGAATAGGGTACTTCGATGCGGTGTGCGAGTTTTCCCTGTTTACCGATGGTATTGCTGGCCCTCGTGAACTCTTCCGTCATGCGTTCGTTCATCGCAATGATGTCGTTGAGGGTATCACAGATTTTACCGCTGATGCCCACCTGATCCACGGGCATGCGCGCATGGAAATTGCCGTTACGCACTTCCAGGAGAACGCGTAACAGCTCTGCAGTCGGGATGTCAGGGTAAACCGTTTCGGCAGCGGGAGCCTTGGGCTCCTTGGTTAGGCTCATATCCCTTAAAAATAACAAAATCCATGCTGAACTAGAAATCGAACACCCTGCGCCCGATGTTCATCCGGAAGGCCATGGACCAGAAGAAAACACTGCTGTTGGGTTGGTTGAGTACGTTATAGGAACGGCGTGTGCCGCTCAGGTCTATGAAGGTATTTTCCCAGATTTCGTAAGACATGTTCAGGCCCAGGGTAGTACTATGAACGGGTATACCACTCCCGATTTTCCATCCGTTATCATACGGACGCGTATTGTAAGTCAGGAAGATGTCGTCCCCCATATTCCAGCCCGCCGAATCCAGCCCTTGCAAATAGTGGATAATTTTCCCCATAATGTAGAAATGTGGAATTGGTTGGTACCGTGCCAAAAGGATCAGTTCCTTGACATTCGCCCCTAACGGATGCGCGAGGGGCTGATTATAATGGGTGAAATTGGTCGTACTGTCATAGTTCATGTAGGTAAAGGGCCGGATCAGGTTAATCTCTCCCTGAAGGTCCAGGTTGGGGATGCCCAGGGCATTGATGTACTTGATACCCCCCTGTACTGCCTGTTTATTGGTCCAGTTACCCGCCCCGTAGTGGGTGATCTGGTCGATTTGGAATTCATCGAACAGGAGTGTCCCGTACAATTGGACGTGGCGTCCGATATTGGATTTGAAATCGAAGGCCACGTTGGCCTTTCCGGAGGCGCCAAGGTTGGATTCGGTGGCGCGATAAAAGATAACGGGGTTCAGGTAGGAAAGCTGCAGCCCGTAAACGCCGCTTTCCATGATGTTTTCATACAGCCCGAGGTTCAGCCATTTGAAGGGTTGGAAACTCAGGTGGTGCAAGGTCATATAATTTTTAGGCAACTGATCCCTCCCCACCTGGGGCACGGACTGGATCGTCTCGGCGACGACCATCTCGTAGTCCAGCTTCCAGATTCGGAGATTGAGGCGGAGGAACAGGTAGTCGTTGGCAAAGTCGCTTAATTCCAGGCTCCGAAATCCATTCCCGATAAAGAGCTTATCATAAGCGTACTGGACGTGGACGTATTTGATTACGTTAAAGGTGATGCCTCCCCGGAAGTCGAAGTAGTCATAACCATTCGTCCCGTAAGTTTTATAAAAGCCCTCGCCGGGAAGCCCGTTGTGCGCGGCAACATATTGCTGAACGTAAAGGGGATCCCTTTCCTGGTTGTCTGAAATATAGGTATAGAATCCCAGCTTGTGCTCGAGGCTTCCCCTCAGGAGGAGCCCCCGGGTGTTTTGATAGGTGTAGGATATCCCGTCGTTGGAGTGCCCGTATTGGAAATACAGGACGGGATCGACCCTGAATTCGAAATCCTTGGTGTCGACCTTGTATAAGTGGGAGGGTGTTTCATAGAAGGTCTTCAGTATGGGGTGTTTCAGGTGGAAAGAATCCTGGTAATTGTTGGTCCACTCGCTATTGTCCATCAGGTAATTCCGGATATCGGCGTGGTCCACTCTTGAAAGCCGGAAGGGCAACGCGCCCGCTTTGTCCAGGCTGTCGATGTATTCGACGCGCTGCGTGAAGGTCTGTCGGTTGAAGGGTTTGAAGGTGGAATATCCCAGTGTGGAATCGTTACGGAGACGGATATCCAGTCGATCCATCAAGTCGTAATCCTTCATATGCATCGTCAGGTTATCCGACTGGGCGTGCACGGATGCCGCCAGGAGCCCGAATGCTGCGAGCCAATACAACTTCTTCATAAGATATAGACTGTTTACAATGAGCGTTTTAGGTGTGCGCTCAAATGTAGGTCTATTTTCCTACTTTTTTTACTGTTTGATAAAGGGAATCGTTTTCTTCCCCCCGTTGGCCTGAACAATGTTCAGGTAATACACCCCTGAGGCCAGGCGGCTCACATCCAGGTCTGTCCCACTTCCGGGTTGCTCCAGTTCCTGCCTCATGGCGAGCCCGCCCGACACGGTATAAATGCTCAACGTCAACTGGTCGACCCCGGAAGGGATCGTCAGGTGCATAGTGGTGTGGGCAGGGACAGGATAGGCTTTATAGTCGTTGTCCACCGTAGCTTCCGCCGCCGTTTGCAGTTCTACCACGTTGGTATTCGTGAACCAACCGTTGTCATCGACCTGGCGCAACCGGTAGTAATTGGTCGTCCCGGTAACGGGATGTTCGTCGATGAAGGTATAATTGTTTTGCAGGTTCGTGGTTCCCTGACCATCCACGCGCCCGATGCTATCGAAGGTCCGTCCGTCCGTGCTGCGCTCGATAGAAAAATAGGCGTTGTTCTGCTCGCTCGCCGTGATCCAGGACAATTCATTCCCCAACTTGGTAGCCGTTCCCGTAAAGGAAACCATGCTCACGGGCAGGGGGATGATTTTGGCAAAGGTAACGAAGTCGCCCGAAGGGATTTTGGAAGAACTGATCGTCGCACTTCCCCCGCTCATGGCCACTACATTGACGATATGAGAAAAAGCTGCATCGGAAGCCACCAACATATAGGTGACCACGCTGCTGTCCACAGCAACGGTAATGTTCTGGTCAGTCCAACCGGTCTTCGTAAATGCCCAGGTTCTGGACATGGAGGTGTACACGGTGGGGCCCGATGTAATGGCGCGTGTGAATGCCGTGGAGGCATTGTTGTCACCCCAAACGATGTAGCTTTTGTCCTTGGTGATGCTGCCGGTATTGGCCGAATTGGTAGCTGCAAGGCTGTTCCCCATGGCCAGGGTCAGTTGGAACCCGGCGTTTTGGCTACGCGATTGCAACTGAAGCAGGTTTTCATTATTGTCTTTTCCAACGCCTGAGACATTATTGGTATAGTTAGCCAGGGCCGTTGCATCCCAGATGGTCGTACCGCTGCTGGATACATAGTTGGATACCGTCGTCTGATCCAGGGTGATGCCATAGCGGATCGAAAGGTAAGACATGACCTGGAGGCGGTTGGCCGCGCTCAGGGCGCTGGGATAGATGATGATTTCAGCGATATTTCCGTTCCAGGGGTTCGTGGCATAAACGGTATTGCCGGTTTGGGTTACACCCGCGCCGATCAAACCGTAATCGAGGGTCGTGTTGAGCGTGGCCGTGCCGCTTTCGCTCTGCAGGGCCCCGTTTGCGTAGAGATTGACGGCGCCATTATTGCCACCTGCATAAGTGGAAGACAGCATCCCGGGTTGGCCCGCTTGCCAGAAACCGCTGGCCGTTGTAATGTCAGCGTTATAAAAGGAGACCTGGCCCTGGGAAGTCGAGGTGCCAATGGCATAGGCCTGTCGCGTGGACGTATTCCCGAACCAGATCATGTTTTGATTGGCGTTGGCCGTCGTAGAGGGAGTTCCGACGACGAAGATCGTCCGGGCAGAGGAGCCGGAGGGCAACCCCGTAGCCGATGTAAACTGGAGGAAATCGGTTCCGTCAAAGCCGATCACCGGATTATAATTGATGTTGTTGGCCGCATCATTATAATAGGCGGGCTGATACAAAGCGGTTGATTGGGTGACCTGGTTCCCGGAGGAGATGTCCTTCCAGGAGGTCAGGCTATTGCCATCGGTCGTGCTGGAGGTATTCATATCGGCCCTGTACCAGAGCGCGGTTCCGGCGATGCCACCGGGGTTTTGTGCTTTCAGAGATAAGCAAATGAACGAAAGTGCAAAACAAAATAGGGTAGAGGTAATTTTCATGACACAAAGCTAAATCACACATCCCCACCCCCTTCCCAAACGAAAGTTAACCGCTCGCAACACGAGCGTTAATCACCGGCATTTTAAATGTTAACCTGACAAAACCCTTACTGGACTTGGGTTTTCTATTGTTTAATGAATGTTAAGCTCTTCTTCTCACCATCGGGTTGTAAGATGTTAAGGAAATACAAACCAGTGGGTAGTCTGGTTACATCCACGTCCAGACCGGATCCTGGGGCTTCGGCTACTTGCGATTGCATCAACTGTCCGGCTACGTTATATACGTTCAAATATAATCTGGCCTGTTGCGTAGGTATGGCCAGGTGCATCGTCGTATGCGCAGGAATGGGATAGGCCTTGTATTCCGTCGGACCGTCCACCCCGTTGATGGCTACTACCGACGACAAGGAATACCAGCCGTCATCGTCGACCTGGCGTAAGCGGTAGTAATTCGTGGTATTGGGTACGGGGCTCGCATCCAGGAACGTATAATTGTATTCCAGGTTCGTTGTCCCCTGGCCGGCGACCTCACCGATGGAGGTGAACGTACGACCGTCCGTACTCCGTTCAATGGAAAAGTATTTGTTGTTTTCTTCCCTTGCGGTCTCCCAGGACAAAAGGTTTCCCTCCTTTGTATTTTCGCCGGTAAAGGAGATCAGGGTAACAGGCAGGGGAATGATCTTGGCGAAGGTCACGAAGTCACCCGTGGGTATTTTGGACGAACTGATCGTCGCGGTCCCGGAACTCAGGGGCACCACGTTCACCACGTTGGTGAAGGCCGCGTCCGTGGCGACCAGCATATACGTGGCAACCGAGCTGTCCTGGGTGATGGTGATGTTTTGATCGGTCCAGGCCGTTTTCGTAAAAGCCCAGGTGCGGGGCATCGCGTTGTACGTGGTGGCGCCGACCGTAATGTTCCGGGTGAAGGTCGTGGCCGCATCGTTGTCCCCCCAGATCATGTAGCTTTTATCCGTGGTGATGCCGCCCGTATTCGCGGAATTGGTGGCCGCAATGGAGTTGCCCACCGCCATGGCCATTTGAAAACCCGCATTGACGCTGCGCGATTGCAACTGAAGCAACGTTTCATTGTTGTCCTTCCCCAGGCCCGCGATATTGTTGGACCAGGTGGCCTGGGTTGTGGCATTCCAGATCGTCGTCCCGGCAGTGTTGACGTAATTCGTCGCCGTGGACTGATTGAGGGTATAACCGTATTTGATGGCCAGGTAGGTGCCGACCCTTTGGAGGCTGGCTGCATTCAGGGCGCTGTTGAATACGATGACTTCCGCAATATTCCCTTGCCAGTTACCGCCGCCAAAAGCCGATTTCCCAAGTACTGCCGTGCCCAGGATGGTATTGAGCCCTTCCGTAAGACCTCCCGGTTCAAGAAGCCCTTCTCCATAGAGGCTGACTGTGCCTCCGTTACCGGCAAAAGTAGCGGTGAGTTGCTGCACTGCCCCTGAGGTCCAGAAGCCGGCGCCCGTCGTCACATTATTCGTAACGCCGGACAGCAACCCTTGCGTATTCAGGGCGCCCAGGGATACGCCTTCGTCGGTCAATGCCGAACCCCAGGAGACCATGTATTGCGTTGTCGTAACGGAATTGGTAACCCCCACGGTGATAATGGTCCTTGCGGTTTTGCCGGAGGTGAATCCATTGGTGGAGAGAAAGGTCATCGAAGACGACCCGTTGAAATAGACGACGGGATTATAATTCAGGTCATTTGTCGCGTCGTCTTCAAAGGTGGGGATGCTGCCGAAAAGCTGGAACGCGGAGTTTCCAGTGGCTGAATAGTCGCCCCAGAACCAGTTGGCGCCCCCATCGGTAGTCGTAGCAGTATTTTCATCCGCACGCATCCAAATCGTGCTGCCTGCAATACCACCGGGATTCTGGGCGACCCCGGGGATAGAGAGTAAAAGGAGGAAAATAAAAATTTTGGCTTGTTTCACGGGTAACGATTTGATTCGATTTTCGCTTACCCGGGACCGGAGGCCATCCCTACCGCGGATGCCGCGTTTTCAGGCGGCATCCGCGTGGATGGAGATTCAATCTCAGAGGTAAGCATTAAGACGACACAAAAGTATAAATTAAGTGTATACTTGACCTTTAATGACCCGTTAATGGGTTCTTTTTCAAATGTTAACAGCTATAACTTCATGAAGGCTATATCCGTCCCCGCTTCCACGATCCTCAAATAATACATCCCTGCGGGCAGGCGACTCACATCCAGATCGACGCCATTGCCGGGTTGCGCCACGTCTTCCGATTGCACGATCTTTCCGGACAAAGCATATATGCGGAGGGTCAGGTGTTCCTGGATCGTTGGAATCGCCAGGTGCATCGTCGTGTGCGCCGGATTTGGATACGCCTTATATTCCGTCGGGCTATTCCCCCCATTGATAGCCACCACCGGGGAATAAGTGAACCAACCGTCATCATCGACCTGACGAAGGCGATAATAGTTCGTGGTACCCGCCACGGGCCTCGTGTCCAGGAAAGTGTAGTTGTATTCCAGGTTCGTATTGCCCTGGCCATCCACGCGTCCGATGCTGTCGTAGCTCCTGCCATCCACACTGCGTTCAATCGAAAAATAAGCGGAATGCGTTTCACCCGCGGTTACCCAGGACAGTTGGTTACCCTCCTTGGTGGAAAGCCCCGTGAAGGAAATCAGGTTTACGGGGAGGGGGATGATTTTGGCGAAGGTCACGAAGTCTCCCGCCGGGATTTGTGCAGTGCTCAGGGTCGTCGTACCCGAACTCAGGGAGACCACGTGTATGACGTTGGTGAAAGCGGCATCCGAAGCCACCAGCATATAGGTAGCCGTCGAACCGCTGTCCTGGGAAATCGTAATATTTTGGTCCACCCAGTTATTGGTTTGCTGGAAGGTCCAGGTGCGTTGCATACTGGTATACGTCGTGCCACTCACCGTGATATTCCTGCTAAATCCCGTGGCGGCATTATTATCGCCCCACATCAGGTAGCTTTTGTCCTTGCTGAAACTTCCGGGATTGGCGGAATTGGTGGTCGGGATGCTGTTGCCGATCGCCACCGTCAACTGGAAGCCGCTGTTGATGCTGCGCGATTGCAGTTGGGTCAGCGCCTCATTGTCGTCGCGGCCCACGCCCGCGATATTACCGGACCACGTAGCCAGCGAGGTGAGGTCCCACAGCGTGCCGCCCGCGCTGGTCTCGTAATTTTCCCCGCTTAGCGTATACCCATACTTGATCGCCAGGTAAGAATCGATCTTTTCCAACTGGGCAGCGCTCAGGGCGCTGTTGTACACGATCACTTCGGCGATGCGACCATTCCAGTTGTTTCCTCCCCAGCCAGCTTCCCCAATCGCCGCTTCGACCAGGTTCGAATTGTAACTTTTCGCAAGCGACCCCGCTTCAAGGACCCCGTTGCCGTATTGATCCACCGTCCCCCCATTGCCCGCCCAAACCGATGTCAGCGTCAGAGGGGCGCCCGCCTTCCACAATCCGGAAGGGGTTGTGACATCATCCAGGAATCCTGAAAATAACCCGGCGCTCCCATTTGCTCCTGCAGAAATGCCCGCA
>CAZJDB010000072.1:0-13681 GCA_964544695.1 uncultured Chitinophagaceae bacterium
GAGCTGCTTTCCCTTCCGCTTGATCACATACCGCATAATCCTGTCCAACAGGGGCACCGAGCTTTGCACAGATTCGTTGAACTTGGTTTCGAATAGAGCCAATTCATCCTGTATGAGCTTCCTGGTTTCAATCATGACTTAAGTGGAGCAAGTTACACACATAAAGTTTATGGTATAAATGTTGCTGAATAAAATTTGCGACCCCGTGCAACTTTTGGAGATGGATACCGGTCTATGGGTATAACTTACTGGTTTAGCGGGCACATAACGGTGCTCCCTACCCTGACATAGGGATTAAAAAAATTTGGTATTTAAAACCCAATGTCTATTTTTGTGGCAACAACTACTCTGGAAATACACCAAAATTAAAACCAATAACACTTACTATGGCAAGCAAAAAGTATTCATTGGCTGTAGGTCTGCTCTTGTTGGCAGCCTCCAGCGCCTTCGCGCAGGATGGCACAGCCTATGACTGGCGCGACTCTTCGAAGATCCCAGCCAAGAGGATGCCTCAGCAGAACGAGTTCCTCAACAATCAGTACGCCTTCCCCGCCAAACCAAGAGATCAGTGGGAACTTGGTCTGGACGCGGGTTACATGATGATCATGGGATCCATTCCTTCCCGTCCTGGTTTTGGTGGCGGCTTTTCAGTACGCAAGTCTTTAGGTCACACGTTCTCGATCAGGGCCGAATACAACGGTTCTTTTGCCTATGGTTTGGATTACCGACCTCGCACTGGTAACTCCATCGGTGGTATATGGGCTGACTACGGCAATAACGTAGTATACGCCAACTACCGCACCAAGACGCACATGCTCTCCCTGGACGGGATCATGACCCTGAACAATATCAAATTCTACTCCGATAAGGTTAAAACCAACTTCTACCTGTTGGGCGGTTATACCCTCCTGGCAGCGGACGTGGACGTCAACGCCGTCAATAAGAGTGCAGGGACGCTCTACAATTTTGCTTCCATCGACCCCACACAATCCCGGCACAATATCTACACCCAGATCAAGGACCTGATCGGAAGCGGGAACTATGACGAAGAAGGCGTGAACGGCGGTAACCGTCCCCCGGTTGGCCTCTTGCACGCATATCAAATACGCCACGCCCTGGATTTCGGCGCCGGCTTTGCTTATAAGATTTCACCCAAGTGGAATCTGGCTATTGAAGACAAAATCACCGATCCCCTGGGCGACCACGTCCTGGATGGGGTGAATACCGGGCACAACGACTTCTTCAACTACACCGACATACGCGTGAACATCAACATGGGTAAGAAAGCTACCCACGTAGAACCCCTGTGGTGGTGGAATCCGCTGGATTATGCGTACAACGAGTTGAACGCACCGAAGCACATGAAGATCCCGACCCCGATCCTGCCTGACTCCGACGGGGACGGTGTAACCGACCAATTCGACAAGGAACCCAATACGCCCGCCGGTTGCCCGGTAGACACCCACGGTGTGAGCCGCGATACGGACGGTGACGGTGTACCTGACTGTAAGGACAAGGAACTGATCACCCCGACGATCTGCCAGCCCGTTGACGCTGACGGTGTCGGTAAGTGCCCGGATCCCGCCTGCTGCAAGAATATTCAGCCTCCTCCTCCTCCCCAGTGCGCCCTCGGTGCTCTGCCCAGCATCACCTTCAAGGGTAGGACCTTTGCGCTGAACGCAGCTACCAAGTCTCTCCTGGCCGACGTAGCCACCCAGCTGAAGAACAACCCCAACTGTAAGGTTACCCTGGCCGGCCACCCCGCAGCCAGCAAAGCCGCACAGGCCCTGAATATGAAGCGCGTTGACGCCATCAAGAACTACCTGATCGAACAGGAAGGCATCAGCGGAGACCGCGTCCTGACTCAACCTGACGCTGGTCCCGGCGACGATCATACGATCGACCTGCGCCCTGGCATGTAAGAGATTGAGAATGTTATAGATATAAGCCCCCCGGTATGATCGGGGGGCTTTTTTTTAGATGCCCCGGGGGCTTTTGCAAAGATTTACCATCCGGAATTTGGCGGAATTCATTTTTCCCGGGATTTTTGATAAATTCACTAACTTTGCCATCCTTTATGAAGCGTATTTGGCTACTACTGTTACTTCCCGCCCTGGGCATGCTGGGGTGCTCACATTTCTCCCAGGTCCAGAAAAGCAATGACTACGAATACAAGCTGAAAATGGCTGAGCAGTATTTCGTGAAGAAAGACTACTCGCACGCCCAGCAACTGTTCGAGGAATTGCTGCCGATTTACAAGGGGACAGACAAGGCGGAGAACATGTTGTACAAGTATGCCTATTGCGCCTATTACCAGGGAGATTACCAGAGCGCGGAGGGAATTTTCAAACAGTTCATCGAATCCTATCCCAGGAGTGAAAGCGTAGAAGAAGTGGACTTCATGAGGGCCTATTGTTTCTACAAGGAATCACCGAAAGTGGAGCTGGATCAGACCAATACCGAAAAGGCCATGGGGGCCATGCAGGCCTTCATCAACATGCACGAGAATTCGCCCAGGATTAAAGAAGCCGGAAACATCATCGATATCTGCCGGCAAAAGCTGGAGGACAAGGAGGAACTGGCCGCGCAGTTGTATTTCAATATCGGGATGTTCAGGGCCGCTGGAATCTATTACGGCGAAGTCATGGATGACTATCCCGATTCAAAGAAAGGGGATTATTATAAACTCATGCAAATCCGCTCCTATTACAAATTTGCGGAGATGAGCGTAGAGTGGAAACAAAAGGAGCGCCTGGAGCAGGTGGAGACTGAATACCGGGATTTCGTGGATCGTTTTCCAGACAGTAAACTACTCCCGGAAGCAAAGAAATTTAATTCATTGGCAGAAAATCAAATAAAAGCCCTACAAAATGAGCAAGCTAAGGCGTCAGCTGGGAGCTAATACCCCCAACGTTGCGGAAACCAGGAATGTGATCGATATCAAGAACAAGACGGGGAACCTCTATGAGTCTATTGCTATCGTAGCCAAGAGGGCCAACCAGATCAATATCGTGATCAAGGAAGAGTTGCACAGCAAGCTGGAAGAATTCGCCAGCCACACGGACAGCCTGGAGGAAATCCACGAGAACAAAGAGCAGATCGAAATCTCCAAAGCCTATGAGCGCATGCCCAACCCTGCGCTGCTGGCTACCCAGGAATTCCTTGAAAACAAGGTCTATTACAGGAAGAACGACAACGACCTCTTCAGTTAATGGAGGCCCCTGTATGCTGCAGGGAAAGAAAATATTGATAGGGGTCACCGGGAGCATTGCGGCTTACAAGACCGCAAGCCTGGTTCGCCTGCTTGTCAAAGCCGGCATGGAAGTCAGGGTCGTTATGACCCGTGACGCCAAAGAATTCATCACCCCGCTCACACTCAGCACCCTTTCCAAAAACGAGGTTCTAAGCGAGCTGACCAAGGCCGATACTTGGGCAAACCATGTCATGCTGGGCCGCTGGGCCGATTTGTTCCTGGTGGCGCCCCTCAGTTGCAATACGCTGGCAAAGATGGCGACCGGCCTTTGCGACAACCTGTTGATGGCCGTGTACCTCTCCGCTACCTGTCCCGTAGCCTTGGTTCCGGCCATGGACGAGGACATGTGGCATCACCCCGCTACCCGCTGGAACCTTGCCCGGGTGCTCTCTTACGGAAACAGGGTCATCCCGGTGGAGCGGGGTGAACTGGCGAGTGGGCTCGTCGGGGAGGGGCGGATGGCCGAGCCGGAGGCGATCCTGGAATGGGTGATCAGATGGTTTGGACAATCGAGGCAATTACAGGGTAAAAAGGCCCTCGTTACGGGAGGCCCCACATACGAACCCATCGACCCCGTCCGTTTTATAGGTAATCATTCCTCGGGAAAAATGGGCTTGACCCTGGCGGAGGAACTGGCTTCCAGGGGCGCTTCAGTAACCCTGATCCTGGGGCCTGTCCAGGGGGACGTACCAGGGGTCGAAATCATCCGTGTGAACACCGCAGCGGAGATGTACGAAGAATGCATTGCCAGGTTCGACTATACCGACATTGCCGTTATGGCTGCCGCCGTCGCGGATTATACACCTACGGTCGTGGCCGGGGAAAAGATCAAAAAGAGGGCGGACGCATGGTCCCTGGAGCTCACCAAAACCCGGGATATCCTGGGGGCGCTCGGCGATCGTAAAAAGCCCGGTCAAATCCTGGTGGGATTTGCCCTGGAGACCCAGGATGAAAAAACGCATGCCCTCGGGAAGATGGAGTCCAAACACGCGGACCTGATCGTGCTCAACAGCCTCCGGGATGCGGGCGCGGGCTTCGGATACGACACGAACAAAATCAGTATTTTTGGAAAGGATGGACAGGAGTGGTCGTTTGGGCTCAAAAGTAAGGAAGCCGTTGCCTCGGATATAGTCGATACCATCTATAAACTCATCGTGCCATGAAAGGACTCCTATTATCGATATGCCTAATATCGCTCCAGGCGAGCGCCCAGGAGCTGCAGGCCAGGGTTTCGGTGTCGGGGGCCAGGATGCCCTCTACGGTGGACAGGCGAACCTTCCAGGCCCTGCAAACCGCACTGTCGGATTTCATCAATAACCGGAAATGGACCAATGATGCTTATCAGCCCCAGGAAAAGATCGAATGCGCTTTCCTGGTGAACCTAACCAGCCAGGCGGACGTCGATACCTATACCGCCTCGATCATCGTTCAGGCCGCCAGGCCTATTTTCGGTACCAACTACAATTCCCCCCTGATCAACTACCAGGACAACGATATTATCTTCAAGTGGGTCCTTTTCTCACCCTTGCTGTTCGACGACAATAGGGTGCAGGGAACGGATCCTTTGGTTGCCAACCTGACCGCCATCTTCGCCTTTTATGCCTATATGATCATCGGATTCGACGACGAATCCTTTACGCTCAAGGGTGGCGAACCCTACTTTCAAAAAGCCTGGAATATCGTCAACAACGCACCCGACGGGAGCGGTGTCAAGGGGTGGAGCGCTTTCGATGGGAACATCAACCGGTACTGGCTGGCGGAAAACCTCCAGAACGCCAAGTATTCCCTGCTCCACGATTTGTATTATCAATATTATCGCCAGGGGTTGGATCAAATGACGTCGGACGAACAAAAAGCCAGGAGTGGGGTTCTGGTCGCCCTCGGAGACCTGGACAACATCAACCAGGAAAGCCCGGGTATCATGTTACGGCAATTTTTCTTCGAGGGTAAATCGACCGAATTGGGCAACCTGTTTGCCAAGGCGGATGCTTCAGACAAGGCCAGGGCCATGGATCTGTTGCAAAGGCTGGACATCTCCGATATCAATAAGTACAAACAAATCATTAAATAAGTGGCGAGGTATGTAGCCTTGGCAGCCTTGTGTTGCTGTTTCCTGGGCGAGGCTTGCCGGCGAACCTCCCCTTCGGGACAAGAAATCCTGTCCAAGGATACCATGCGGGTCGTGCTCTGGGAAATGTTCCAGGCCGATTCGTACAATGAAACGCGGGCCTATAGGGATACCAACTACCGCCACGATACGGCTTATGCCTCCCTGTACCTCCGGATTTTCAATGCTCACCACATCAGCCGCGAGCAGTTCGCCGACAGTTATGATTACTATTTGTCGGACCCTGCCCAGATGAAGGAAATCATCGATACGATTGTCGACCGTAATACCCGGGACATGCAAAAGAGGGGTATTTTCCAGTCTCCCTATCAACACCCCATTCCGGTGGGGCAGCCACCGGTCATGCCGAACGGGCGGCCTGCGATACCGAACGGGCGTCCGCCGTATCCGATGGGGCACCCGGGGGCTCAGCCGCGATTTATACCGGGACCGCATCCGCCGCCGGGGCAACGGCCCGCCACCGGAAAACCCGCGACAGGAAAGCCCGCCAAGGCCATTCTTAAGCCAAAATCAGTTGTATGAACAAAATTGTCCACAATGCGGGGGAAGCCCTGAAAGATGTGTCCCACGGCGCCGTGCTCATGTTGGGCGGATTCGGACTCTGTGGGATTCCTGAAAAATGCATCGCCGGTCTTTACGAAAATGGGGTTACGGGACTTACCTGTATTTCGAATAATGCCGGGGTGGATGATTTCGGCCTGGGGTTGTTGTTGAAGCGCAAGCAGATCAAAAAAATGATCAGTTCCTACGTGGGTGAAAATGCGGAGTTCGAACGCCAGTTGCTGCACGGAGAACTGGAAGTCGAATTGGTTCCCCAGGGAACCCTGGCCACCCGGATACAGATGGGAGGCATGGGAATCCCCGCCTTTTTCACACCGGCAGGCTATGGTACGGAGGTCGCAGAAGGAAAGGAAACGAGGCAGTTCGACGGGAAGATGTACCTGATGGAATATGCCCTCCACTCGGATTTCAGTATCGTCAAAGCCTGGAAGGGGGATGCCTATGGAAACCTTGTCTTCCGCAAGACGACCCGGAATTTCTCGGCTGCCATGGCCAGGGCCGGGAAGGTGACGATCGCCGAAGTCGAGCACCTCGTCGAGCCCGGGGAACTGGACCCCGACGGCATTCACGTACCCGGCATTTATGTACACCGCATTTTCGAGGGGAAGGATTACGAAAAACGCATTGAACGCAAAACCATATCCATCGCATGTTCACCAGCGTCCGTTTCCTGACCGATCAATTGGCCGTCGATCCCGACATCGCCCGTTTCTTCGTGGACAGGGCCGTCCCGCAGGACAACCGGTATTGGAAGGGAAGGCTCCTGTACGTGGCCCAGGGAAATGGGTTCCTGTTCATTCCCCTGGTCTACGATATCCTCTACCGGCTGGGCGTGCCAAAGCAGCAGTTGTTGGAAGAAGCACATGTACGGCTCATGGAATCCGTATTGGATAGCGCAGGGAAAGTCGAATTCGACGGCCTTTCCAGAAGCGCGCACGTGGAGGCCTGCAGAGAAATCCTCCGCGGGTCCGTAACCAACGCCTGGCTCTGGGGGCAGCTGCAGGAGTACTTCTAAGCCGGCGCACCGGTGGGAGCGCTGGGGCTGCCGATCCCTCCCCTGAACCGGGCAGATACTTTCCTCTTTTCCCTGTGCAACCTGGACATGGATGAAACCCTGGCGAGGTCCTTCCTGAAATATTGGTATGCCCTGATCTCGGCTTTCCTGTTGATGGATGATGTCGTGGATTGGGATATGGATATGGAACAGGGAGAGGAAAATGCCGTCCGCTACCTGGGAGAGGGTAAGGAAGCTTTTTCCAGGGCGGTGGATATGCTCCGCGAATACTTTGCCACTTTGGAATCGCTCAATCCCGCGCTGGGCCCATTTTTTGAGCGTTCCCTACAAAAGCACATGAAATCCGGCATCTACCGGCAGTAAATACCAATTTATGGCACTCGATAAGTTTGGCATCGCCAGACGCATTGCACAGGAATTGAAGGACGGAATGTATGTGAACCTGGGCATAGGTATACCTACCCTGGTCGCCAATTTCATACCGGGGGGCATGACGATTTTCCTGCAGTCGGAAAATGGTCTCCTGGGGATGGGGCCCTATCCCACGGAAGCTGAAATAGATCCGGACCTGATCAATGCGGGAAAGGAAACAGTTACCGTACTTCCCGGTGGAGCCTTTTTCGACAGCGTGGAAAGTTTTGGAATGATCCGGGCCGGGAAGATCGACCTGACGGTCCTGGGCGCTATGGAAGTTTCGGAAACGGGAGATATCGCGAACTGGAAAATTCCCGGGAAAATGGTCAAGGGTATGGGGGGCGCCATGGACCTGGTCGCTTCCGCCCGGAATATCATCGTGGCAATGATGCATACGAGTCCTGGTGGGGATTCCAAACTACTTCCCGCCTGCACACTCCCCCTGACGGGGATCGCCTGCGTCAAAAAGGTGGTCACTGAACTGGGGGTGCTGGATATCCTGCCCGAAGGCGGATTCCGGCTCCTGGAGCTGGCTCCCGGGGTCAGCGTGGAAGAAATCCGGCAAAAAACGAAGGGAAAGCTGGTAGTAACTGGAGAGGTGCCGGAGATGACATTGTAGTCGCGGGGCGGCACGCCAGAGGGGCGCTTTAATCGATGAGGGCGTTTTTCATCGCGAAGAATACCAACCCTACCGAATTTTTGACCCCGAAGCGGTCCATCAGGCGGTCCTTGATGGCCTCCACGGTGCGGGGGCTGATGTTCATTTCTTTAGCGATCTCCTGAGCAGTGAGCTCCATACATAACAGCTTGATCACCTGCTTCTCCTTGTCATTCAGGACGATCTCGGTATTCAATGAGGGAGTGAACTTGACCCGGTAGTGGGATTTCTGGAGCAGTATACGGTTTACGTAGTTGTTCAGGTAGTAGCCTTTACTTTTTACCTCGATGATGGCCCTTTTGATTTCGGCAGGGTCCGCGCTTTTAAGCAGATAGCCATTCGCCCCGTTCTCCATCAGGTGGGTGACAAACCGTTCATCCTCGTACATCGTAAGGATGATCACCCCTATATGTGGGTAGTCCTTAGCCAGGCATTTCGTGGTTTCAATTCCGTCCTTAACGGGCATCCGAAGGTCCAACAACACCACATCGGTATCCGTAGTCGAAATTCCCTTGAGCAGCTCCTCACCGTTACTCGCCTCTAGTACAAACTGAATGTTGGCATAGTGGCGAAGAGACAGAATCACCCCTTTTCGGAATATCTGATGGTCGTCCGCTATAGCCACCCTAATATTGGCCATAAATAAAGATATGTTTTCAAGGTTACTTAAGCCGATAACCCTAATCAGAGGGGCGCTTCCAGGGGAAGCTCGATAGATATTTTAAAATAGGTCTGAGATGGATCCTTCTCAAAAGTAATATTTGCTTTCAAGATTTTAACCCTGCTATGGATATTTTTTAACCCCAGCCCCTCCGGGATTATCTTGTATTTCTCGTAAGTATCCTGCGTGATGCCGTAACCATCGTGGTGGATCCGGATGAAGAACTGGTCGTTGTTCCGACCCTGGATCAAGTGGATAAAACTCGCATGGCTGTGCTTAAGGGTATTGTTGATCAACTCCTGGATGATCCTGAACAACAGCAATTCTTTTTCCGTAGACAGCCTCCTGCGGTAATCATGGAAACGGCAACTGGCATTAATGGACCCCGAACCGTTTATTTTCTGAAAGACGTCATTTATGGCGGATTCCAGGCCGAAATTCTTCAGGGTAGAGGGCATCAGGCTGTGCGAAATGTTGCGTATGAGCTGGATGGCTTCGTCGATGATCTGCTTGGCGCTGAAAATAGCCTGAAGCTGTGTGTTCATTTCCTGGTGAACCAGGTTTTCGTTTAGGTACAGGCGGGCGGTTGCCAGCAAGGGGCCTGCGTCATCGTGCAAATCTGCGGCTATGCGTTGCCGTTCTTCTTCCTGGGATTGTATGGATGCAGCCAACAGGAGTTTCTGCTGCTCCTCCTCCATCAACTGCATCTTCAACTGGTATTGGATGATGCGCCTTTGGTAAAATACGATAAATACGACCAGGGCGATAGCAAGCACGAACATCCCCAGGGTACCGAAGTATAGGAAATAAGGTATACTGTGGCCGTTAGAAGTTATTTGCAGCAGTGTCATTCTTTGCAGATCCAGGGGTATGCGGTTATCGGTTAAGGTTCAGGTGCTCGTCAAGGTTGCCGAAATCGATGCGGGAAAATTGATTGTTTTTCTTGTCGCCGCCCTTCACGACCATTGCTACACTCAGCAACAGGCTTTTCAGGAGATCGAAAGTCGTGTTGATCAAACTATATTGGACTTTGGTAGACTCGTTCTTCAGGAGGCTTTGCGCGTAATTGACGAGAAAGAAAGTTCCGCTAAAATAGATAAGTATGGCCACAATTACCCAAAATTCGGGGATGGCGTAAAAAAAGATGTGATCGGGCTTGCTGATCTGCTCGAACAGGTAAAAGACGCTGAAAAGTATCAGGAAGAGGGTTTCGAGACTACTGCTGAGCGCATCATAGCTGTTGAAATCGGGGCCGATAATGTCGTAGATGGAAATAACCAGGTACACGACGGACATGACCAAGATGATCGTGCGAAGGACCTTACTGCGAATAAGCCTGTAGATAAAATAAGTCAGCAGGCAATACTCGACGATGGTAAACAGGTTGAAATTGAAATACCAGTCCTGGTGTTTGACCTGGTTATAATAGCTATTGATGATCTCGGTCACCATGCTGTAACACAGGTAAATAAAAATAACCCATAGTCCTCTTCCTCTGTTTTTTTTCCGATTGAAGAGTAAAAGGACTATGGGTACCAGGACCGCTATCCTTGCAATATATCCTAGGATAAATACGAGGCTAATAGGGCTTATATTTCATCAAATATAGCACTATAGCGGCTAAAATCCCAATTTTGGATAGATAAGTCCTTATTTTAGAACTAACTAAACCAAGTGAGCGTCGTAGTTGTACTAGGTAGGGTGGGTTCAGGGGTTGTGCTGATTTTATCTGCCACAATACCATCCCTCATTTCGATGCGACCATTCTCATGAATCACCGTATATTGCAGAATCTCTTGACCATCAGCGTCAACTGCGGCGAAAATGAGCTGGCGAACGCCGGTCTCATTGTAGCCAGGATAAATGCTCAGTCCGGCGGCACCGGGTTGAGCCAGCAGTTGATCGAGGATGTTACGGCCGATTACGTGACCATAGGCCTGCTCGGGATGAGCGTCGAAAAAGGATTTTACCATTTTACCTCCAGCCTCTGCGCCAATGTTTTCGCCTATGGCAGGGCTGAATGGTCGGATAGTCGTTACGGTTTCGCGTACATTCTTGTTCATGGGATTCAGTTTGTGGGAATGAGTAATCGTGACTCAAAAAACCCAATAAAAACAGGACTGTACAAGGGCATACGCTCCAAAAATCGTTGTAGTACGATGCCTTAAGCAATTGACTTTTAAGTATTTAGACCCCCTATATGGGACAAAAACGAACGTAAAATAACGAACTTGTACGGCCCAAAGCCGTAAATTTACGATAGTTTTACTCCGTAAAAAAAATAGAAAAACCACGGTGTTTGGGGACGTCCTTCTACGGTAGTGGATAAAATGTGGATTAGGGGCTTAAAATTTAGCACCTCCATCAGGGGGAATGAAAAAAGCCAGCTAGGAAACTAGCTGGCCTTGCTGGGGTAAGTTTGTTGGGCATGACTACCAACGTTTTCTTCCCATAGGACACGGATTAAAAACGACGGGTTACCGTTCGTTCGTGACCACGTAAACACGTGGACTTAATGGGTTAGTTCAATGCTTGGTTTTCACAGATAATGGACAGGATAGTTTTCGTAGGATTTTTGGATACGTTTTTTCGTAGGATTTGGCGTAACTAGGTATATACTTGCGGGTACTTACTTATACAAATGTAAAGGCTTTGCTAAAACGTCAAAAGAGCAAAACCGCTCTATTTTCATAGTGAAGTTAATACGCCGATGGTTCGGACAATTGCTGCGGGAAGGATAGGAAAAATACGGTATTCGAGGATAGGGGAAATAAATAGCAATACAAGTTTAAAACGTATGAATAAGCGCTTTATTTTGCAACTCTTAAAATCATCCTATGTCAGCTTCGGTTCCGGGGAATAACTTTATAAAGCTGGCCTTGGCAGATGACCATAAGATCTTCCGGGAGGGAATAAAAATGGCATTGGGTGGGAAGCCTCATTTGAAGATAATATGGGAGGCTGATGACGGCAAGGACCTGATGCACAAGATGGCGATCAAAATGCCGGACGTCCTCCTGATGGACATACGGATGCCCGAATTGGACGGAATTAACGCTATTCAATTGATTCGCAAGGAGAACGAGGAAATCAAGATCATCGTCCTGACCATGTACGACGATCAGCAGATGATTAGCAAAATGATGGAAAGCGGGGCCAATGCGTACCTCACAAAGACTACGGACCCCGACGAGATATATGAGGCCATCCTGACCTGTGTCAATGACGACTTTTACTTCAATGACCTTGTAAATCAAGCAGTTCTGCTTAAACTTCAGCACAAGAAGACAATCCGGCAGCACTACCCGAAACAGATACAATTCTCTGAAAAAGAGCTACAAATACTTAAATTCCTGAGCGAGGATAAAACTACCGAGGAAATCTCTAAATTGGTATTCCTTAGCCCCCGTACCATAGAAAGCATACGCCAGAATATGAAAGCGAAAGTCGGGGTTAAAACAATTGCAGGCCTGATAGTATATGGCATGAGGAACAAGCTCATCGAATAGCAGGTCTGCCTGAATTATAAGCACAAATGGATAAAAATCAGGACCATACCTCTGAAGGCCGAACGATCAAGGTAGTCATTGCAGACGACCATGTCCTCTATAGGGCGGGCGTTAAAAATGCCTTGGCTGGAAAACCCGATGTCCGGATCATCGCGGAGGCGGATAATGGCGTCCAGCTGGTGCACCTGCTCAAATATCAAAAACCTGATGTCGTTCTACTGGACATTCAGATGCCACTGATGGACGGTATTGGCGCCATCCAGGAAATCAAACGCGATTTCCCGGATGTGAAGGTCGTCGTATTGTCCATGCACGACGACAATTCGATGATCACCAAGATGATGGAATTGGGCGCAAACGGATACCTGACCAAAACGGCCGACCTGGAGGCCATATATGAAGCCATCCGAAACACCTTCTATAACGAATTCCATTTCAATGCCACAACCAATATGGCGTTGATCGACAACCTGCGCTCCAAGAAGCAGGCTATCCAGGAAGGCACGGCCCCGGATGCCAAACTTTCGGACAAGGAAATTACGGTCCTCCGCCTGATGTGTGAAGAGCGGAGCACCCGGGAAATCGCCGATATCGTAGAGGCCAGCCCCCGCACCATCGAGGCCATCCGGGACCGCATCAAGGCCAAGCTGAACATCAAAACTACCGCCGGACTCATTCTGTACGCGGTCAAGCACAATATCCTCGAGGGGTGAAAATAGTATTTGACCACCGGTTGTACCCGGCGGGATTGTCCGTGGCCGGGCCTTCAAGCAAGGGTCTTCGGTATGGGGATGGATTATTCGAGACCATGAAGGTCATTCGAGGGTGCCTGTTGCTGGCCTCCTATCATTTTGAACGCCTTTTTGCCGGCCTTCGCACGTTGCGCTTCGAAATCCCTGAGGATTTTTCGCCGGATATCCTGGAAAGGGAGATTCTTAAGCTTTGCCAGGAAAACGAACTCGAGGCATTAGCGCGTGTGCGGCTGAATGTTTTCAGGGGTGCGGATGACGAATTGGAATATGTATTGGAGACTTTTCCCCTGGAACAGGCGTTCGACCCGCGTGGAATGGAGATCGGCGTCTTCGGAGAGGGCCGAAAATCCGCTGATGCATTTTCGGCGCTGAAAAGTAACAATTACCTCGTTTATCTGATGGGCGCGGCCTGGGCCCGGGCCCGGGGATTGGATGAGTGCCTGATCCTGAATGCCTGGGAACGCGTGGCCGATACCAGCGTCCACAACCTTTTCTACATCACGGAGGACGTCCTGTACACGCCGCCTCTCTCCGAAGGCGGAGTAGCGGGGGTGATACGTCGGTACGTGATGGAGCATTATCCGGTGGTGGAGCGCTCCGTGACGCCGGCCGGACTGGAAGAGGCATCGGAAGTATTCCTTACGAATGCCATTGCCGGGATCAGATGGGTGAACCAATTCGGGAAAAAAAAATATACACATGAAACGGCCCAGGAAATAGGTCGCCTTTT
>CAZJDB010000073.1:0-11422 GCA_964544695.1 uncultured Chitinophagaceae bacterium
CCTACGGCCCTCCTCCAGGACCTCATTCCATCGCATCTCCGCAATTTGTTCAAAAATATCCGTAGGAATAAATGTATGTGCCTATATCTACATACACCGAAAATAAGCGTAAGGAAATTTCTTACAAACCACCACCAAAAACGCGGTGGGGGGATAGAAAAATTTTGGATTCGTGCCACTACATCGTAATATTGCAATGAAACGATAATAACATGGGCCTGACCAAATCCGAAATATTCACCGACAAACAAAACCGACTCGCCTCCATGATGAAGGCCCTGGCCCACCCGGCCCGGATCGCCATCATCCAATACCTGATCAAAACCAACGCCTGCATCAACGGACAACTGGTCGAGGAACTCGGACTCGCTCAACCCACCATCTCCCAACACCTGAAAGAACTAAAGAATGCCGGTTTGATCCAGGGAACCATCGAGGGGACGAGCGTTTGTTATTGCATCGACCCCAAAACCTGGGCACAATACCAAAAAGATTTCGGCGCCTTGTTCGCCGCCTACAAGGGAGGCGATAACTGTAACTGCTAAATTTTTTTTGGCTCAACCATCGTTATATCGCAATATAAATATATTATTATGAGCGAACCATCCAAACATAAAATCCTATTCGTCTAATCCTTCAACAAACCCGGGAAGTTCGAGATGAGATAGAGCTGGCTATTAAAGACTTTATACTTCAGGCTAGCCAGGTCAGTTACTGGATACAACCTACCGAATCATCACATTTAAAATAATACGATCATGGAAACGACTGAACAAATTAAAGATATGGTGCGCGAAAGATATAGCGCCATTGCCCTACAGGACAAAGAAGATAATGCCGCATCCTGCTGCGGCTCGGGCTGCTGTTCTATTGAGACGAGCAATATAATGACCGAAGATTACAGCACGATCCAGGGCTATAACCCAGATGCTGACATGGGCCTGGGCTGCGGACTTCCGACCAAATTCGCGCAAATCAAAAAAGGGGATGTTGTGATCGACCTGGGCTCCGGGGCGGGTAATGATTGCTTTATCGCACGGGCCGAAACCGGGGAAACCGGGAAGGTGATCGGTATTGACTTCACCCCCGCTATGATTAATAAAGCCCGCGTGAATGCCGAAAAACTCAACTTCCACAACGTCGAATTCCGCCAGGGCGATATTGAAAAAATGCCCGTCACTGCGAATGTCGCGGACGTCATTGTATCCAATTGTGTGCTGAATCTGGTCCCTAACAAATACGGTGCATTCCAGGAAATCTACCGGGTACTTAAACCCGGAGGCCATTTCAGCATATCCGATATTGTGCTGGTAGGCGATTTGCCACCGAAAATACAGAAGGCTGCCGAAATGTATTCGGGGTGCGTGGCTGGTGCGATTCAGAAATCTGAATACCTGGACCTTATCAGGGCCACGGGTTTCCAGCAGGTCACCCTTCAAAAAGAAAGAACCATAATTTTGCCGGATGACATTTTATCTAAATACCTGAGCGCAGATGAAATCCAAGAGTTCAAGGCATCGGATACAGGAATAATCAGTGTAACGGTTTATGCGAAAAAACCGGAGGCATCCACTTGTTGTGCCCCTGGCTGTTGCTCCTGATATGCTCAGAAAATCCATAGCGGAAATAATCGGCACATTCGCCCTTGTCTTTTGTGGAACGGGGGCTCTCGTTATCGATAAGCTGACGGGGGGAGGAGTTTCTCATGTTGGTGTGGCCATTACCTTCGGGTTGATCGTTATGGCAATGATCTACGGGTTGGGTGAAATTTCAGGGGCACACCTCAACCCAGCCGTCAGCATTGCCTTCACCCTGGCGGGGAGGCTTCCACTTAAATCCCTGGGGGTTTATGTCGGGAGCCAAATCATTGGGGCGTTTCTTGCAAGTCTGGTCCTTAAAGGTCTTTTTCCCACCGACGAACTACTTGGCACAACTCTGCCAACGGGGTCAGTTTGGCAATCCTTCGTCCTGGAACTCTTATTGACCTTTTTTCTCATGGTCGTCATCATCAATGTATCGACCGGACCGAAGGAACAAGAGCTATTTGCCGGTATCGCCGTCGGATCGGTCATACTCCTGGAGGCTATGTTTGCAGGACCGATCTGCGGGGCCTCCATGAACCCGGCCCGGTCCCTGGCCCCCGCTGTTGTATCGGGACATTTTGGAAGTCTTTGGGTGTACCTTACCGCACCGATAATAGGTGCAGCTCTGGCGATCCCCACCTGGAAATATCTAAATGCAAAAAAATGAAAATAGCCTTGTTCAGTGACATACACGCTAACCTTCCGGCCCTGGAGGCCTTCTTTGCCAGCGTCGAACAACAAAAGCCGGATGCTGTTTATTGCCTGGGGGACTTGGTGGGTTACAATATTTGGCCTAATGAAGTCATCAATGAGATTCGCAAGCGGGGTATTCCCACAATTGCCGGGAATTATGATTTTGGAGTAGGACGTACCAGCGACGATTGCGGGTGTGCGTATAAGACCGACGACGAAAAAGCCAACGGCGCTGTCTCTATCTCTTATACAAACCAGGTCGTACTACCCAACGAAAGGGCTTACCTCCGGACACTCCCCGCGCATATCAAAGTAGAGTTTCAGCTAAACAATGACAAGCTAAACTTGCTTTTGGTACATGGAAGCCCACGCAGGATCAATGAATACCTGTTTGAAGACCGGGAGGAAAAAAGTATGCTTCGCATTATGAGCGACGCCGATGCAGATGTGATGTGTTTTGGTCATACGCATAGACCTTATCATCGAATTCTTCCCTCACTCCCCGATAATCCCCCGCATTACCGTCATGCAATTAATATCGGGTCCGTCGGCAAACCCAAAGACGGGGATCCCCGTGGCTGTTATGTCCTTTTGTATATTGACGAAAATAGCAGCATACAGAAAAAAGAAAGTATCCGGGTGGAGTTTATTCGGTTTAACTACGACGTCGAGAAAGCCGCTAAGGCTGTGGAAAGTAGCCCACTGCCGAAAACCTTTGCTAACGCCTTACGGAGTGCACAATGAATAATTATTATCTTGAAAGCGAAAAATCTGCAAAATGAACATAACGGCCCTTCTTTCTGAACACTGGCCCGCAGTCAAAACCATTTACGAGCAAGGCATCGCCACGGGTCAAGCCACCTTCCAGACTAGCGCCCCGACCTGGGAGGAATGGAACACCTCGCACCTGGATCATAGCCGTCTTGTCGCTTTGGAGGATGAGGAGGTAATCGGTTGGGCTGCCCTCACTCCGGTATCGGGACGCTGTGTTTACGCAGGGGTTGCTGAGGTTAGCATTTACATCGCACCGGCCCATCGGGGTAAGAAAATCGGGGAAATCCTCCTAAAGGCCCTTGTAGATTCGAGCGAAAAGCATAACATCTGGACCTTGCAAGCTGGCCTCTTCCCCGAAAACCCGGCAAGTCTGAAAATTCATGAAAACTCCGGCTTCCGTATTGTCGGCTATAGAGAAAAGATTGGCCGGCAAAATGACGTTTGGCGGGATACCCTACTGCTGGAAAGAAGAAGCAGGAAAGTAGGCATTCAATAGGCTGTGTACCTCATCCAGTCCACCTCCAGTTCATACGGATGTAACGGTCTCTCGACCGACTGCGGATTCCCTTCCACCGCCCAATTATTGGTGTGCCAGAAATTCATCCTGTACCTGGTCTCATTTTGAGGAATACCTAGTGTCGATCCGCTATAATCCCACAACACCATTTTTTCCCCTGTACCGGGATTAATAATCCACCATCGGAGGCGGTCCGGGTACCAGTCGAATCCATAGGTGTAGAAAGCAGAAGAAGCGTCATAGCCCGGGATGGGCGGAACGGTCTCAGGCTGATTTTGAAGACCTGTTAGGGTGGTAGGCACGCCGTTATAGTTCACTTTGGAGATCGTGGAAAAGATCGTGCCTTTCGCGAGATCGATCGTCCTCCCGATCCTTTGTAACCTGCCCCTCGTACCGGTCCAGGTGCCGATATACAAAATAGTAGGATCGGCCAGCAGCCACTCGAAATCGATCTCACTGAGGCCTTGAAGGCTGTCCATGTTATAGGTGAAATAGCCGACAACGGCCCCCACATTGGGCTGCACCTTCCGGACATCGGGGATCCTGATGCGCGCGGAATAAGTTCCAAAATGGGTGAATTCCTTAGATATGATCTCCGGACCCTTTCCAGCACCGGCACTATCAGCGGGGTCGATTCTGAACAGCAATACCCTTGTGCCCTGCTCAGCCGTAGAATGGGCGCCCACTTCCCATTTAAATGAGTCTTTTACCCCAGTGGAACCATACCTGAAGTTCTGAAGTGTCGAGTCATTGAAATCTTCGACAAATGATTGCGCGCTTGCCGCAAAAGAGAGCAGCACCAAGACCGAGGTTATGTAACATTTGGTCTGAACCACCCACTAAATGTAACCGAATTATCGGGAATTTTGCTGGGCAGCCTCCATAATCAGTTTGGCGACCTCCTGGGGATGCGACTGGTAAACCGAATGACTCGCCCCGTCTACCTCGACAGTGTGACTATGTGCCCTGCGGGCGTACATCCGCTCCAAATCCGGATTGATGATCCTGTCAGATTTTGCCACCATATACCAACTCGGCTTTATTTTCCAGGCGGGGTGCATAATGACGGCGTGAAAAACGACGTCCGCCGCCGGCATTTCCGAATTCGACATGAAGACTGCCTGGGCCGGGTCCAGGTCGGCTGCAAAGTCCGGATAAAACCTGGAAGGTTCTATATAATCATATCCGTCTGCAGTCGTTACCAGGGATTTGTAAGCCGGCGGATGCAACTTCCCGTTCCCCGCTTCGGTTTCCCCTTCATCAGGCGCGTGCGCGGCAATGTAAACCAAACCTACCACTTTTGGATCATTCCCTGCCTCCGTAATAACGGATCCGCCATAACTATGACCGACCAAAATACACGGGCCGTCCTGCATCGCAAGGACCCGCTTCACCGCCGCCAGGTCCCCTTCAAAAGTCGTCAAGGGTTGTTGAACGATGCTGACTTTATATCCGGCTTTGGTCAGTATTGTATAGACGGGCTTCCATCCTGAGCCATCCACAAATGTGCCGTGTACCAGCACGATATTTTTGACTGCAGGTGCATTCCGAAAAGCTCCATTCGAAATGAGAAGAACAACGAGACCCAATTTAAAAAATGTATTCATGGTTTAAAGATTATATCAAATTATTACTGACCGCAATTTTAATCAAAGCGGCGGTATTTTTGGCATTGAACTTCGTGAGCATGTTTTTCCGGTGCGAATCGATGGTATGGACATTGAGGAACAATGCATTTGCGATCTCCTGGTTGGTTTGACCTTCAGCGATCAGTTCCAGGATCTGCTTTTCCCGCCTTGTCAGAACGGGTAGTAAATTATTGGGAGCGCTTTTTTTCAACGCAGCGGCGACCGAAAAGTTGACGTATTCCTTTCCACTATTCACTTCCTGCAAAGCCTCGATGATTTCCTTTTTGGAAGCGTCCTTTAATAAATACCCCGATGCCCCGTTCTCGCGCATCTTCCTTATCACACTGGGTTGATCGGACGTGCTCAACCCGATGATACGGATAGCCGGATATTTTTCCTTCACTTCCTTGCACAGGTCAAGTCCGCTTTTTTGGGGAAGGTTAATATCCATCAGCAGGATATCGGGTTCCTTTTTCCTAAGAAAAGACATTAGTTCATCAGGAGATTTGGCGCTACCCATCCACTCGATGCCCGATTCATCCTGGAGCAAGGAATGTATACCCTCGATGATCATCTGGTGATCGTCTATAATGAATACGCGAATCATGCCTCCAATGTGGAAATTTCGATGTATACGGATGTCCCTTTCCCTGGCGAGGTCTGGATATCGATCGTACCCCTAAGGTAGGCGACCCTGTTTTTAAGATTTAGGTATCCCATTCCGTTATTATTATTCAATATGCTTGTATCGAATCCCTTTCCATTATCCTCCACGGCGATGCTAAGGGTGTCGTTATTCCTGATCAGTTGGACCAGGGCTGTAGTGGCGTCAGCATGTTTAAGTATGTTATTGACCAGTTCCTGGACAATACGGTAGACGGCCGAGGACACTACATCCGGGAGGGTCGCCTCACTCAAGCCAAATGACTGATAGTTCAGGTCCAGGGCTCCGCTTTGGGCGACGCTGTTGCAGAAGTCTTTCAAGGCGGTATCAAGTCCGAACCTGGTCAGGGCTTCCGGCATCAGGTTATGCGCGACCCTTCTCAGTTCACTAATGGATTTGTCCAGCATATCCATCCCTTTTTCAAATGCCGCGGCATTTTCAGGGGTAATGATAAGGCGTTCTTTCATATTATTAAATGAAAATTTTGCGCTGGAAAGGATGCTGCCCAATCCATCATGCAGGTCCTTTGCCAGCCTTGTGCGTTCTTCAACCTGGCCCTGCACTACAGCCCGGACGGCCAAAAGTTGTTTTTCCCGTTCCAATTCGGTGATCCGTTGTTGTTGTAGTTTCTTATAGAGCAAGCCGACCAGGATTGCCACCAGTACCGCTGCCGCGAGCACCCAGATGAGGGTCTTCCGCTGCCTCAGTGTGAGCTTCTCGATCACCTGTTGTTGGTTGAGTTGGTCGATCTCGGCCTGTTTTTGCTTCAGTGAGTATTTAGCTTCCAATTCCTGGGTGTTCTCGAGTATCCTTTCGGACCTGATCGCATCATCGATAGAGTCCCTCAGCATATTATAGTAATTCCCCATATCCATATTCCCCCTTACCATTTCAACCCGGGCCGCATGCTCGTAAGCATACATAATTTGGATCGGGTCCTTGGCCCTTTCGGCAACGCTGACGTATTCCATCGCATAGTGCGTTGCCTCTTCGTATTTCTTCACATGCAGGTAATAGTCGACATAACCCGAGAGGGCATAGCACATCGCTTCGTTGTCGTTATTCTCCTTTGCGACACCCATCAACTCCGCCGCGGTGCTTTTCACCATATCGTATTTACCCAGGCCAACATAAGCCACTCCCATCAAACACAGGATCGTCGGATTCGTACCGTTCCCCCTGGTCATCTTTTCCATCTCCCTGACCTGATTCAACACGACCAACGCCGTGTCGAAGCGTTGAAGGTTGACAAGGGCCGATCCAAGGTTGATCATGGCCGCCCGGGTGTCATCCCCTTCCCCCAACGACCTCTTGAGCAATATCCCTTTTAACGAATAGGCATAGGCCTTATCGTACTCCCGCAGCACAACATAAACGCTTCCCAGATTGCCATACACCATGGCCATATTGGAAGAATCGTTCATTTCTTCGTAAATCCCTTCGGCATGCAAATAGGCGTCGATAGAGGCAGCCTCGTCCCCTTTGGCTCCATAAACCACCGCAAGGTTATTGTATAAGTTGGCCAGCACTGTCCTACGACGCGTATCCTTCAATATGTTGATCGCTCTGATGTCCATGGCGATGGCTTCATCTAATTTGGATTCATCCGACAGTACGACAGCTTGCATGCTCAAACTGTAGGCTTTACCGATGTCATAGTTCAATTTCTCGCTTAGCTGCCCAAAAGCCTTTGCATAATAAGCGGCAGAGTCGTTTTGGTTATTCAGGTAAAGGTTTCCGAGACGAAGTAAGGTCCATACTTTGAAGGTATCGTCCCTGGCTCTTGAGAGAGACTTTAACAAACTATCTCTTTTGACGGCCCACGACGACTGACCCGAACCAGAGATGGCAGCCATCATGACAAGCACAATAATGTAAACCGACCGTTTCATGCCATATAAATGTAGAAATAGTTCGCCCGGGGAAAATTACCCTTTTTAGGGGATATTGAAGGCAACGGATTGAAAATACATTTGTTACACACTCAAAATATAAATATGAAACTCCTCTTGCCTTGCCTTCTCCTGTTTAGCGCCTATCTGGCAAACGGCCAAACCAAACCACTTGTGGCCGCTAAAGCACCTCTGGTGCGCAATATGGATGACTTCAAAAAAACGCCCCAATATGCGAAACGCAAAGCGGCATACGATAAAAATTCCCCGAAGCCTCAAAGCAAATCCGTCAAGTTCCAGGACGGCTCGAAGCTAACCATTACCCTTGATAAAAATCAGCCGTCCAGCCCCATAGGCGATCCTGTAAAGAAAAAGGTCGGTCCGGAGAAGAAAGAAAGCGGGAACGGAATGGATTGTACGGTGAACAATGTCACGCTTTCAGCGACCAGTAATAGTTTTTTGAACAACGACTATTCGGGGACAACCGCGAATATTTACCCCGGGGCTTGTTACACCTATGCCAGCTTAACGGACGGTTCCTGGAAAGAAACCACGGGCGACCGGTATGCCATCATGGTCACGACGGACAACCCGAACGCCGCCACTTCCTACGTTACGGTCCAAAATCCGAATGTGGGGACGCTGTACGCAGCCGTCGCCAAACTGTTTGCGGGGATGAAAGGACCGGCCGGCACCGAGAGCCTGACTTATAATGTCAGCAATGCGGAAAACAGCTCTACCTATAACCTTCAGATCGGAGCAGCCGCCAGCGGGTACGGCGTGGACCTGAGTAATGTTTATACGAATGGAAACTCATCCAGTCACGTCCACATGACGATCGACGCTACCAAAACCTTGTTCACGATCAGCACGACACCACCGGATAGTGGATTCTTCAAGGATCCGAAAGTAGAAGCGACCCCCTATTTATCCTTTATCGGTGAAGTAAGTTATGGGGTTCGAATCCTGGCCAATGCCGATATTACTTTCGCGAACGAAACGGACGCGGATGTCTTCAAAGGGTCTTATTCCGGTTTTGGCGTAACCGTCAGTTTAAAAGTCGAATACGGCAGTGACGTAAAGAGCACCAACACCACCATCAACGGCTATATGATCGGCGGCCCCGGCAACCAGGTGGTAGCCTATTCCTTGAGTGACCTGAAGAAGCAAATAGACGAGGCCTTCGCTCATTGCACCTATCAGAATGCAAGGCCCATCAAATACAAATCGTACAGTATGGGCGGAGACATACTGAATACATATAGTGCAACCGATCAATTCGCCGAACGGTCCTGCCAACCTGCCAACGGGGGATCTCCCGAAATTCAGGATGTCATTGTCACCTTCACACAGGGAGGGGATGGAAAAGAAGCACCGACTCAATACCAGCTGGGGTTGTTCCCTGGCCTGACTGGCAGCAATGGGCAGCCCATGTTCCTCTATACCTCTAGTGGCAACAATTACTATGCAAACAACGGTACCGCAACTGTAGTGTTAAAACGGAACCCCTCATACAAGGGCAAATATGATGAAGCCACGCTGCAAAAATCGGGCGGCCATCTGCACATATACCCCCTGAACTACAGACCCGGAAGCGTTTCGGGTATCGGTTACGATCTTTGGCAAATAACCAACGTAAAAGCGATCATCAACCTTACCCCTTCGCCCGTTAACCCCAACCCGCAACCCATTGGTGGTACCAATGGAATCACCTGGCAATTTAACGGTCCCAACCAAATTAATCTTCGCTCTGACCAGGGTACGACAGCCGACTTTTTGTTTAACGCCAACTTCGGCGAAATCGGCGCACCTTAAATAAAGACTTATGAAAAACGCAGCCTTCTTACTCATCGCCTTGTTCGTCTTCGCTACATCTCCCGCCCAATCCAACAGGGCGGGAGATTCCCTGGCCGTCATCAAACGTTTTATGACGGCCAGCGGCAGCGAGGGATTGCAATATCGGTACATCGACACTTATTCCTTCAAGCGAGGTAAAAAAGACACCACCGAAACTGATACTATGTCAGTGGTCATGTGCGATAACCATAATATCCGTACGAATCTCGGCACAGTTGGAATGCAGGTCATTGGAAACGGCGATTTACCCGGATATAGTCTGATTCTTAATCCCCAAATTAAAACGTATGCGGTCCACATAATAGACACCGTTCGTGACCGGGGAACCTATACGGTCGTCAAGGTTGGAAATGAGGTAGTCCAGGGATACCATTGTGTCCACGCCAGGTTGACGATCAGCTATGGGAAAGGAACCGATGTGACGGAAGATTTATGGTTGAGTACGGACGTACAGGGATATGAGGCGTTCAAGAAACTAGCCACGATGCAGCGAGTCACGCCGAAAATGCTGGCGGCACTTGACCAGGCAGGCTGTCCCGGCATGTTTGTAAAAATGCAGACCCAAAGCACCCAATTTTCTATGTCGATGCTGTTGGTCGGCGTCGATCGCAAGAGTTTCCCGGGGTCTATGTTTCAGATACCATCGGATTATACTCAGGCGGCGGTTCGGAGGCATTGAACATGGCCAGCATCCTGGCTAGCGCCCCTTCCCTATGCATCCAATCCGTATTTTCCAGGGACATTTGAGCCGCCACGGCCGCCCTTTTTCGCATATGGACCTCATAATGGCCAATCTTCAAAAGGCACTCGCTTAGCTCCAGTGCATCCAACATGGCCATGTTGACGCCTTCGCCCGCAAAAGGCGGCATCAGGTGTGCGGCGTCCCCCAACAGCGTACAATTGGGCAGGGACTCCCACGTCTGGTCGAGGGGCATGCAATAGATCGGCCGCGGAATAAACGGAGGGGTTGCATTTTCATATAATTCCCGCCATATCGTGCCCCATTCAGGAAATGTCTGTATAAACCAACTCAGGACCTGGGTCTTATCGCCAAAATCCAAACGTACTTGGCCATCCGTTTTGAAACTGATATAAAAAGCTAACCCGCCGTCGCCCTTCGAACTTACAATCAGGCTTTTCCCTCCACCAAAAGCGAATATTTTCCCGCCACCGAGCAATGAATATATATTGGGCGTGGCCGTTTCCGCTTTATACACCGCCCCTTCTATCCCCCATACGCCCGTATAGAAAGTAGCTATGGGCGTGAGGTAGGGGCGGACCCTGGAATTGGCGCCGTCAGCCCCAATGACAATGTCGGCATAGGACTCCGTTCCATTTTTGAAATGTAGTTGCCATCCCTCTCCCTTTCTTTCCATGGAAACGAATTGGCTATCCCATATAACCGTTCCCGGCTTTAAAGATTCCAACAGCATTTTCCTTAAGGGTCCACGGTCTATCTCGGGCCTGGAATACTTACCACCAAACCCGTCGTCCTGGGAGCCATCATGTTCGTCAAAAAAAACCTTGCCATTGGCGTCCACTATTCGGATTTTCTCGGCCCCGGGGCGGTAATTCTTTTTGAACGCCTCCATCAACCCGGCCACCCGCAAAGCGGCCAACCCGGACTCTTCATGTAAGTCGAGCGTCGTCCCCTGGACTCTTGCGTCTTCATTAACATCGCGCTCGTATACCTGGACTTCGGCGCCCCGCAATTGTAAAAGTCTGGCAAGCGTGAGCCCGCCGGGCCCGCCACCTACAATCGAAATCAACATAATGATGCAAAGCTACATAATCATTCCGTCCTCAGACTCTTT
>CAZJDB010000074.1:0-4064 GCA_964544695.1 uncultured Chitinophagaceae bacterium
ACCAGCCGCCAACTGATCACGAAATCCGTCATGGAGGTAAGCCACGTCCTGGACGAATCCCTTATGGACCTCAAGCGCTTTGCCCAAACCAAGATGTCGGAAGTCCAAAAGATCACCATGAACGAGCTGGACCTTATGCAGCAGGCCTACCCCGACAAATGGAAAAAACTCGACGAACTGAGCCACCTCGCCACCGTCGACCGCACCCTGACCACCGTCGATCAGCACCTCGCCGCGTTCCAGACGTCGAATGACCATCGCCTCGGCGACATCGCAGCCACCTTGAAAGCCCTGCAATACCGTGCCGATCATACCCTTTGGGCCCGTCTAGATCGAATTTTCCGGAGGAAGCGAAAATGAAATCAAGTCGCCCCGACCATTTCTGGACCAGCTACACGGACCTGATGACCAGCCTGTTCTTCGTCATGTTGGTGCTCTATGTCCTGACCTACCTTCAACTCAAAAAGACCATTCGCGTTCAACAGGATAAGTTAGACATCATCGAGGCCGTGGAACAAAATCTGAAACCCCTCAAGAGCGACACTTCTTTTTTCATTTACGAGCCTCGGTACAAGCGTTTTAAATTGGCTTTCGAGGTGGAATTCAAATACAACCGCTCGACCCTGGATTCGGCTGATTTGTACAACTATCTGCCAACACTGGCCAAAATTGACAGCGCGGGGAGGCACCTCAAGCAAATTATAGATACTTTACAGCAGGCCAAACGAAAGAATCCGCACCTCCAAAACGTTTCTTATATATTAGTCATCGCGGGCTATGCCTCCCGGTACAGTCCCACCGAACTTAAAGAACAACACAACTACGAATTGAGCTATGACCGGGCCCTCAGTCTCTGGACGTACTGGAAGTCCATCGGGGTCGATTTCGAAGACCCCCGCTACCACGGATTGATCGACCTCCAGATTTCGGGGAATGGATGGGGAGGCGTGGGACGCTCCAGGGACGAAGAGGCGAACCAGCGGTTTTTGATTCAGATTTTTCCTAAAATCGGAGATATAAAATGAAACTTCATCATATAGCCCTCGCCACATTGGTATTTTGCAGCGGCTGTTCCGGATGTTCCCGCTCAGGCCGTTTGCGCGCGATGTCCGGGAAGCTGCCGTTCGATACCAGCACCCCCGCCGGCGCGCCCGGCTCCGCAGGCAACCCCGCGAACGGCGCCCCCGCCGCTCCCGCCGCCGGCGCCTCCGGGTCCGGCTCCGGTTCCGCGGAAGCCAAGCCCGCCTCCGGCAAAACCGTCGTCCGCATGCGCAAAGACGAAGGCGTCTACAAGATCCCCGTGAAGGTCAACGGCACCGACATGGAATTCATCTTCGACACCGGCGCCGGTATGATCTCCATTTCCAACGTGGAGGCCTCGTTTATGTACAAGCAAGGGAAACTCAAGGATGAAGACGTGGTGGGCCAGGCCAATTTTATCGATGCCAATGGGAATATTTCGCCGGGCACCATCGTCACCCTGCGTGAAGTCTCGATCGGAGACCGGACCATCCATGACGTTCAGGCTTCCGTGGTGAATAATTCCAAAGCGCCCCTGCTTTTCGGTCAAACCGCCATGGAACGTTTCGGTAAGATTTCCATCGATTACAACAACGAGACCATTACCCTTGAGTAATGTATCTTTAGACAAATACAGCTTATGATCGCATTCTTAGGCACGGGCCTCCTGGGAAGTAATTTCGTTCGCGCACTGCTCCAAAAAGGCGAATCGGTGCAAGTATGGAATCGCACCCCCGCAAAAGCCCAAGCCCTCGAAGCCTATGGCGCCAAAGCTTTCGGAACCCCCGGGGAGGCCGTTCGCGGCGCGGATACAATCCACTTGACACTCAAGGACGATGCTTCGGTAGACCAGGTTCTCGCCCAGGCGTCAGCGGGATTGAAACCCGGTGCTACGATCATCGACCATACCACCACCTCCATGCCGGGCGCCATAGACCGAACGCGGCGCTGGGCGGAAGCCGGTTTTCCCTATCAACACGCCCCCGTATTCATGGGTCCCCAAAATGCCCTGGACAGCACGGGCACCATGCTGGTATCCGGGGACCAGGACCTGATCGCCCGCTTGGAACCCGCCCTGGCCCGCATGACGGGCAAGGTCCTCAACTTCGGACCCGAGCCCGGCCGGGCCGCGGCCATGAAACTCCTGGGCAATTGCTTTCTCGTCGCCCTCACCGCGGGGACGGCAGACACGTTGTCCCTGGCCAAATCCCTCGACGTACCCCTGGCCGATCTGACGACGCTTTTCAGCACCTGGAATCCGGGCGCCTTGCTGCCCGCCCGCCTGCAAAGGATGTCGGGAGGAGATTTCAGCAAGCCTTCCTGGGAATTGAGCATGGCCCGGAAGGATACCCAACTCTTTTTGGAAGCCGCGGACCGCGCAGGCAGGCACCTGGCCGTGATCCCCGCCATAGCGGTTGAAATGGACAAATGGATCGCGAGGGGTCATGGGGGCGATGACTGGACGGTCATTGCAAAAGACGCCGTGTCCTGAGGCCTTCCCTGTACTGACTGGGGGACTGCTGATCTTCCTTCCGGAAAAATGAGGAGAAATAATTCACGTCCGCGAAGCCTAGGGAGTGGGCAATTTCCTTTACAGAATCACCCGTGCCGGCCAGGAGGCTCTTGGCCTCCAGAAAAATGCGGTTGTCGATCGCCTTTTTGGCATTGAGACCGACCGTGTCTTTCATCAGGGAGTTCAGGTGTCCCGGACAGACATTCAGGAAATTGGCATAAAACTGTACCGAGTGCTGCTGCGTAAAGTGCTCTTCGATCAATGTATAAAACCGCTCGATGGTGGGATGAAACGTTGGCCGCTGCCCAATCACCCGCGCCTCGGAAAAAAACCGGTCGCAGAGGATCAGCAATTCCAAAATCTTCAGGGCGATCATCTGGCCCTTTTCCAGGTTCGTCTCCGCGCTTTCCTTCAGCAGGTATTCGAACAGGTTTTCCAATTCTTTGCGCTGGGTGGGCGATACACTCAGGTATGGCCTCAGCGAGGAAGTAAATATCCTTCGGGTCATTACATGCTGGCGCGGAAAGGCCTGGTTGAGAAAAAAATCAACGCTGAAGCAGACGAGGTAGCCCGTACACTTCAGGGAACGGTGAAGGATGGAATGGATGACGCGCTGGGGAATGACCACCAGCGTATTCCCCTCTATGGGAAATTGAAAATATCCCACCGAATGGTCACAACTGGCCTGCTTATACAAAATTACATAATACAGGGACTGACGATTCGGTGGGATATTCCCGTGCAATTGCCTTACGACATCTTCCAGACGCAGGATTTGATAACTGAACTTGTGTTGCAGTTTTTTATCCATGTCGATGATCCCGTCTCCGGCAAAGCGTTGGTATACATCCCGGTATTCATCCAGGATTTGGTTGTCGCCCACCCCCTAATATACCAAATGGTTAGGATTCAAGCAAGTGCCTGAACCTTTTGGTGGACACCCTTCAACTTAAAGGCAAGGAAAATGTTCACCACGCCCCCCACAAGGAATGCAGCGCCTGAGGCCGCCACTATGCTGACCGCTCCTGCCACCGGGTAGTACAGGACGAGGAAGGCCCCTATGGCCACCAGGATCCCGCCCGTTAACAGCCAACCCCAGCCGGACACTTTCGCATCCCCCAGGTCCATGGCAAAACCCATCAGATAAAAAGCGCGTAAAAGCAACCAGAAACCCACGAAATAAGGCAACGTGGCCATGGTAACCAAGGGGTACATGTACAAATAAATCCCAATGGCAATGTCCAGTATTCCCGAAGCCAGTGACCAGCCCCAGCCTTTCAGGTGGGCGCGGTTGCTTACAGCGAAGGCGACCTGGGTGATGCCCACGGCAAGGATCACGAGGCTGAAAAGAAGGCTCAACCCCACATAACCCTCCAAAGGCCTGACCAGCACGGCAACCCCGGCTGTCAGAAACAATAAGCCTTTGATGATGAACCACCACCAGTTTTTGACGGCGCCGGCTGCAGTAGAAAGAACACTCATGGTTTATAGGTTTAGTTGGCGCGGGAGCGCTAAAATGGACAAATTAGCG
>CAZJDB010000075.1:0-28899 GCA_964544695.1 uncultured Chitinophagaceae bacterium
CGCTGGAATCCGCCTGAGAAGACAAAACCCGCCGGTAAAGTGAAACCGCATCGACAGACACCGAAGCATGCGGATATCGTGCCAGCAAAGAATCCGACCAGTGCTGCCAGTCCCGCAAGACTAGACCGTCACCACCTGGTAGCCCAATAGGAATCGAGGGCCTTCCAAAATAGGTATTGAATACGCTCATGACGCCCGCCACCCCCGGATACCGCGTACTGGCCATGGTGGCCAGTATCCGCACATACCCGCTGTCCGCATAGGCATGCAACAAGGTAATAGCCCCCACGTCGTCGTAGTCGGGCCCCATATCGCTGTCGAAGATGATAGGCTTTTGAGCCCATAAACCCACAGGAAGAAGCAAAAGGAGGATCAACAATCGCATACGTGCAAATTAATGTTAAAGCCAGACACACAACAGGGAAAACCGCTAGCTTTGCGCCCGTCCATGAAGAAATTACTCGTCCTGTTATTGGCCGCCTCCCAGGCAGCAACCGCCCAAAAATTCTGGGCGCCCACTCAGCAAGAAGCCCTGGCCAAAGCCGATAGTGCCAAAGGCATGATCTTTATCTGCGCTACCCAACCAGGAAAACCTGCGATGGATAGTGTGAAGAGGTATTGCGCCGCGGGAGTGCGCCAAAAGATGGGCGATACGACCTTTGCCTTCAAAAACGGGGATGAAACCGCCCTGTATGCGCACTCCGGGCCAACGACCGACGACCAAATCATAGCCGGACTGCTCATCGCCCAGGACCGGAATATCGCCATCCGCCAACGCAAACTCTTCGAGTCTGAACGCATCCTTGGCGACACCGATGAAAACAAGCTGGAATACATCATCGCCGAAAGGACGAAAGAGCACCTGCAAACCGACAGCCTCCTGGAAGTGTACGTCAACAACCTGCCGGAAGACTCCGCGACTTCGAGGCAAACGCTAAGATTCCTGGCCCTCCAGGCGCCGATCCTTAACAGCCTGGCCAACCAGTTGCTGAGACAGGACCCCCAAAAATTCACGGAAGTATGGAACAGTCTGTCTATCGCCGACAGGGTGCGCATCAACAACGAAGTCATTGAAAAGACGGTGCAAAAGGCGGCGATCGACACGAATGAAGATGAGGCCACCCTCGCGGCTACGTTCGCAGCCGGTACCAATCAAAGTCCCATCGCGAAAGTCCGTGCCTTCCAGGGGATCAAGCTCGAATACTTTTACAACACAGGAGATACGTTACGTTTTCTGGAATTGGCGGGAACGTATTACGATCGCTTTCTCATGCACCTGGACGCCGATTCGCTAAAAACGGAGGATTCCCTCCACCACCGCCCCGAAGCCTTTTCCGTGGCCAGGTTCGTGGGAGAGCAGTTGAACAAAGGCGCGGAAAGAGTGGATGAAATGTCAAAAGATCCCCGAAATTGGCGTCAGGCATTAACGTGGGCCGATGAAGCCGTCGCCATGTACCCGAGCGACAAAGCAAAGGAAACGCAAAACCGCCTGCGCGCGAAACTCAAAACGCCCTAAAGCGAAAAACGCCCTAAAGCGCCAAGCCCTAGTGCCTCGACATCCGGTATTTCTTATTCACCTTGGGATTGTTGAAATAAGCATTGAGCTGCTCTTCATTCAAATTCTCTGCAATTTCAAGGGGAACGTCGATCAACACCAACTGCACCTGCTTCAGGTCATCGCGCAGCTTTTTCATCTTGGCCCCAATGTCCGGATCCCTGTCCCCGATAGGGGCATTTTCATTCAGCGAATATTCCAACCGTTTGATATTGGAACGAATGGCCGTAGCCGCGTTCTGTTCGTAAGTTTTGGTAGGCGCCACGGCCTCCTTGACGGGCACCAGGGCTACCCCCACACTTGGTAGGATGGTCCCCGTGGGTTCGCCCTGGCTGTTGGGCAACGCCCCTACCACGGTCCCGGTCAGGGCCGTGGTGGCGCTGGTCAGGTCGAAGGTGGTCCGGGTATTCTTGTTGCCCTTGATCTGGCGGTCCAGGACCATGAAGGTGTATTTGAGCTGGAGGATATAGAAGTGGATGTTATGCTCCAGGGTTTTGTATTCCCCCATTTGTTCGGGGTAGTTGACGGCGGCCTTGACGGTGATCCTGACGTTGGCCGTGTCCTTGTTGAAGAATTTGTCGGTACCCACGAAACTGATCAGGAATGTTTTTTGCTTTTCCGCGTCGTCCGGTTTCACGAAATCGAAAGGCACGCCCCACTTGAAGCCGTCCCCGCATTTCCGGACGACCGTAAAGTTATTGATGGGAACGCTCGTGAAGAAGGTTATGTTCTCGATGGGGAAGCTGCCATCATCGCATTGAACGGCGAAGCTGACGGTATCCCCCTCCGATACCAGGAGGTTGCCCCCCTCCACCGAGGGTTTCAGGTGCGAAGGGATGATCTCGGTATTGTAAAACAGGACGGTAAAAGAGGTGTCAACGTGGTCCGAAGGGTTGTCCAGGTTCTGGACGCCGATACTGACCTTATAGGGGAAGTCGTATTTGAGCCTCCCTGACAGGAAAAAACTTTTATCGGCGTGGAAGGTCAGGCTCCCGTTGTCCTTATTAATCCTCATCCCCACGGGCGAGTTCTTCAGGAACCAGTAATAACGTATGGAATCCTTATTTATTTCGAACTTGTAACTCAGCGTCGAGTCGACGTGAATCGTGAAATAGGGGTTCAGGTTCCTGATGCGAAGAACGGTATCCACGGCCGGTACCGTATCGGTCTTGACCTGGGCCGCTACCTGCGTCGCAGCGCAAGTCGCAACGCAACAAAACATCATGCAAAATCCGATGAAAGACAACGTCCTTTTAGGCATATTCATGTCCAGTGTTGCAAAACCGGGCAAAAGTACTTCATTTGATAAGAAAACGAGACCGGGATCGCAATTTTTTGTATCTTAATCAGCGCTTTATCTCCATTTTTAACGTTTTAGCGGCCCGATTATGATGCGCCGCCCATCAAATCCTTTGTTAATTCACTAATTCCCTCCATATTTCGGCGGGCGATTTGCGTTATATTTACAAGATGCAAAAAAGGCTTATGTCTATGTTTAGTAAGAAAAGTGTACCCATTATCCTATTGCTGTTGCTCGGAGGGGTTAGTGTTCTGTATGCCGTGAAGTACAAGGCGTTTGACAACCCGGCTTCTAAGTATGAAAGAATCCTGCAGACAGTAGGTGCATTCCTGGAAGAAGGACATTACAGTCCCCAGAAGATCGATGATAATTTTTCCCTCAAAGTCTTCGATAAATTCGTTAACAACCTCGATGGCGACAGAGGGTATTTCCTGAAAGGGGACGTTGATTCCCTCAGGAACCTTTATGGAAAGCATATCGACGACGAAATCCACGGCGCCAAGCTGGAATCCTTCTTTGCGATCAGCAAGGTCTATTCCCAGCGGCTGGATGAAGCATCGGAATTGTTCAAGCAAATCCTGGACAAGCCCTTTGACTTCTCGGTCAGGGAAGACGTGGACATGAACTATGACAAAATGGGCTTCGCTGCGACTCCGGCTGAGCGCTATGACCGCTGGAGGAAGCGGCTGAAATACCTCGTCCTGGAAAGGTATGTGGACCTCCAGGATCAAAGGAGCAAGGACACCGCGGGCGCCGTCAAAAAGACCGATGCCGAATTGGAGCAGGAGGCCAGGCAGGCGATCTACAAGATCATGGACCGCAACTTCGCGCGCCTGAAAACACAGGAGACCCCGGACGCCCAATTCGATGAAATGGTGAATACCATAACGAACACCATGGATCCCCACACCGATTTCTTCCCTCCGGTAGAGCGCAGGTCCTTTAATGAGCTCATGAGCGGTAGCTTTTTCGGCATTGGTGCCTCCCTGGTCGAAGATGACGCCGGGAACATTAAAATAGCCAGCCTGGTTGCAGGCAGCCCCGCCTGGAAATCCGGGCAGGTACAGGAGGGGGACGTCATCCTTAAGGTTGCCCAGGGAAATGACTCCGCTAAGGACCTCTCCGGGTATTCCCGCGAAGACGCGGTTAAAATCATCCGGGGCAGCAAGGGCAGCGTTGTCAAGCTGACCCTCAAAAAGGTCGACGGTAGCATTAAGGTGGTATCCCTCATTCGGGATCAAATCCTGCTGGAAGATACTTTTGCGCGCAGCGCCATCATCAATGACGGAGACCGCAAGCTCGGTTACATATACCTTCCTGTGTTCTATGCTGATTTCGACCATCCTGATGGGGCCCGCTGCTCCGTCGACGTGGCCAGGGAGATCATAAAATTGAAGGAAGAAAAGATTGACGGCCTGATCATCGACCTCAGAGGTAACGGGGGCGGTTCCCTGGGAGATGTGGTGAAGATGGTTGGCCTGTTCATACCCAATGGGCCCGTGGTCCAGGTAAGGGGTAGGGGAGAAGCCCAACCCAATGTCATGAAGGACAACGACCAGGGCGTTTTGTATACAGGGCCCCTGGCCGTTATGGTCAACGAAGGAAGTGCCTCGGCCAGTGAAATCTTTGCCGCCGCCATCCAGGATTACCATCGCGGGTTGATCATCGGCAGTGATACCTACGGGAAAGGGACCGTGCAACAGGAAATCGAACTTGACCCCCGGATTACCGGGAACTGGCCCCGGGATTCCGTTGCCGACCTGGGCTCCATCAAGCTCACCCTTCGCAAGTTCTATAGGATTAACGGTGGCTCTACCCAACTCAAAGGGGTGACCCCGGACGTGGCTATTCCTGACCAGTTTGAATTCTTTAAGGAAAGGGAGCGGGATAATCCCGATGCCCTGAAATGGGACGAAATCTCCAAGGCGGACTACACGACCTGGAGGCCCGGCTATGACCCTAGCCTGATCCGTAAGGAAAGCGACGACCGCATGGAGCACAACAACGCGTTCCAAACCCTGGCCAGGGATGCCCGCTGGTTGGCCGACCAGAATGATAAGATGTACCCCTTGCAGATAGAGGCCTTCCGTAAGGAAAAGGACGAAATGCAGCGGACCTATAACGAGCTCGAAAAGGTCCAGAAGTTACCCAGTCCCCTGGATATGTCCCTGGAACCCGCGCCCAATAGCGGGGAAGGGTCTGATTCCACGCATCAGGCCATGGTCTTTGCACAACGCAATTCGACCTGGTTGAATACCTTCAAAAGCGACCTGGAGCTTGGAGAGACGGTTCATATTGTCAATGACATGATCCGTCAAGGGAATCTGGCTTCCGCACAGAAAGTGAAATTATCCGGTCAAAATAACTAAAATAATTTAAGAAAAGCTGAGGTCAAAGCGACCCGAGAGACCCTCGGGTCGCTTTGCTTTTATATGGTTTTCAATACCTTACAAACCTCTTTGACCTGTGCATCGCTGAAATCCAGGTGGGTTACCATGCGAACCTGGGTCGGCGATATAGCCACTGTTAATATGTCGCGTCCTCTCAAGACCTCTGCCACAGCGGCGGCCGTAAACCGGCCCACTACCGCGAATATGACGATATTCGTTTCCACGGGTAATATGTCCCCCACAAAATCGCACCCGGCGAGGGTTTCCGCCAGAAGACCAGCGCGGGCATGATCTTCGGCTAGGCGTGCCACGTGATGGTCCAGGGCATATATACCCGCAGCTGCCAGAAAGCCCGCCTGGCGCATACCCCCTCCAAAAACCTTGCGAATACGCCGCGCCATAAGGATTTGCGCCGATGAGCCGAGCAGCACGCTTCCCACGGGACAGCCCAGCCCTTTGCTGAGGCAAATTGAAATGGAATCGAAAACCTGCCCATACTGCAAAGGCGATTCCCCTTTGGCAATCAGTGCGTTATAAAGCCGGGCGCCATCGAGGTGCAGGGCCAGCCCGTGCCGGTTACACGCCTCGCGAATCCCCAGAATCGCGCCCCATTCGTAGCAACTTCCCCCTCCCCGGTTCGCCGTATTTTCCAGGGAAACCAGGCGGGTAGGGGCTTTGTGCACGTCGTCGGGGTTTATGCTTTCCACGACCTGGGCCGCGTTGATCCGCCCCCTGTCCCCTTCCAGGGCCCTGACCTGGCAGCCCGAATTGAACGCAATCCCGCCGCCTTCGTATATATAAACGTGTGAAGATTTGTCGCAAACCACCTCCTGACCCGGCTGGGTATGCATTTTGATAGCTATTTGGTTAGTCATGGTGCCGGAAGGGCAAAAGAGGGCGGCCTCCATCCCAAAAGTATTGGCCAGGCGGCCTTCCAGCTCATTTACGGTGGAATCCTCACGGAATACATCATCCCCCACCTTGGCGTGAATCATGGCTTCCATCATGGGGGCCGTGGGCTTAGTAACAGTATCGGAACGAAGATCTATCGGCATGGCTTGAAAATCGATTTAGTACTGCAATTTCGGGAATACGGGCATTTATTAGTGTCACCCAAACATTTGTTAGTGAAAGTTTTGGTAAATATAAGCGTGAGGGTTATGAAATTCGGCAGTTTCGACGTACTTTTGCAGATAGTTTTCGAAAGAACGAGGCTAATTAGTTGAAGAAAGATTATTTAAGTCTATGAGGCAACTTAAGATTGCAACACAAATTACCAATCGTGATTCACAGGCGGTTGAGAAGTACTTGCAAGAGATTTCCAAAATCCCGATGATCACTCCGGAGGAAGAAACCGTATTGGCACAACGCATCAAGATGGGAGACCAGAAAGCGTTGGACAAGCTGGTACAGGCCAACCTGCGTTTCGTGGTCTCGGTTGCAAAGCAGTATCAACACCAGGGATTATCATTGAGTGACCTCATCAATGAAGGTAATCTGGGTCTGATTAAAGCAGCCCAGCGTTTTGATGAAACCAAGGGTTTCAAATTCATCTCATACGCGGTATGGTGGATTCGCCAGTCCATCCTGCAGGCGTTGGCAGAGCAAGGACGTTTAGTCCGCCTGCCTCAAAACAAAATTGGCACCTACAACAAGGCTAACAAAGCGTACATGGCTTTCGAACAAGAACACGAGAGAGAGCCGAGTACCGAAGAGTTGGCCGAGATCCTGGAGATGAGTGAAACGGAAATCAACAACATTTTCCAGAGCAACACACGCCACACTTCGCTGGATGCACCCGTGCACGAAGCCGAGGACGTGGCCATGGGCGACCTACTGGAAGGTGGAGACAGTACCGATGAGGACGTCATGCATGACTCCCTCAGGGCTGAAATCCGCCGGGTGTTGAAATCACTGAGTCCGAGAGAAGCGGAAATTGTGAATGCGTATTTTGGTTTGGACGGAGAAAACGGAGTGACCATCGAACAGATCGGTCAGAAGTACGACCTCACAAAGGAGCGTATCCGCCAAATCAAGGAAAGGGCCATCAAGCGTTTGCAGAAGGCCCGGTACAGCAGCTCGCTGAAAGCTTATTTAGGATAAACGACTTTTCAAGAGCAAATGAATTGGCCGCCTTTTCGGGCGGCCTTTTTTTTGATTAACTTTGCACACATAAAATAGCACATGGCACACGACACAACAGAGCACGTACATTGTCTGATCATAGGCTCCGGCCCCGCCGGCTATACCGCCGCCATTTATGCAGCCAGGGCCAATCTCAAGCCCGTATTGTACCAGGGTATCCAACCCGGAGGCCAACTGACCATTACCACCGAGGTAGAGAACTATCCGGGGTACGCTGCCGGCATCCAGGGCCCCGAAATGATGATAGACTTCGAAAAGCAAGCCGTCCGCATGGGCGCCGATATACGTTTCGGCATCGTCACGAAAGTGGATTTCGACACCAGACCTTTCCGGGTACAAGTAGACGAAGACAAATGGCTGAGCGCCGATTCCGTGATCATTTCCACCGGCGCCACCGCCAAATGGCTGGGCCTGGAAAGCGAGCAGCGCCTCAATGGCTTCGGCGTCAGCGCCTGTGCCGTATGCGATGGCTTTTTCTTCAAGGGAAAGGAAGTCGCCATCGTGGGCGGCGGGGATACTGCCGCTGAAGAAGCCCTTTATCTCTCCAAGCTCTGCACCAATGTTCACATGTTGGTGCGCAAGGGCGAATTGAGGGCCTCCAAGATCATGCAGGAACGCGTACTTAAATCCTCCAACATCATGGTGTACTGGCACTCGGAAGCCTTGGAAGTCCTTGGGGAGAACAAGGTGGAAGCCGTGCGCATCCTGAATAAACAAACCGGCAAGGAAGAGGTCATCCCTGTTAGCGCCTTCTTCGTCGCCATCGGTCACCAACCCAATTCGGACATTTTCCGGTCCTGGCTGGATATGGACGATCAGGGCTACATCAAAACCATCCCCGGCACCAGCCGGACCAATATAGAAGGCGTCTTCGCCGCCGGCGACGTCCAGGACAAAACGTACCGTCAGGCCGTTACCGCCGCGGGCAGTGGCTGTATGGCCGCCCTGGACGCCGAACGCTACCTTTCGGTCCTGGAACACCACCAACGCTTAGCGGCCGTATGACCATCCGCCTCGAGCAACTCCGTTTCTATGGTTACCATGGCCTGTACGTCCACGAAAGGAAGCTGGGCGCCTGGTTCGAGCTCGACGTGACCCTGGACTGGCCCGACCCGGACCACCTCATCGAGCACCTCCACGAGACCATCAATTACGTCGTGGTGTACGACCTGATCAAGTCGCGCATGCAGGAGCCCGCCGAGCTCCTGGAGACCCTGGCCATGGAAATGACGGCCCAGTTCAAGGAAAACTTCCCCCAACTCACGAACGTCAAAATACGCGTGGCCAAGATAAACCCGCCCCTCCTTAATTTCCAGGGGACGGTTGCGGTGGAATATCATAAATCCTTCTGACGTGAAACGGCTTTGCTTTCTGTTATCCTTCGCCACGCTGACCGGCGCTGCAAGAGCCCAATCGTTGGACACTGCCGCCATAATCCGGCAAATCAGGGCTGAATTCCAGAAGATCAATGCGCATTCGGCTTCCTTTAAAGCAGAAACCAAGGATGTCTGGGGGGGGTCGACGGAGGGAGGGGAGGAAACATTGTACTATGATTCCACAGGTAATCTGCGTAAGATCACGACCCATGATTTTGGGGAAATGGGCCAAGGGTGGTGGGAATTGTATATAAAAAACGGGTTGGTATTTTTTGCGTACCAAAAAGTGGAACTATATAAAAAGGAATTGGCACCCGATTCCAGGACCGACCGCTGGGAAGAGTACAGGTATTATTTGTATAAAAACAAGGTGATCCGTTTTCTGACCAATGGAACTAAGGATTCTCCTGAATACCCGGATGATCCTACCAAGAGGATTTTGGAGGTGTATCAGTCATGCCTACACCCTCAAACTGAATAAATGGCTAAATTACATCAATGAAACGCATCGTCCTCTCAACAGCCCTGGCACTCAGCCTCGGCACCGCCGCCACAGCCCAAACCGCCGACGACCTGGACCAACAAGCCGCCCAACAAGTCAAAAACCTCAAAGAAGAAGACGCCCTGAAAACCTACCAACAGGTCATCGTCATCCAACCCGACAACCTCACCGCGCTGATCGCCATCGCCGACCTGTCCTGCCGCATCGGGAGCCGTCAGGACCCAAAGAAAGGCAAGCCCATGGAATTCTTCACCCAGGGCCAGGACTATGCCTCCAAGGCCCTGAAGGTGGACAGCACTTCCTCCCTCGCCCACCTGGTCATGGCCATCGCCCTCATCAAAATGGCCACCGCCGAAGGCGGGAAGCACAAAGCCGAAGCCCTGCGCGATATAAAATCATATACTGACAAAGCAATAGAGCTGGACCGAAACAATTTCAAGGCCTATTATATCCTGGGCCAATGGAATATCATCGTGAACGGCCTGAGTGGTACCGAAAAAGCGGCAGCCAAAGTATTCTATGGGGGCTCCATCCCCGCAGGCAGCCTCAAGGAGGCCATCCGCTGTTTTGAAAAATGCCGCTCCGTCAATCCCAGTTTTATCGCCAATTACCTGGACATGGCCCAGGCCTATAAAGCCGACGACCAAAATGAAAAAGCACTTGCCGCCCTCACCACGCTGGTCCATTTACCCGTACAAACGGAAGACGACCCCGCTATAAAAGCCGAAGGCAGAAAAATGCTCGACAGTATGCAATAACCCATGTCCCGGAACTCCGAACCCGATTATGACAACCTGAAGACCAATACCATCACGAGGTCCATCAATACCATTTTCGGCTGCATCATTGGCGCGCTCTGCCTGGCCTTGATGGGCGCTCATTTCCTTTCGATGATGATCGCCCTGACCATCGCCATCCTGGTAACCACCTCCTTCCCCAAATACCCCAGTTCCTGGAAAGTGGCGCCCGTAGCCATCGTCATGATTCCCGCCATTCAACAACACGCCGACCTTCGCACGTCTTTGAAGATCGCACTGGATAGAACCGAAGACGTCCTGCTGGGCTGCGTCGTAGCGTTTTTATTGGGGTTGACTTTTTCCTAATCAATTAGGAGCCGCTCATCCTAATATTTTACCATCCAAACGTAAAATAAGTCTTAAGCCATCCGCATTTCCCATATTTGAACCTACAAACCCACCTGGCAGGAGTCGGTGGGTTTTTTCATTACCAACATGAAGACAGCGCTTATCATTGGTGCCACCGGTCTGACAGGGTCTCATCTCCTTCAAATCCTGCTGGCGGACCTTCGTTTCGAACACATCGTCATTTTTGTGAGAAGGAGTACCGGCATTATCCACCCAAAACTCGAAGAACATATCGTGCGCTTCGATCATCCCGAAGAATGGAGTACGCTCGTGAAAGGCGACGTCCTTTTTTCCACCCTCGGCACGACCCTCAAACTCGCCAAAGACAAACCCGCCCAATACCAGGTAGATGTTACCTATCAATTTTCCTTTGCAAAAGCGGCCGCTTCCAACAACGTTCCCACCTACGTCATTGTTTCGTCTGCGGGCGCCAACGCGCATTCCCTTTTCTTTTATCTGAAGATGAAAGGGGAGTTGGAAAATGCCGTCCGGGAGCTTCCTTTCGAAAGGATCCGCATACTACAACCCGCCTCCATCGTAGGTAACAGGCCCATACCGAGGCCATTCGAGAAATTCAGCCTCCAACTCGTCCGTCTCCTCAATCGCCTCGGTTTGGGAGGTCAATTCCGGCCCATAGAGGCCGGGGAATTGTCCAAAGCCCTGCGCAATGCCGCGCTGCTGCCTGAACCGGGAATTCAGGTGTTCAGGTTGTCGTCGATATTCGACCTCGCCGATGACAATCACTGAGAATCAACACTTATTCGCAGCAAGAATACATAGGACTCCTTAACCAGCAGTTAGGAACCCCTTTGTGTCCAATTAACACGTATAAATCGGCCCGTGATATAACTTTGTTCTCACAACGATTAGGTGTTATTCATAGGTTAGCAAGCGGCCCGCTTTTCCAAGCGGGCCTTTCTTAAAAAAACATTCTTCAAAAATATTCCACGCTCCTCGCCCAAAAGAGGAGATTCTCTATTCTTGAAAAGCCCCAAAACCCCTCATCCCAAAGTGAGGGTTTTTTATTGCCTCCGGGTTTCCAATAATAATTTACGATTAATTTCGTATTTTATCCGGAAACCAACTTTCCGCAACATGAAATTCCAGGAGAAAATGGCCTTCTTCGCCATGGTCCTGATCAATGCCTTTTACCTGTTTTCAGGGACAAAAAAGATAAAATCAAGGTCCTGTCATGAATGGAAAAACCTATCCCCGCGAATTTGCGGACGGGCGGCAATTTGTTGTAAAAACCCTAGGCAGAAATGGCTTAAAATAAAGATAAGAATTATTTCTTAGGCTGTCAATTTATCCTTACCCTTGTGATAAGAAATCTTTCTTATGTTGAAAGTTATGATAACTTCGATCTGCCTATGGTCGACTTTGGCAGGGTTCAGCCAGGATATCCCCGCCCGTCTCGATTCCTTATTGACTGGATTGGCCGACAACCATCTTTTCAACGGGAGCTTGCTGGTTTCGGAAAATGGACACATCATTTATGAGCGATCGGCAGGTTACCTGGACAGGGCTGCCGGGATCCTGAATACGGATACGACCCACTTCAACCTGGCATCTCTGTCCAAGCCCTTTACCGCACTTGCCGTTCTCCAGCTGGTACAAGGCGGGCGGGTTAATTTGGACACGCCCTGTATCCGGTACCTTCCCGATTTCCCCTACCCAGCGGTTACGGTAAGGCAATTGTTGACCCATACCTCAGGGCTCCCTCCCCTGGAAAGGTTCGAGGCCGACTACATCCGGGATCACCCTGACGAAATCCTAAGCGGACAAAAAGTGTATGACAGGTTGGTGGCCCTCCGGAAACCTTTATTATACACTCCTGGTGACCAGTGGGGCTACAATAATTTCAATTACCTCGTTCTGGCACTACTCGTGGAACGGGTAACCAGGATACCCTTTCCCGACTATATGCGGAAGCATATTTTTATCCCGGCAGGGATGAAATTGACCTATATCCGGACCCCGGACATGCCCAATACAACCCGGTATACCATGCCCGCCATGTATTTTACCGAACGCTTAAATGTCGACTCCCTTGATCATCATCGGTATTACACCTACTACAACCTGGAGGGTATAGCGGGCCCTGGCAATGTAGTCAGTACGTTGCAGGATCTCTGGCATTTCGACAATGCGCTCAGGGCTGGGAAGCTGCTGAGGCAGGCGCTTCTGGATTCCGCTTTCACCCCGGTGGTACTCAACAATGGAGAAGCCTATCACCAGGCGGGAAGTACAAGATCATATGGAATGGGTTGGAGCCTCTACCACAACAAGACAGCGCCCTTTACCAAATTTGCCTTTCACGATGGACATATCGTCGGCCTGACGACCTTCCTCCACCATAACCTGGACCAGGACCAAACCATTATTTGCTATGATAATACGGACGATCCACCCCTGGACCTGATGATATCCGTTTCCAACATACTAAACGGTATTCCACCCCGTAAAATTCAATGGGCGCAGTCCCTGGCCAGAGTATATGGGGAGGCTATGGTGAAGGGCGGAATAGATTCGGCGGCAACCGTATTCAATCAGCTCAAGGACGATACGACCCACTATTATGTCGATGAGATGGAGTTAAACCGGCTAGGGTATGATCTGCTCTCGGCCTCTTTTCCCCATCATAATGACTACGCACTTGAGGTATTCAAGATAAATACCCTGCTATTTCCCAAGAGCGGGAACACATATGACAGCTATGCGCAGGTTCTCGCCGATAATGGCCACAAGGATGAAGCTATTGCCATGTACAGGAAGTCCATCTCCCTCTGGCCGGGTAACGAGGATGGGAAAAAAGCATTAAAAAGGTTATTGGATGAGCGAAACTAGCATCCTCCCCGACAGGCGTTTTGTTTAATTCCCCAAAACAGGCTATTTTTGCCCCCTTCAAAGCAAAAACAAGCCATCTTAGCTCAGTTGGTAGAGCGGTTCACTCGTAATGAACAGGTCACCAGTTCAAGTCTGGTAGATGGCTCCAACTTCTTCCAATTTCCATTGAGGAAGGTTTTGATTATCTTAGATCATGCTTTATGATCCTTCAAACCCGGTGGTACAACTATGTACAAGAGGCATTGAAACCGAATATAGCGGCGATTTGGAAAAAGCCAGGGATCTATACCTGGCGGCCTGGCAGTTAGCCAAAAATGATCTCGAAATGGTGACCTCAGCGCATTATCTCGCCAGGGTGCAGTCCGATCTCGTGGAGGCCCTGAGATGGAATTTGACGGCGCTGGAATATGCCAGTAAGACAACAGATCAGGATATAGCCTCTTTGTATGCTTCGCTATATCTCAATGTTGCAAAATCTCATGAAGACCTTGGCAACTTACGGGAGGCTCAAGACCACTATTTGCTTGCTCACAACTGCACACATGATCTACCGGATAATGGGTATGGCAATATGATCCGCAAAGGTGTTCAGGCCGGACTGGAAAGAGTGAAAGGCCAGGTTGATGGCTTTTAATATTTCCCGACCTCTCCTTTCACGGAGCTGAATATTTTTTGGGAATTGAACCCCACCCCTTTCTTAAACACCCAGACGATCTTCCTGATGTTTTCGATATGCTGAAAAATATCACCATCGATGACTACCAGGTCGGCGGTCTTACCGACTTCGATGGAGCCGATCTTATCTTCCAGTCCCATCGCCTTGGCGCCATTGTATGTCGCGATTCGTATAGCCTCAATCGGTGTGAACCCCGCATTCGTCAACAGTTCAATGGACTGTTGTGAGCCATATCCCGCCAGGGTGCTACCGTTACCGGTGGGATCGGTGCCCACTGTCAACAAACCCCCGGCATCCGAAAACATCTTTTCCATCTTCATTTCCTCAAGCATGGCTTTATTGCCGCCGGAGTTCCGCATTTTGTTATAGACATTGAGGAACATATCCCGGGTGTCGGGCGCCATTGCCTCCAGTACTTCGGGACGGATCGTTGTATCCAGGGTAGTCATGTTGTAGATGACGGCCAGGGTGGACGTCACGGTCACTTTTTTATCGATGAGGAATCGGATCAGGTCTTTTACCCCAGGCGAATCCGCGGATGCGATGGGCGCCGAAAACAATGGACAGGCATTCTCCTTTTTGTTAGGGACAAAATCCGTGGAGACAGAAAAGCCGTGTTCCAACTGGTCAATGCCCATTTCCGCCGCCTCGCGGTAAGTAACCGCACATAAATGACCTGTCACTTTAAGTCCTTTGGCGTGGGCCTCGTCAATGGCGGCCTTCAGTGTAGGCTTATCCACGAACATATATCCCTTGAAAGAAGTACACCCCTGGCCGGCCCAGAAGTCGACAAAGGCCTTCGCCTCTACGGGTCCACTCAATTCATGCATCCCGGGGAAGATGCTGCCTTTTCCCTCCAGGTAGGGGGCGGTCACGTCCATTTCCGGTCCGAGTATCTTGCCCTGATCGATGTCCCGTTTGAGGTTCAGGTCCGAGTAGGGCTCAACGCTTCCGGCTGTACGAATCGTCGTAGCGCCGCAGGCCAGGTATAGTTTTGGGAAAGTGTAAGGCAATTGTTTGACATGCAAATAGCTGAAATCGGCGGAGTAGTCTGCATAGAACATGTGTTCATGCAGCAGGACGAATCCCGGCAATAGGGATTTCCCGGTAAGGTCGATGACGGTGCTGTTGGGAGGGGCCGGAAGTTTTTTGCTATCGTCTACCGCGGTTATTATTCCGTTGGTGACGATCACTGTTTGGTCTTCCAGCACTTTCAGGTGTTTGACATCGGCGAGCCTGCAATGGGTAAAGGCGATGACCGAGGTATCGTAGTCGATGAATTTCTTAACCACGGGGGAAAAGGAGGTTTGGGATATTGCCTGCAAACCGATGATCAGATAAAATCCGGCAAGGAGAAGTTTTTTCATATAGCGGTTGGTTTTTAATTTATACAACCATTCGGTTGCAAATATATGCGCAACCGATCGACTTCGCAAATTTTATTTCAACAATCAGGAATGGCCAGCATAGGCGATATTTAAGGCACAATTGCCCCAATATGCGCTTGTCCTTACTTGTCCTTTGCCTCGTCGCCCTCACTCCTGGCTCAGCTCAACCCACCAACGTGGACAGTTTGTTCAAATGCCTGAAAACCGCAGGGGAAGACACCCATAAGGTATACCTATATGAAGTCCTTTCACACGCCTATTTATATTCGAGATACGACTCCGCTTATTATTTCGCCCGTAACTGCATTGAACTCTCCCAGCGCCTTGGTTACCTGAAAGGGCAATCTTACGCATACAGCATCATGGCAAGCCACCAGGTCTTTACCGGGAATTATCCCGACGCACTCAACCTGGGGTTGACTTCGCTTAAACTGGCTGAAAAGACGGGCGACCCCGAGGCCGAGGCGGACGCCATGAATGCCCTGGGGGGATTGTATTATTTCCAGAAAGACTACCGGCGGGCTTTAGACTATTTTTTTCAAACCCTCGCCCTAACCCGTGGATTACCACAGAAATGGAAATACGAACGCGCCCTGAGCAATATCGGGGATTGCTACCTGGCTTTGCGCAAGCTCGATTCCGCCCTATACTACAGCGATCAGGCATATCACGATTCGAAAGCCGATAATGACCGGGTTGCCATCAGCGACGAGCTGAACAACCTGGCCTCCGTGTATGCCGAATCAGGTAACCACCGCCTGGCCCACCAATACTATTCCTTAGGTATGGAAGCCGGCTTCGAGACCCGGGAATTTGAAAATTATTGCGTGAGCAGTTTGGGAGACGCCAAGCTCTTCCTGAGGGAAGGCCGGAAAGATTCGGCCCTGCACTTCGCTTACCAGGCTAAGGAAGTGGCCAGGACCAACGATTTCATGGAACGGGAACTTGAAGCCAGCAGGTTCATCGAGTCCATTTTCGAGTCGGAGGGGCGATCCGACAGCTCCTTCAAATATCTGAAGCTCACGATTGTGCTGCAGGATAGTGTATATAGTCAGGAGCGCCTCAAGGATATCCAAACCATGACTTTTGAAGAAAACGTCCGCCAGCAACAGCTCGCGGATCAGAAAAGACAAGCCGGAGAAAGGACGCGAAAAAACCTCCAGTTGATCGCTATCGCCCTGTTCATACCCGTTTTCTTCCTTCTCGTTGTATTCCTCTACCGGGTAAAAGTAAAACCCCGCATCATCGAATTCCTGGCCATCATGAACCTCCTCCTGGTCTTCGAGTTCGTGACCGACCTGACCTTTCCCTGGATCAGCGATTGGACCAAAGACAGTCCTCTATGGGAAATGGTGATCCTCCTCTTGATCGCAGCTTTTCTGGAGCCCATCAATTTCAAGGTGGAAAGCTGGGTAAAAACGAAACTCGCACAGCGGAACGTAATCGGCCCACCCACAGAAGCCCGGGGATAATGGCCTATCTTTGGGCCATAATGACCCCCGAACGCCATGCCCGGTTGACGTCCGTATTGCAAAAACGGCAAAACGACCTTACGGTTGTGCTGGAAAACGTCTTCGATCCCCACAACATTTCCGCCGTCATGCGCACCTGCGACGCAGTGGGCATCCAGGAAATCTTCATCCTTAATACCCGCATAGGCCCTCATAAGAAATGGGGTAAAAAAAGCTCGTCCAGCGCCAGCAAATGGCTGACCATCCATCAATTCACGGACCCCCAAAAGTGCTTCGAAAACATCAGGCGGAATTACGACGTTATCCTGGCGACACACTTGGGGGAGTCCTCGCTAAGCCTGTACGACCTTGACCTCACGCGCAAGGTGGCACTGGTCTTCGGAAACGAGCATGAAGGGGTGAATAACGACATCCTGAAATACACCGACGGTAATTTCATCATCCCCCAGGTAGGGATCATCCGCTCCCTGAACATCTCGGTAGCCTGCGCCGTGAGTCTTTACGAAGCTTATCGCCAAAAAAAGGGAGCGGGGCATTATGAACACCCCAAGCTGGAAGACAAAACCCTGGAGCACCTACGCACCGAATGGGGATTTATCGCGGAGGAACCTGTATGAATACTATGATCACCCTGCTCTTACTCCTGCAACAAGCCATTCCCAAGTGGTCCATCGATGACCTTACGCGTTACATGCAAAACGAAAAGAAACCCGTCATCGTGAACCTGTGGGCGACCTTCTGCAAACCCTGCGTGGCAGAAATCCCCTATTTCCAGCGCATTACCGACAGCGCTGCCGCAGGCAAAGTTGATATCCTCCTATTGAGCCTGGACCTCCCCAATGACTACCCCGATAAAATCCGCGATTTCGCAACCAAACAGGGTTTTCATGCACCCATCGCCTGGTTGAATGAAACGGATGCCAATGTCTTCGGTCCGAAAATAGACAGTACCTGGACGGGTGCGATCCCATCCTCGATATTCATCAACCCCGCAACAGGATACAGAAAATTTTACGAAGGCGAACTCAGCCCCGCGCAATTCCGAAAAGCCTTGCAAGCGCTACTGGCGGACAGTCACGGAAACTAATTCCGCTTAATCTGACACCCCACGGACCGGCTCTCTTTCACCGTTACATCTTTCCCGCCCAGCATCTCATCCATGGCAATGTGCAGGTGCGTCCGCGTCACATGATCCGGATCCCCCGGATTGTTGTCGATGGCTCCTTCATACACCAGTTTGCCACCATTATCGAACAGGTAGCATTCCGGCGTCCGGCTGGCGCCAAACAAATCAGCCATCCTGGACCCGGCGTCCACCGCGTAATACCAATGATACCCCTGGTCGTGTGCATAAGCCTGCATGGCTGCATACGAATCTTCATCTCCGCGCTGGGCTTCGTTAGCATTCAATAAAACGACCCCGATATTATGCGCCAAAGCATATGCGCAGATATCCCGCGTCCGCTGCTGGTTGCGCACCACGTAGGGACAAGTGTTACACGTGAACATCACCAGGAGACCCTGGCTTTTGCGCGCGTCATCGAAGGAAACCATGGCGCCGGAAATGTCTTTCATCTTTACATCTCCCGCGGGGAGGGAGGAACCGATCGGCAGGGGAGAAGGACGCAGCCCCGCCATCAGCAGCAACAGAAAAATGTATCGCATAGCCGCAAAATTTATTACCCCAAAATTAAATCATTTCCCCGCCGCAAACAATCCCACCAATTCTCCCTTAGCCAGCACGTGGCCTTCCATGGCCTTCTCCAGGTCGGCTTTGTGCGATTTGGGATCGATGTTCAGGGTCACATCCAGGGCATAGACCATGAAGTGGTAGTGGTGGACGCCGCTGGGCGGGCAGGGCCCCATGTATCCCTCTTTATCCGCCCCATTGAGGCCTTGAACCGCACCCTTGAAATCCCGGGGAATATCGGTCATCGAAGGCAGGATGTTCCAGGCCACCCAATGCGTAAATCCACCAGGACGCTGGGCGTCCGGGTCATGCATGATGATGGCCAGGCTCTTGGCTCCGGCGGGAACGCTAAAAAAATGCAGTGCAGGACTGGTGCTTTGTCCCTTACAGGTAAATTGGACAGGGATCATTTCCCCGGCTTTGAAATCCGGACTGGTGACCGTCATGGTGGTGTTCATCCAAAGGATGAGCACGGAAAGGAAGGAAAACATATGACAAAGGTTTAGGTATTGCGGACAGCCCGTTCCCGGGAAGCCTTCACGGCCTTGATAGCTACATTCAGTTCAAAACCAATCAGCAGGAACAGCGAATTCAGGTATATCAGCAGCATCAGAACCATAACCGTGCCGATCGAGCCATACAACCGGCTAAAGTTATTAAAATGATTGACCCAGAATGAAAAAAATCCGGTCACCGTGGCGATCAGCGCCGTAGCCAGGACCGACCCCGGGGAAAGGAGTTTCCATTTCCTGCGGCTTGCCGGGGCATATTTGTAAATGAAGGCCACCGAAAAGAAGAACAGGAGCACGATCACCACCCAGCGCAGGATTTGGATGGTATAGCGGATGCCGGCCCTTTTGATCCCCTGGTTATGCAAAATCATGGACAACAGGTTTTTTTGCGTTGCCAGGAGCAGGATGAAGCCCAGGACCAGCAACACCAGGATCGTTGTCAGGCGAATGGCACTCCAGCGGTTGCGGAAAAAGTTCCGGTTTGAAACCTCCTTGAAAGAACGGTCGAAGGTGCGCATGATCCCCCTTGTCGCGTTGGAAGAATAATACACGACGACCAGGAACACCAGGGACAGGAGGCCCCCGTGCGTCTTGTCCTGAAAGTCGGTGATCAGGTTGTGCACCCAGGTATACGTGTTGGAACTCGGCGTAATATCCTTGGCCACGTTGAAAAGCTCCCGCGTTAGTTGGCCCGAAATGGGTAAATACGGAATGATCGTCAAAATGAAGATCAGGGCCGCCGGAATGGTCATGATGAAATTGAAGGAAATCGCCGCCGCCCGGTCGTTCAACCCGACTTTACGGATTTGCCTGAAGAAAGCGAACAACACGTCGTGCAGGGGCTGTTTTTCAAACCCGGGCCAGTACCATTTTTTGGTGCAATTCACCAAATACCGGATCGGCCCGAAATTCAATATGCGCCGTTCCAGCTTAGTCATCGCTTTTTCGGACCCTCCGTGGCATCATGAAAGGCTTTGGCATTGATCATTTGCGTCTTATAATCCGAAGTAAATACGGAATATCCCGAAAGATCCGCCTTGGCCACAAAATATAGATAATCCGTCCGGGGTGCCTCCAAAACCGCATCGATGGTCTTAATGGCCGGGGTACAAATGGGTCCCGGAGGCAGGCCGCTATTGATGTAAGTGTTGTATGGGCTTTGAAATTTGAGGTAAACGAAATAAATTTCCTTCAGCGAAAAATCACCCATGGCAAATTTGATCGTGGGATCGGCTTGCAAGCGCATCCCTTTCCTAAGGCGGTTCAGATAAACACTTGCAATCAGGGGCTTATCGCTTTCCTTGTGTGTTTCCTCCTCCACGATCGACGCCAGGATATATGCTTGAACGGGTGTCAGCCCCTGCGCGGAGGCCTCCGACCGTCGTAACGGTGTCCAGAAATGCGTTTGTTCCTGGTAAAAGCGATGGAAAAGCTGCCCTGGTGTGCAGTCCCAGTATATCAGGTAAGTATTGGGAATCACCGAAGTCATGATGTCGCTGGTATCGAGACCGAAAAGGTTCGTGGAGTCCGGGTTTTCCATAAACTGCATCACCGAAGCGGAATCGCATTCAAAGAGGTTGCCCAGCGCTGAAGCCAACTCCTCCTTGGTGCGGACCTTGGTCAACACCAGGCGGATGGGTGTTTGATGCGCATTCTTGAGGATACGCAGGACTTGCAGCAGGCTGGCGCCTTCGGGGATCTCATACCTCCCTGGTCGGATTTTTTCCCAAACCCCCATGCGCCCCGCCAGTTGGTCGAACACAGACACATGATTAATGTATTCCCCGGAGGATAGCGTCTCAATAACGGAAGCCCTGTCCGCCTTGCCCGAATGGATGTACAATGACTTGTTTTGGGAGGAAAAAGCGGTAGCCGGCCCAAAGACCAGCCAGCCGACGTAGGCAAGGCCTACAATGACGAGGATCAATAGTAGAGTAAGGATTCTTCGCATACGATTAGGATAACGTAAAAAACCCTGCCAAATATATGGAGGGTTTCCCTTTATCCGTTGAATATCTTTATATTAACTAGGGCCTTGCCTGACCGGCAGGGGCCTGTTGTTGCTGCTGTTGCTGCGTGCGCTGAGTGGCTCTGTTCGATTCATGGGGAATGAAAAAACCCGACGTCAGGCAGAGGAGGGCTATGATGATGGCGAACAGCCAGGTACCGCGTTCCAATACGTCCGTGGTCTTCTTGACCCCCATAAGTTGGTTGCTAAACCCTGAAAAACTACCCGAAAGGCCGCCTCCCTTGGAATTTTGCACCAGGACCAATATGCTCAGGACGACACAGGCAATGACCACCAACACCAGGAAAATCCAAACCATTTTACAACTTGTTTAAATGTTCAATTTTGCCCGCAAAATACGCCCTTTTCTCGGGATGTTGCAAACTTAATTTGTGATACACCTCAATGGCCTTGTGTATTTTACCCTGCAACACCCAAACGTGCGCCATGGATTCGGTGACGATGGCTTCCCTTTGGTTATTGGCGTTTGAAGCCAGCAATTGTATCTCCGCCTCGGTAGCCGCATCCAGGTCTTCCATGGGGTCCAGGGGGTTGAGGCGTTTCATCGACTTGAGCCATTCCGTAAAGCTCTTTAGGTGGCGTGAAAAGTTGTCCTTGGGGGGATCGTCGAGGTCGATCTTGATACCCTGGGAAGCAAAGTAATCGACGGTATGCAGGGGCTCGAATGCGAAATCGTGGGAAAGTGGGGTGATGCTGAAAGGGAAAGGCGCGGGTTCGGCGGTGGGGAATTCCTTGACCATGGGCGGGGCCTCTCCTTCGTCTCCGTCTTCAGGCAAGGGCAGTTCTTCGGGCTCCGCCAGGTAAGCGGCTTCCTCGGCCGAACGCGACGTGTCTTCCATCGGTGCATGCCCATTCGTGGGCGTTACCATATACGGAAGAAAGGGTTCCGGCAGTTTCCCCGCGGTTTCCCCCGAGGATGCCTCGGGCGCACCCATCAAAGTAGGTATATCAACGATTTCTTCATCCATTCCTGGCCAAGGCACAAAGGCCCGCCTGGGCGCTTCCACCGGCTCCACCACCGTCTCCTCGGGCGCTACCGCCTCCTCCGCCTCCGGCTCCAAAGCCTCCGCCGCCTCCGCCTCCTCCGCTGCCTCCGCCCACGGCACTTCCGCCGCCACGGGCTCGCCCGCCACCAATGGCTCCGCCCCCGGCTCTTCCGCCGCCACGGGCTCGCCCGCCACCAATGGTTCCGCCTCCGGCTCTTCCGCCGCTTCTTGCACTTCCGGAGAGTGCGTCTCCGGCCACGCCTCCCCGGGCGCCTCCCCGGGCACTTCCGGAGAGTGCGTCTCCGGCCAAACCTCCGCCACCTCCGTCGCCGTCACCACCATGGCCTCCGGCTGCGCCGCCTGCGGTTGCCCTGCCTCCGGCTCCGTCACGGACACCGGCTGAACCACTACCTCCGGCTCGGGCGGAGGCGCCACATCCTTCGGCACTCCCGGCCTCGCGATCGTTTCGAAAGCCGCAGCCGGTTGATAGTGTTGCGTATATACGTATTGATGGTGATCGCTTTGGTCCGAAAGCTCCAACTGGTAAAAGAGCCACCACGGATTGCGAAAGAACGCATGGAGGTGCTCCCGCTGTTTTTGATAGGAATCCTTATCTTCTTCCGTCCGGTATTTCTTGGCCAACAGCAGTTGGCCTACGGAGAAATAGGGGTGGGCACTGATCAGCCTTTTCAGCTCGTGTTCGTTCAACTGTTCGAGGGAACCCGGGTCGCTCAAAGCCTCGTATAACAACTCTGCGTTCATCTTTTGAATCTATATAAAATTTACCAACTGGAGAAAAGGCGGTTGAATATGTCGTTGGACATGTTCGTGACGATGGTGCTCAACAGGCCGGCCTCTGCCTGGGAGAAGCTCGACTGGGCCGGGAAATCCACGCTGCTCGTTACGTCGTCTTCGAAGTCCGCCGGGCCCACGGTCTTGCCCGTCGGGTCGAGGTGGTTGTGGAAGATGATGTGGAAGGTAGCCACCAGCCGCGAACTGGAGGCCTGCTGGTTGCTGATGCCCGCGTTGCTCACCCCGTAGGAGCTGACGTACCCGCCGACCTCGTAATCCGCATTCCCGTTGCTGACCTGGGACAAACGTGTTTGACCCGTGATCTTCTTTACCACGGCCTGCAACAACTGGGGCGCCAGGGAAGGGTTGACGAACTGCGCCTTGTTATCGAAATTATCGATCTGGATGGTTTTGGCCTTGGGATCGATACTGGCTCCGCTAAAGGAATATACCCCGCAGCCGGACAAGGGAGCCAAGGCCAGCAATGCAATGAAAATGCGTTTCATAAAAAGTTTTTTCATCATTCATCAATGTCATACTCTTTCAATTTCCGGTATAGGGTACGTTCGCTGATGCCCAGGTCCAGGGCAGCATCCTTTCGCTTGCCCTTGTGCTTTTTCAGGGCCTTGACGATCAGCTCCTTTTCCTTGTCCATAATGTTCAGAGACTCTTCCACCTCGACGTGTTCATGGATGTCGTTGTGGTCCAGTAGTACAGGATGCGAGTTCTGGTTGGTGATCACCGGCTGGTGTACGAAGTCTCCCTGGGTGATCTCTCCATACGACTGCTCGGGCTTAAGGGCTGCCGCCAGGCTGGCCGCGTTGACGGATTGCGGATTTTGTAATACGTCGAAGAACATTTTCTTGAGCTCGTTAACGTCCTTCTTCATATCAAAGAAAAGCTTATACAGGATCTCCCGCTCGTTGGCGAATTCACCGTGCCCGTTGGCGCCGCTGGGGGCCAGCATGGGAAGGCGGTTGCCGTTCCCCTGCTCGGGCAGAAAGTGTCTCAGCTCGGAGGCGGTCAGGACCTTGCTCTGAGATAGAACGGAAACTTGTTCCGCAATATTTTTCAGTTCCCGCACATTTCCGGGCCAGGGGTAGCCGATCAGTACCCGCCGGGCCTCTTCATCGGGCAAAACGGGCGTCGTCCGGTAGCGTTCGGCGAAGTCAGTGGCAAATTTCCGGAAAAGGAGGGGGATGTCGTCGGGACGTTCCCTCAGGGCCGGTACGTGGATGGGCACGGTGCTCATCCTGTAATACAGGTCCTCCCGGAAGCGTCCCTCCTGGGTGAATTCCAGGAGGTCCTTATTGGTGGCGGCGATAACCCGCACATCGGTTTTCTGGACCTTGGAAGAACCCACGCGAATGAATTCCCCCGACTCCAGTACGCGCAGCAGGCGGGCCTGGGTGCCCAGGGGCATTTCTCCGATTTCATCCAGGAAAATGGTACCCCCGCTTACGGTTTCAAAATAACCCTTTCTGCTGTCCACGGCGCCGGTGAAAGAGCCCTTTTCATGGCCAAACAGTTCTGAATCGATGGTCCCTTCGGGGATGGCACCGCAGTTCACGGCGATAAAGGGGTTATGCTTGCGCGTGGAAAGGGTATGGATGACTTGGGAAAAAACTTCCTTTCCCACTCCGCTTTCTCCTATGATCAGTACGCTCAAATCCGTTCCCGCCACCTGTGCCGCTACGCTGATGGCGTAGTTAAGGGCAGGGTGGTTGCCTATAATGCCAAATCTGTTTTTGATCGATTGAATGTCCATAAGTCGTTTTAATCAGCGATCCGCCCCAGCAAGGTCGCCTGGGTGCAGTCTTCCACGGTCACGCGCACATAATCTCCTTTATCCAGCGGAACCTTTCCCTTGGGAAAAACGATCACCTTATTCTGGGTATTCCTACCCATCCAATGCTGATCGCTCCGTTTCGAATCGCCTTCTATTAATACTATAAACGTTTTGCCAATATCGGCGCGGTTGCTTTCCAGGGAAAGCCCGTTTTGCAGTTGCACGATCTCTTCAAGCCTTCGCTGTTTCACCTCCTTGGGGATGTCGTCGCTATACCGCCTTGCCGCCAGGGTCCCGGGCCGCTCGCTGTAAATAAACATGTAAGACATATCGTAGCGGGCGTACCCCATCAGGTCCAGTGTATCGGCATGATCCTCCTCCGTTTCCGAACAAAACCCTGCAATGATGTCGCTGCTGATGCCGCAACCGGGCAGGATTTCGCGGATCCGGTTGATCTTACTCATATACCATTCCCTGGTGTAGGTACGGTTCATCATCTGTAGGACCCTGGTGCTGCCGCTTTGCAAGGGCAGGTGAATATACTTGCAGATATTTTCGTGCCGCGCCATAACGTGAAGGACCTCATCCGTAATGTCTTTAGGATGAGAGGTGGAAAAGCGGATGCGCAAGCCCGGACTGATTTCGGCCACCCGTTCGAGCAGGTTTGCAAAAGTCACAACCCCATCCCAATAATAGGAATCGACATTTTGGCCGAGGAGCGTCACCTCCTTATACCCGCGCCCAACCAAATCCCGGCATTCAGCCACGATGGAGTGGGGGTCCCTGCTCCGTTCCCGGCCCCTCGTGAAAGGAACCACGCAGAAAGAGCACATATTGTTGCACCCCCGCATAATGCTGACGAATGCACTAATGCCGTTCCCATCCAGGCGGACGGGTGAAATGTCCGCATACGTTTCTTCCCGGCTGAGAAGAACGTTTACGGCCTTTTGCCCGGTGGACGCCTCTTCCACCAGCGCCGGTAGTGACCGGTAGGCGTCAGGCCCGACCACCATATCCACGAGTTGCTCTTCTTCCAGGAACCTGGCCTTCAAGCGCTCGGCCATACAGCCCAGGACCCCGACAAGGAGACCGGGTTTCTGGTCCTTGACCTTCCTGAATTCGGTCAGGCGCTTGCGCACCGTTTGTTCTGCTTTTTCCCGGATAGAACAGGTATTGATCAGGATCAGGTCGGCTTCCCCTGCATCCCGGGTCGCTCCAAAACCCTGCTCTTGAAGAATGGAGGCTACGATCTCGCTGTCGCTGAAATTCATCTGACACCCGTAGCTCTCTATGTAGAATTTTTTCCTGTACACAATCGGGTCCCCGGCGAAGGGAGCATAGGCTTCCCCCTGCCTGTTTTCATCCTGTACATTATGCAAAACGGCTTGATCCATAGTGAAAGACAAAATTAGCGAAAAATAAGCAATTCGATGACACTTTGTCAGGGGCATTATCACAATAGGCCGGGGCCCTACCTTTGGGCCATGGAAAAGCGACACCTGGGAAAATCACCCCTTCAAGTAGCCCCCCTCATGCTCGGGGGCAACGTATTCGGTTGGACCGCTGACGAAAAAGCCTCCTTTGCCGTCCTCGACGCCTTCGTGGACGCCGGCTACGACTTCATCGATACCGCCGACGTCTATTCCCGCTGGGTACCCGGACACCAGGGCGGTGAATCCGAAAGCATGATCGGAAAATGGCTCGGGCTCAGCAAAAAGCGAAACAAAATCATCCTGGCCACCAAGGTTGGCGCCCCCATGGGCTCCAGCACGACGAAAAACCTGAAGAAGGATTATATCCTGCAGGAAGTCGAAGCATCCCTCAAGCGCCTCCAAACCGACCATATCGACCTCTACCAAAGCCACTGGGACGACCTCGAAACACCCGTGGAGGAACCCCTCCAGGCGTATGCAACGCTGATCAAGGCCGGTAAAGTCCGCGTCATTGGCGCCTCCAATTTCAGCGCGGAGCGCCTGACGGCTGCCCTGAAGGCCAGCGAGACCCAACACCTTCCCCGGTACGAGAGCCTCCAGCCCATGTACAACCTGATGGAAAGGGAAGGCTTCGAAAAAGACCTGCTCGCCATTTGCGAAAATGAGGGCCTGGGCGTGCTTCCCTATTATTCCCTTGCCTCCGGCTTCCTCACCGGAAAATATCGCACCGAGGCCGACCTAAACAAATCTCCCCGCGGTGCAGGGGTAAAGAAATACCTCACCCCCAAAGGCCTGGGTGTCCTCCACGCCCTCGACATCATCAGCGACCGCCGGAACACCGACCAGACCGCTGTAGCCCTGGCGTGGCTCCTGACGCGTCCCACGATCACCGCCCCCCTCGCCAGCGCCACCAGCGCGGAACAAGTGAAAAGCCTCATCAAAGGCGTGCAGCTAAAACTTCATCCCGAAGACGTCTCCCTGCTCGATGAAGCCAGCGTGTGGGGAGAGTCCAGCTCCCAGATATAAGCGGACACCCATTGTATCGAAAGCGTACAACAAGTCCCAGAGAACACCTTGTTGGCCAATGACATAGCGCTTGGCACTTTATTAGCATCCGAAACGCAAACTGCTGAAAGTGCTAAGAAACTACCTCCTCCTCGCTTTCAAAAACCTGGGAAAGCAAAAGATATTTTCCGTCATCAACCTTCTGGGCCTGACCGTAGGTATCACCTGCTGTTTGATGCTCTTCGGCTACATCAAGCACGAGCTGAGCTACGACAGCTTCCACACCAAAGGGAAAAGCATTTACCGCATCGTGCGCCAGGCGGACCTGATGCATACGGGGTCGAAGCAAGACATCGCCTGGGTTTCGGGCCCCTATGCCATAGCCCTGAAAAATGATTATCCCGATATCATCGAAAGGGCGGTGAGGGTCAGCCCCGACAACGACCTGTTCAGCTATAAGACCAACTCCTTTAACGAGACGCGGGTATACATCACTGATACCGATTTTTTCCAGCTCTTCGATTTCCACCTGCTCAAAGGTGATCCCGCTACTGTGCTCCTCGAACCGCATAGCATCGTGCTGACCGCCAGCACCGCCAAAAAATATTTCGGGGACGAAGATCCCATGGGCAAGATTATACAGATGAACCAGGAGATGCCCCTGAAAGTGACGGGGATTGCCGAGGATGTGCCCTCGAATTCGCACCTGAATTTCGATATGGTGATTCCCATTTCCAACTGGAAGTTCTTTGATTCCCTGGGTATGTTCCCTAACAATGGACTGTATACCTATCTGCTGCTGAAACCCAACGCCAACCCCAAAACGCTCTTGAGCCGCTTCCCGGCGTTCATGGATAAATACATGGGGAAATATTATACCGCCTCGGGGTTCAAAATGGACCTGGGCATGCAACCCCTGAAGGATGTTTATTTCAGCGTCGATCCATTCGATAGCGCCAAGCATGGGGATAAAAAGATCGTTTTCGTATTTATGTCCATTGCCATCCTGATCCTGGTCATCGCCTGCATCAACTTCATGAACCTCGCCTCCGCCCGCGCCTCGGACCGATCCAAAGAAGTAGGTATCCGAAAGGTCATGGGGGCCTTGCGCGGCCAACTGATCGGACAATTCATCCTGGAAGCCTTCCTTTATGCCACCGCTTCTTCGATCCTGGCGTTGCTCCTGCTGCAAATCCTTCAACCCGCGTACAACGAATTGCTCGGCTACCAGGCGCCCTCCTTTTGGAAGGACCCCTGGACCTACGCCTGCCTGGGAGGCATTATTCTCGTGATTGGCTTGCTCGCGGGCATTTACCCGGCTTTGGTCATGTCTTCGTTTTCTCCCATCGAGGCGTTGAAAGGAAAATTGAGGGTAGGTAAAGGGGGATCTTTTTTCCGCAAAGCCCTCGTCGTATTCCAATTTGGTGTATCCGTAGGACTCATCATTTGCATCACCGTCATCGCCAGCCAAATCCACTTCGTCAAATCGCAGAATTTGGGCTTCTCCAAGGAAGAAAGCATGCTCGTTCGGATCGACAACAACGACATTGACAAAAACAAGAGGACCTTCAAATTCACCGCACAACAAGACCCATCCGTGATGAGCGTGTCCCTGATGTCCGGGGAGCCGGGGGGATTCCACGATACGTACACCTTTGAAACCGAAGCCAAACCCGGCGAAAAGCTGTTGATGAACACCGAATATTCGGACTTTCAACTGGTGCAGACGCTTGGTTTGAAGGTGATTGCAGGCCGGAACTTTTCCCCCCAGTATCCCACGGATTCTAGCAAAGCCGTCCTGATCAACCGAAGCGCCGCCGAAAAGTTGGGCTACACCCCTGAACAAGCCATAGGGAAATGGATCAAG
>CAZJDB010000076.1:0-33397 GCA_964544695.1 uncultured Chitinophagaceae bacterium
CGGTGTTTATCTATTATAAGACCGTGATAAAATACCTTGATTTAATGACTGGCGAAAAGCGAGAATATTCTGTAATGGTAAAACTCGAACGTCACGGGGATTTGTGGACCTCCCAATTTTATGAAGATGACAATTACCCAATCAAGTAGAAAAAGGCTAATTTGTGGTCATCTTTAGCTTATGTCCTGGCTACATATATCCCAAAATAAAATATGAAAAAAGCGATCATCACGGCCTTACTCCTGAGCGCATGCACCCAACAGCCGTCACCTGCGACAGGATCGGACGAAGCGTCCGATAACGTCATGAAAATATGGAAGGCCTTCGAATCGGGCCATATCCAGGAGATGAAACCCTACTTCGCCGATACCGTCATCTATGAAGACGCTTCGGGCATGCGCTTTCACGGGCCCACGGAACAACTCCTGGCGTTCGCACAAAAAGACATAGCAGGCTTGGATTCCATGCGCTTCGATATAACGAAATGGGAAAGCGAAAAGGTAGACGGGGCGGATTGGATCCGTATCTGGTCGGCCGAAAGACGCTATCAAAAATCCGGAGCCGATACCATCCTGATGCAGGAAAACTGGCAGGTCAAAAACGGACGCGTCGTATATTTCAACCAATACTTGGCGAAGCTCCCAAAATAAAGCAAATTGCGGGTATGGTTCTCCCCAGCAACCTCCCCGACGTCGACGAAATCTTCGAGGTCTACCGTCTAGGCATCGAGTTCCAAAAAACCGTATTCCACCGGTACTGGCCCGGGTTTGACAGAAACCTGCTCATAAAAGAAATCGAAGAAGGGCGCCACTGGAAAATCGAAGACAACAACAAAATCGCGTGCGTCTTTTCAGTGCAATACGAAGACCCCATTGTATGGGAGGATGGCGAGCCGAGCCTGTACCTCCATCGGATCGTGACAAACCCGGCCTTTAAGGGCAACGGGTATGTAAAAGAAATCATCGAATGGTCAAAAGACCATGGGAAGTCCCTGGGTAAAAAATACGTCCGCCTCGACACTTTTTCCGACAACCCCAGGCTGATCGATTACTACGTCCGCTGCGGCTTCCGCCTCATCGGGTACAAATTCTTCAAACCCGAGGCTCCCATTCCAGAGCACTACAAGGATGGTCTGAGCCTGTTCGAGATGACGATTGTCTGAATGGAATGCGGTGGGCTGACCGTACATGCGGCGCGGCCATGGATCCACAGCCAATAAGGGACGTGGTCATCCGTCCGGTTCAGGACGACGACCGCGAGTTTTCCGTCCTCGTTGAGGAAGGCCGTCGTCTCCAGGGCGCTCCGGCTCGAAGAGCTGATGACGCGCCGTGCGCCAGGGCGGATGAATTTGGAAAAATGGCCGATATAGTAATAGGAATTGGTAAAGATGAGCTGCCCGGTACGCAGGTCGGCGTGCACTGGTGCAAAGCAAAAATTGGAAACGTGATTGGGCCCACCCTGCTCGTCGAGAAGGATATTCCAATCGGTCCAGCCCACCGCTCCGTTGTTGAAGTCGTGGATCATGGAACGGCCGTAGCGCTCGCCAAGCGACCAACTCTGTAAACTGTCAAAGTTGAAAGGTCCGATGCATCCCTCAGTCAGCATCAGAGGTTTGGAGGGGAAGGTCTCGTGGACCAGGGCGACATTGTCGAATTGCTGATCTCCCCCGCTCCAGTCTTCGTACCAGTGAAAACCCAGCCCCCAGGCATATTTGGCGGCGGCGGGGTCCTCAAAGATGGTACTGGCCTGCTGGTATATGAGGTCGCGGTTATGGTCCCAAACGATGATTTTTTTAGACGCCAAACCATCCCGTGCAAAAGTCGGTCCCAGGTTATTTTTCAGAAAATCGCGTTCGTCGGTGGCGGTATAAATACACGACTCCCAGGTTTGGGTGGCCATGGGCTCGTTTTGGATGGTGGCGCCCCAGACGGGTATGCCCAACTTTTCATATGCTTTGATGAAGTGCACCATATAGTTGGCCCACACTTGATAATACTCCGGCTTCAATTTTCCGCCGTGCAACATTTCGCCATTTGTTTTCATCCATCCTGGAGGGCTCCAGGGGCTGGCGAAGAGGGGCAGGTGTCCGCCCGCTGCGGCGATGGCCTGACGGATGAGCGGGATGCGGTAGCGCAAATCGTGCGCCAGGGAAAACGTTTTCAGCGCAGTATCCCCATCGGCCACATACGTGTAGCTGTCGCTTGAGAAGTCGCAACTGTTGATGTTGGTGCGCGCCAGGGAATAGCCGATCCCGGCGGAGCGATCATAATATGCCATCAGCAGTTGTGCCTGGACGGGTTTGGAGAGCTTCGCAAAGACTTCTGCCGAGGCGTCGGTCAATGCGCCCCCGATACCCAACATCGTTTGAAAGGACTTGGTGGGGTCCACGAAAACGCAGATGTCCCTTTCCGAGGGTTGAGCCATCTCCTGGAAAGTCAGGGTATCCGTGGGTGCGAGCCTTAACGGGGTGCCCGAGGCGGTGGTGTAGACCACGACGTTCTGGGCGCACAGCCTTCCGGCCATGCAAAATGTGAGGATAAGCAGATACTTCATATAGTGTTTGCGCGGAAGCGCTAAAATGACGTTTACCATATAAATGTTCCAACGGACCCGGGATTCAGGCTGACCGAAACCCCTTTCCCCTGGTAGGTGATGACAAAAGGGCTGACGGCCGATCCGGTATTGACAACGACGAGCACCTTTTTTCCCACTGGGGTCAGGAAGGCGGTGCTGACCAGGCTGCCGGGAGACGTGGAGGCGATCCTAACCGATCCCGAAGGTACAAATTTGGATACCTGTGCGACGATGTAATACGAAACGTTCCGCGAAACGGACGAACCCACAATCGTTACCGCACCCTGGCAGGTCGTGCATCCCCCGGGGGTATGAGGCCCATAGTTGCCGTCCGTGGCAAGGTTCCATTCCAGGGCGACCTTGCTCCAGTTGTTCATAGAGCCCAGAACGACATTTTGCATATGCCACTGGAGGTCTCCGCTGAAGCTGCCCGTGGAGGCGGTGTATTGTTCGGTAAAATAGACGTTCTTGTTGGGATACGCCGAATGCACGGTACCCAGCGCCGTAATGCTACCGGCATAAAGATGGAATGCGGAACCATCTACAAAGTTATATGCCGCAGGATCAGATAAAATCGTAGTCGCGTATCCCGGGTCGTCGCAATTATGGTCGTAGACCACGATCTTGGTCGACAGGCCTGCACCCGCAAAGGCAGGCCCAAGGTCTTCCCGGATCAGTGTATCCTCTTCGCCTGCCGTCATGTACAGGCTTGGGTTGTTATCCGGGTTGAGGGGCTCGTTCTGGGGAGTAATGGCGTTGATGGTGATCCCCTGGGCCTGCATTGCCTGGATATATTTCACGAAATATTGCGCATACACGCCATAATAGGAGGTGATCAGGCTACCTCCCTCGCTGCTCGCGTTGGTCTTCATCCAGGGGGGCGCGCTCCAGGGGGTGGCGATGATTTTGATATTGGGATTGATGGCAAGGATCAATTTCAACAACGGGATCTTGTACAGCGTATCCACGCTCAGGCTGAACCCGGAAAGTAAGGTATCGGGACTCAAAGCATCGTCATAAGAATAAACCGCGGCATCCATGTCGGAAGACCCCATGCTCAACCGGAGATAGCTGATACCGATGGAGGTGCTATCCGATCCAAACAGCTCCTGTAATAATGGGGTGCGAACGGCGGGCGGCATGTTGTATAACACATAGGCGCTTCCACCCGTCAGGCAGAACCCGAAGCCGTCCACGGTTTGGAAGGTCTGAGTGCTGTCCACCGCAATGGTGGTCTGACCGGAGCCGGCGCCGGTGGTGAAATTCAGAACGGTCGAGAGCTTGGACAACAGGAAGGACTGGTCCGGGGTCGTGAGCCATTCCGTGATATCCGAAGCAGTGTTCGTCGTCGTATCGCCGCCGGAAGGTGGGGGAGTAGGACTACCCGCCTTCCGGCATTGAGGTTGCAATACGACCGCCGCAGCGATAAGGATTCCAAGGGATAAAGTCTTCATAGTTAATATCGTTACCCAGGGTTTCGGGCGACGTGCCCTTCGCACGTCATTGCCATCCCGGAGTTTGGGTCAAGTTACTGTTTAATAGCAAATCTTGCTCCGGAATCGGCCAAAAGAACTGGTGCTTGTCGGTTGCCATGTTGTAATTCAGGTTGTTCCCATGGGAATCTACCTGGCTGTTCATCAGGGTAACCAGGCTGATGACCCCGTTGGCATCGGCCCGGATCAGGTCATTCCAGCGCGTGCATTCGTGCACCAGCTCCAGCCTCCTTTCGTTTAGGATGGCCGTGGCCAATTGGGTTTGCCCGCTCGCGGTGGTATTGGCCAGCCCCGCCCGGTTCCGGATCTGGTTCAGCTCCAGGGTGGCCGGGGCGGTATTGCCCAATTGGTTATTGGCTTCCGCTGCCAGGAGGATGATGTCCGACAAGCGCAAAAGGACTATATCGTCGGGGCTGTTATACCCGTCCGCATCGGGATACTTGTTCATGAAGGGAATGGGATTGCTGGGATCCCAGGCATTTTCCGGCATGTTGAAGGATGCATTGGCCACATTCCAGTTCATGGTAGCCAGGTACCGCGGCCCAGAATCCCCAGCCGCCGTGAAGGCGTTGACGAGGTCGGCGGATGCTATATCGCGTTTGGGCCAGTTGTCCGAGGCGACGTAATCGAACAGTTCCCCGCCCCAGTTCCCATAGGGGTTTCCACTCCCGTTGAATTGGATCTCAAGGATCGATTCGGTGGTATTCTTATTGGCCGCTCCCCAGAGGTTGGCATAATTGGGAACCATGGAATACACCCCGCTGTTGATCACGTCCATGCAATAAGTCAGGCAATCCGCATAGTCCCCCATTTGCGCGTAGGTCTTGGCCAGTAAGGCATCCGCGGCGCCCTTGGTGGCGCGTCCCAGTTGGTTGCCATAAGGCGTGGGACCCAAGACGCTATCGGCATATTTCAGGTCGATGACGATCTGGGCATAGACGTCGGCGGCCTTGGCCTTGGCGGGGTAGTAGTCGCCGGTGGCCGTGAGGATTAGGGGTACATCCCCCCACTCCGTGACCAGCCAGTAGTAGGCATTGGCCCTGAGGAAGCTGGCTTCACCGATGATCTGTTGTTTCCGGGTGGTTCCGCTCCAGGTGGGGTCATTGATCCCCGGTACGGCCTCGAGGACCGTATTGGCGGCCTGGACGTCGTTGTACAACTCCTGCCAGTCGCGCTGTACGTTCGTGTTGCTGGACGTGAGCGTAAAGTTTTCGATGGGCTGTTCCGCCGTCACGTTGTCCCCGTTGACGTAGCAATTATCCGAACGGCCGTCTTCGTTCATGAAGTTGTCGTAGTAATAGAAGTTGCCGTTCACCAGGGAGTTATACACCCCGGTCAGGCCGTTTTCCGCATCTGTGGCGGTCGTGAAGTAGTTACCGGTCGTGAGGTTGGACTCGGGCGTCTTCTGTAAAAAACTTTTGCTACAGGAGGCGCACACCAGCAATCCCGCACAAACCCAATAAATCTTTATCGTACGCATACCATACATTTTTTAGAGTGTAACGTTTATACCCACCACATAAGTACGTGCAACGGGGTAGGTTCCGTTGTCTATGCCCAGGGCCAGCAGCGAAAGTCCCTGACCGGCGTTGACCGCCTGGTTGTTGGTCCCCGTGCCGAACCCGTTGATCTCGGGATAATATCCCTTGTAGTGATCGATCGTGAACACGTTTTGGGCGGTCACGTATACCCGGCAACCTGCCACGCTTACGTGCTTCAGCCAGCGTTGATCCAGGCTGTAGGACAAAGTAGCGTTCCTGAGGCGGAAAAAGGAACCGCTTTCCACATAGTTGGAAGCGATCTGGCTCTGGAGCAGGGCGGCCGCGTTCACATTCGTCGTGCCATTTCCCAAAGCCCTGGGAATGCTCGTGTTGTCACCCTGGTTCTCCCAGCGGCCCAGCACCGCCGCGCTTTCGTTGTTGAAGCCCGTCAGGTTTTCGATTTCCATCCTCGTTTCGTCGTATACCTTATTGCCGTATACCCCGTCGAACAGCAGGGACAGGTCAAAGCTTTTGTAGTGCAGGTCACTGGTCAGTCCGTAGGTGAACTTGGGCAGTGCCGATCCCAGGTTGCCCGGGTTGGCGCTGTACACGAAGTTACCCGATTTCGGATCCACGCCCTGCGACTGGTAACCCCAGAAGGTACCCAGGGGCAATCCGTTCTTGATGATCCCGGTATAGATGGGAGCCTTACTGCCGCCCACCTCGACAGGTCCCGTCTGGAAGGAAATACCCGTGTCCAGTCCCGTCATTTTGTTTTTGTTGGTGGACATGTTCCAGATCAGATCCCAGCCGAAGTCCTTGTTCTTGATGACGTTCGCATCGATGGAGTATTCGAACCCCTGGTTGATGTCGAATCCCGGAAGGTTGACGGCCGTGGTCTTGCCGCCCGTAGTCAGGGGGAGCTGTTCAAAGAAGATCATATCGGTCACCTTCTTATAATAGTAATCGGCGCTTACGGTAACCCGGTGATGCGCGAAGGAGGCGTCGAATCCGATATTGGTCTGGTGAGCGCTTTCCCATTTCAGGTCGGGGTTTCCGATCTGCGAGCCGGGGCTGACGCCGGGACTGGCGGGATCGGAGCTGTATTGGTATCCGGCGCCCGGATTCAACAAGGTATAAGAGGGATAAAGGATAGTATAGGGAGGCAGGTTGCCCGTGGCGCCCCAGCCCGCCCTGATCTTCAGGTCTTGGATCCAGTTGACGTTTTCCATGAAAGTCTCATTGGAGACCCTCCAGCCGGCGGAAACCGCGGGGAAGGTGCGCCATTCTTCATTGACCCCCACCCGGGAGGAGGCATCCGCCCGGAAGGTGCCCGTCAGGAGGTATTTGTCGTGGTAACTATAGGTCGCTCTGCCGAACCAGGAGTTCGTCGTCCAGCCAAAGTTGTTGGTGCTCACCGAGAACTGCGAGCTGGCTCCATTCAGGGTCTGAACGGAACTGGACGAAAACCCGGTACCCGATTGGGCCGAGAGGAAGATGCTTTCCTCCAGGGCCGAAGTGCCGACCACCACGTTCACGTTGTGGAGCCCGAAGGACCTGTTGAAAGTAAGGGTATTGTCCCAGGCCCAACGGAAGGTCTCCGAATAATTTTGCGTAGCCTTCCCGCTAAGGGTGATCCCGTAGAGGTTGTTGTAAGGGTCCAGGAAATACTGGTAGTTGTTATTGTCCAGGATGACGTTGAAGGAGCTGCGATACTTCAGGGAGAAGGGCAGCTTGATCTCCACGTAGGCGTTCCCCAGGATATGGTTCTGTAAGGTATTGTTGCTGTTATTGAATATATCTGACAACGGGTTGTCCCCCGAGAAGAAGGTGCTGTAACCGTAAACACCGGGCACGGGTGCGTTAGACGGCATCTTGATGGGGACATATTCCGGGGTCACTAACGCGCTCATCACGGCGCCCCCGTTTTGCGAAGAAGCATCCTGGGAGATGGTCCGCGAAATCGAACGGTTGTAATTGATGTTGGCGCCCACAGTCAGCCAATCGGTCGCGTTCTGATCGATGCTGAACTTGACCGAATATCGCTTGAAATTGGAGCCCACCATGATCCCGTCCTGGTCTAGGTAGCCCAGGCCGAAGTAATACGTACCCTTGTCGGAACCTCCCGACATACCTACATTGGCGCCCGTTTGGGCCGCGTTGCGGTAAATCAGGTCCTGCCAGTTGTTGTTGGTGGTGCTGAGGTTATAATAATTGGGAATGGTCGGCGCGACCCCGTAAATCTCGGTATTCAGGTTTACCCATTCCTGATTATTGAGCACGGGTATCTTTTTGATGATCGACTGAATTCCCGTATACACGCTGACGTCTACTTTGGGTTTCCCTTTGGAGCCTTGTTTGGTAGTGATCATCACCACCCCATTCGTGGATCCGGCCGCGCCGTAGATACCCGCGGCGGAAGCGTCCTTAAGGACGCTGATCGATTCGATGTTATTTGGATCGAGCCCGCTGATGTCATTGGCCAGCACCCCGTCGACGACGTATAAAGGTTCGCTGCCGTTGGGCGAACCGATACCCCGGATCCGCACGGATAAATCCGCGCCGGGGGTACCGGAAGCCGTAACCACTTGCACACCGGGCGCCTTTCCCTCCAGGTCTTCCGCCCCGCTGACCAGGGGTCTGGAGGAAATATCCTTAGTATCCACGACGGATACGGCCGAGGTGATGTCCTTTTTGCGCGTCGTACCATAACCGATCACGACGAGCTGTTCGAGGGCCTTGTTGAAGCGCGTCATTTTAAAGCTGACAGAGGTCCTGCCGTTCAGCTTGATCGTCGCGACCTCATAATCCACATAGGTGGCGACCAGGGTGGCGTCCGGATCGACGCCGTTCAGGGAAAATTCGCCCTTGTCATTCGTTGTAGTCCCGGTATGTGTACCCTTGACCTCGATGGTGACGCCCAACATGGGTTGGCCGCTTTCATCGACAATTTTTCCCTCTACGTGGATACCGGGAGGAGGGGGAGGAGAAAGGGCTGATCCGGGGCCGGCCGCGCTGTCTATTTCCTGGATCAATATGCTGTTCCCTTCGATACGGTAGGTGAAGGGCTGGTCCTTCAGGCACGCAGCCAGCGCTTCTTCCACGGTAGAATTCCGGACGTGGATGGTCACCGATACCGTACTGGTGAAAGCGTCCTCCTTGTAAATGACCGAAACCCCCGTTTGCCTCGATATTTCATTGAGGACCCGGGAAAGCGGAACATTCTTGAAGGATAACGTCACCTTTTGGGAGAACCCCCTGGCGGATGCTTGCATGCAAACCACCAGAATGAAAAAAGTGGTCATTCTCATAACCTTAAGCATAGCAGCAGTTTTATGTTTACAATCGTTTAGAAAACCGTTACAGTCCTACCCTCGAGGCGATAGTGGTGGATCCCGTTCCCCTCCAGGAAGCCCAGCACCTGCGACAAATCCTGGTTCCGGCTGATCCTTCCTCCATATTTACCCGCATTGTCCACCCCCGAATACTCCACCTCTATATCGTACCAACGGGCAATTTCCCGCATAATGGTCTTAATGTCCGAATTCTGGAACTCGAAAAAGCCCGTGGTCCAGGCGACTGCGCGCTCCACGTCTGCGTCCTCCACCGTAATGGAGGGATCCCCCGCCCGCACCAGGGCTTCCTGCCCCGGGATCAGGGATTTGAACGAGGTACCTTGCATTACCTGGACTTTGCCGTCCAGGAGAGTGGTGCAGAGATGATCCTCATCGTAATACGCCATGACGTCGAAGTGCGTGCCCAGGACACGCACGTCTACCGCTCCTGCTTTCACGACAAAGGGCTGGTTCTTATTGGGAGCGATATCGAAATACCCTTCGCCCGTAAGCGAAACGGCGCGGGTTCCCCCGGTGAAGGCGCTGGGGTAGGTCAGCGAGGAAGCGGCATTCAGCCACACCTTGCTGCCGTCGGGCAGGATCAGGCGGTACTGTCCACCCTTAGGCGTACTGATGGTATTGAACGCCACGGCGGCCCCCGGGCTTGCCTGACTATAGATGAGCTGACCCTGTCCCTTGCTGATGCGACTGCCGCCCTGTTGGGCGATCACGCCATTGTGCACGCTGTCCAGGGAGATCGTGTGACCGTCCGACAAGGTGAGCGTTGCTTTGTTCCCCGCGGGATGAATGGGTTGCGCGGTGGGCTTCGATGCCACCGGTTGTGGGCGCGTTGCCGGCTGCCGCTGTAAATACAGCCACATGGCCCCACCGGCCAGGAGTAAAGCAGCGGCTGCGGAAAGCCAACCAGGGTGGATGACCCTTCGCCTTCCAATGCCCAACTTACGGAAGATGTTGCGGGCTGCTCCGGGTCCGTCGTACGCCTCGAGTGCCTCAAGGCGGGTTGCCATAGTCTGCCGGTCAAACAGAATTCTCTCAGGGTCTTCTCTGGCCAGCCATTCGTTCAGGTCCGACTGCTCCTGTTGCGTCAGGGATACTCCCTGTTCTGTCTTAAAAATCAAGGAGGCGATGTAAACGGCCCTTTCTTCCATCATACTAAAAAGACACCGCCGCACAGCGTTTCGACCCCTCTCCCCTGAAAAAAAATTATCTTTTGATAATCAACGTTTTAGGAGGGCCATTGCTAATATGAGGGCGCCCTGGCTCCCTCCCAGCTTCCGGCGGAGGGAAACCAGGGCCTTGTATTTTTGGCGCTTGACGGCCTTGGGATTCATGCCAAGGTATAACGATATTTCTTTAACGCTCATTCCCTCCCGATAACTCAGGTAAAATATTTCCTGCATCTTTTTGGGTAATCCAAGTACGGCCCGATAGATCAGGGCGAGGTATTCCGATTCCACGATATCCGCTGTGCTTTGGTCCCCCAAGGCCTTTGCGTGTCGGGCCTCCATCCTCTCCCGGTCGCGGATCGAGTTGAGGCACCCGTTGCGGACGGACACGAACAGGTACCCTTTTAGCCCCTGCATGGTGGTGAAGGTGTGTCCCCCGCTCCAGAGCCGGATGAAGACCTCCTGGACGATGTCCTTGGCCAGGGCCTCATCGGGAAGGTATTTCCCCGCAAAGGCGCACAGTACCGGGAAGTAAAGCAGAATCAACGACCTGAATGCCGTGGGATCCCCGGAGGAAATTCCTATGTGCAGATCGGGCCGGTCATCATCCATTGCAGGAACCATTTCAGCAAATATAAAAAAAGCTCCATGCCGGGGGCCGAAGGCTTTTTACCGCTGGATCTTCCGCACGCGGTAGTTCCCCTGGTCCACCACGTAGATCACACCTGCGCTATTGACGGCGATTCCAAATGGGTTCTTGAACAGTGCTGTAGTGCTGTCCCCATCGGCAAATCCCGGGGTTCCTTTTCCCGCGATCGTGCTTACGGCGCCGCCCGGGGTGACCATCCGAATGGCATTGTTGGCGCCGTCGGATACATACAGGTTTCCGGATGGGTCGCATGCTATCCCTTGTATATTGTTGAATTGGGCCGCAGTGCCCTGCCCGTCGGTAAAGCCCGCGCCGTTGCCGGCAAACACCGTCACCGTACCCTTAGTATCAACCTTCTTGATGACGTCGTTATCCTGGGCTGTCACATACAGTCCACCCAGGGGATTGACCGCAATGGCATACAGGAAATGAAGGTTGGGTGTACCGTCCGAGTTCACCCCGGTATGGTCGGAAATGGTCAGGGTGCCCACATATCCTCCAGTTGTCGCTTCACGGATTTGGAATGCGTCATTTTTATCGTAATCCGGGAAATAAATAATTCCGTTCACGGCAATCGCCATGTTGCCCGGAAAATTCAGGCGCGCGGCCGTATCCTGCCCGTCTTTGTAATCCATCGTATAGCTTCCGGCCCACAACTCGTCGGCGTTTCCTTTTTGCACTCCGATCTTCCGGATAAAATCGGACTCCATATCAAATACGTTTTCCTCTTCGTCGACCACGATCCCAAAGATGTTTTTGAACTGCGGATCGGGATCGCCAACCATGCTCCCGGCGTAAGTGCTCACAGATCCCACCGGGGTAATTTCCCGGATACTGAGGTTGCCGATATCGCCCACGAAAAGATTTCCATTGGTATCCAGCGCAAGCGCCTGCATGTTATCGCTGAACCGGGCCAGGGTCGTATCCGCGTCGTTGTACCCGGCCGTCCCCGATCCTGCGAGCGTGGAAACGATCCATCTTTGGGTGGAAGGAGCGGCGGTGGTATCGGGAGAGGGGTTCGGGTTCGTTTGAGGTGGGCTTTGTTTTTTCCCACACGATACAATAAATAAGATTGTATAAATCAGCAGGATACCTTTTTTCATGGCTGCAAGTTTTGGCTTATCAACCCGAATATACCACAAAAACCCAGTACCCGTGCGGTTTCCAGGATTATTTGAGGCGGCTCATCATCAGGCGATCCATCAGGCGGTCGGATAAAATTTTTCGAAAGAACAAGACGGGTTTGGCCATGTAACCTGCGACATACCGCGTCTTGGGATGGGGCGCTTCAATGGCCTTTTTGATCAGGCGGGCGATGACGATGGGGTCGGATGTCTTACCATCGGTCTCCTGGAAACCCTTGACGAACTTCCCCGCCAGATCCTTGTATGCCGTTTCGGTGGACCGCTTTACCAGGCTGTTCAGGGCGATGCCACCCCATTCGGAGGTAATGCCCCCCGGCTCGATAACGATCACATCGATGCCGAAATTCCGAACCTCATTTCTCAGGCTGTCGCTCAAGCCTTCCAGGGCGAACTTGCTGGCGTGATACCAGCCTCCGAAAGGGGTGGCGATCTTCCCCCCCATGGAGGATACGTTGACAATTTTTCCGGAGCGTTGTTCGCGCATATGGGGCAGCACGAGTTGGATCAACCGGGCCGCGCCGAATACGTTCACGTCCAATTGGTATTTGGCATCCTGAATGGCAACGTCTTCCAGGGCCCCGTAAGATCCAAAGCCCGCATTGTTGATCAGCACGTCGATGTGTCCCTCCGCATGGATGATTTCTTTTATGGCGGATTGCATGGATGCTTCGTCCGTCACGTCCATGGACAGGGGTTTCACGCCGGGGATGTCTTTCATCCGTTCCACCCTTCGGGCGGCTCCGTAGACGATGTATCCTGCCTTGGCCAGGAAGGCCGCGGTGACTTTTCCGATGCCGGCCGAAGCACCGGTGATAAGGACGACTTTGCTCATAATTGGGAGGTATTATGCAGCAAAGGTAGGGCGCTGCGCTCTCAGGCGTTTTGTTAAGGAGCTCAGATTTGCTTTGTTCTGCGGCTCATTCCGCTCGTGCGCGCGCAGCTTGCTCGATTTTTATATATTGGAAATATCGGGCCCCGGGATGTAACAAAGGCTTCCCTGCGCCTACTTACCCATAGATTGGACAACGCAACACATAAGGAACAAGCTTTTCTGGACCGGATAGAGCAGCATAAAGGCCTCCTTTATAAAGTCGTCCGCCTCTACCAGGACCGGGAAGAAGACCGCCAGGACCTCATGCAGGAAATCATGGTTCAGCTCTGGACATCTTACGATTCCTTCAGGGGGGAAAGCCAGTTCAGTTCATGGATGTACCGGGTCGCCCTGAATACCGCCATCGTCTTTTTCCGAAAGGAGAGCCGCCGGCCGGATTGGATGGAAGCATACCCCGACCTGGCCGAAGAAGTTCGCCCCGTCCTGGAGATGGACGAAAAGCTGGCCATCTTCCGCAAGGCCCTGAACCGCCTGACCAAAGTGGAAAAGGCCCTGATCTTTCTCTACATGGAGGGCCGCCAGGGAAAAGAAATTGCGGATATCCTGGGGATTTCCCCCACCAATGTCCGGGTCCGCCTGACGCGGGTCAAGAACAAATTGCAAACGATCATTAAAATCATGGGATATGAATTTTGACGAATTAAAGGAGGCCTGGTCAAGCGAGCCCGTTTCGGGCGCGACCCTCCCTGAGCCGGCCGCGGGTAAAACCTACTCTGCCGTTTCCATCATTCGCAGACATATGCGGAACGAATTCACCTGGACCCTGATCGGTTATGCGGGCACCCTCATATACCTGGTGATCGCTTCCAGGAGCCATCTCAGCTTCCTGATCCTGGCCACAGGCGTATTCATGTTCGTACAGGCCGGTTACTATTTCACGCGCTTCTTCCTTTTCTACCGCCGGACCGCCCGCCTGGACATGAGCCTTCGCAAGAGTCTCCGGAAGTTCGTATACGAGATGGAGCTGAATATGGAAATTTACAAGACCTTTTCCTTTTGCATCACACCCCTGGCCTGCCTGCTTTGGCTGGCCATCATGGATTCCTTGGGGAAGATCGGCTTCGTTAGGGTCCTCGCTTGTTCCGATTCGGCTCCCTCGCCCCGGATTATCATCTGGTTTGTCTTGACGCTGGCCATCGCCCAGGTAGTGGGCGCCTTTTTTCAGCGGTTGCACCTGCGGTTGCAGTATGGGAGGTACGTCCGGGAGATCAAGGGGGTGTTGGAGGATTTGGAAGGAGAATGAGTCGGACCCGGTCCACCTTTGCTTCGTTGATGCCCCCGTTCATGTTTTCATCGTTGGTTTCGAAGGATAATACCAGCTCATGTTTACCAGGCATAAGGTTAAGGATCGCGTTGCTGCTGTATCCCCAGCTTGACCAATCGTCCTTGCCTCTTTGGGGAAATACCAGTACACCCGCAGGACGCCCGTCCACGCTGAGATTCCGGATGGCGCATTTGTTTTCGGTATTGATGGGGCCATTTCCGTTGGAATAATGGAAATCGATCGCATAGGCGCCTTTTGTGTGTGATTCGAAAGGAATACGGATAACCTGGTTAGCGTCCCGGGTCAGGTCTACAATACCATCGGCTACTGCAAAATCCCACGAAGACAGGGCCGTGAGCACCGGCTCGCTCAGAAAAGAAGACACACCGTGCGCATCCTGCGCCAGCACCTGGTAAAGTGACTGCGGAGCCACCTTACATGAGGTCCCGGTAGTCCTTGCCACGCGTTTTCCGTTCCTATAAATGAGATACGCTTTGGCACCTGCTACCGTCCCCCAACTTAGGGAATTCCCACTCAAGTGCGCAACAGGGGCTGCAGGCGAGGTAGAAGGAGGTGCATGGCGGATGGTTTGGACGGGCAGTTCAGCGGAAGCAAGGATGATTTTTAAAGAATGCCGACCGGCCAGGGTAGCAGGGATTCGCGGAAAGCTTTGAGGCCGTCCGTCAAGGAGGAAGGAACGCACGCGGTTGCCATATCCGGACATGGTTATATCGAGTAAGGCGGCGCGATAATGCACTCCACGGAGCGTCCTGGTTCCCCGAAGGGCCTTGGGCACAAAAGGGGAAAAGTCCAGTGTATCGGGTTCGAAGCGCATCCCGAACAGGACCTTGTAAACGATGCTGAGGTTGCCGGACAGGCTCCATAGCATATTACTGGAATTGATTTGGGTTCCCTTGAAATCCCCGGTGGATGCCACGAAATTTTCCTTGTTGGTCAGGAAAAGGGCCGCGGGCCGGTAAATATCGGCGATCGAAGCCAGGGCGGCATCCTCGTTGGCCGTCTTGTCACAGGCCCACAGCCAAAAGGTCTGAACGAAGGGCCAAACGGCATTGTTATGATAAGGCGGAATATCCGGAATCTGGGGATAGATGCAAGGAACGCCGAAAGCCATCAGTGGAGCATCGCATACGAGCTGACGTGCGCGTTCAACAGGGGCTATCCCGAAAATGACCGACAGCGCTGAACCCAGGGCTTCGGTGCGGGGTGACAGCACGGGATATATCCTGCCGTAACGATATTGTCCGTAGCTACCCACCCCCGGCATCCAAAAGTACCGGTTGACCCCTGCGCGGATCCTGGCCGCGATGGCCTCGTGCTCTGCGGCAACCCCAGCGTGTCCAAGCCGTCTGGCCATGGCGGCCAGCACGCGGTTGGCCTGGTAGTGCACGGCATTCGTGCCCAGGTTTTCGGAAGAAAAAATATCCGCGGGTTGCATCCATGCGGGATAGGTTTGCTCTCTCCAGTCCAGGAAGGAGGATTCGCCACGGACGAGGCCTGTGGAGGGATCGTACAAGGTCCGGGCGTCATCATCCATTGACCGTTTGACGACGCCATATGCTTTCTCCAGCCAATCCCGGTCCCCTGTCACTTTGTATAATTCCCAGGCGGCTACCGCCCAGATCATCCGGTCGCTGGAGACCGGCCACGCTCCACCCGTGCCCGTGTCCTGAATGATGCGCCCTTCCTTACTGACCTTTCTCATGAGGCTATGCCGGGCCACCTCAGGTTGCAGGAAAGCCATCGAAAGGAGGATACTGTAACTGATATCGCGCGTCCACACCCCCGCCCATTCTTTTCCGGTCCTGAAAGTACTGTCTGGCTCGATGGCTTTTTGCATTTCTTCCAGGGCCATGTTGTACAAAGCATCGGGTAACATATAGGGAGAATGGTAGGCGGGGAAGGCGCTAATGTCCCGGGAAAGGGACCATTGACCCGAATCCAATCCGGGATAGGTGGAGGTGATGGTCGTACGGGAAAGAGCCCAGGCCTTCCCTTCCCCTGGCTGAACCAGGCTATCCGCGTACAAGGAAAAGGCTTCCGAATGCCAAAGCGTCTGAGAAAAGGCGGAGGTATGAATCAGGCAAAGGAGGAGGATACACAGGTTTCGCATGTGGTACATTATTGATAATCGAAGACCATCATATCCCAGTATTGCAAGCTGGGCAGGGAGAAAGTAATGGTATTTCCAGCCTGTGAAAAGGGCAAGGTCTGGGGGGTTCCACCGTTCACTTCGGGGCTGGCGAACCAGACCCGTTTGACCGGACCGGTGGCGGAAAAAGTAATGGTACTGTTTTGGTAAACGGGAGGAACGGTCTGGTTGCCATAGGTATCTCTCCAATCGAGCGTGGAAGCCCCGGAAAGGTTGATAAGGTGGACTACCTCCGAGTTACCCACCGACTTGCAGACGGCAACTACCGACCCACTTACGGGAGGCCACGCATTCACGGTGAAGCCGGATGCCGTCAGGGTTGCGTTATTGAAGGCACCTCCGCCACGGAGCAGGTTTTCGTAAGCGGTCAGGAAATCATAATAATGGACCATGGCAGCCTGGAGGTCCGGTTTCATTTGCAGGTTGCTGTTAGGGAAATACTCATTGGCCAGCATATGATCCCCCAATTCCAGGTGATCCCCGCCGAAGGCAAAAATGACGGCATCCGCCAGAAGTACGCCCGGTGTATTGAAAAATCCGGGCGTGTTGGAGTTATTGTAATCCATATACGCTGCCAATACCGTTTGCTTGGTATTGCCCGACCAGGTACTGTTGTTTTGCAGGATGACGGGTAAATCCGAAAAGGCCTCGGTGGGAGGCCACACTTCAGTGTACAGGAAATCCACCGGAGACCCCGCGATGCTTACCTGCTGACCGTACTGGCTGACGGCGTTCATGACGAGCCTTTTGGCGGGCGAGGCGGCCTTCATGGCATTCAGAAAGGGGCCAAAGGTTTGATCCACGCTGATGGTTTGACCCGTATACGTATAGTCGGTGTGGTTGAGGTTTCCCACCTGGTCCACGTGATACCCGTCGAAAGGATACACGGTGTAGGCATCGGCCGTCCGGGAGGCGATGTACTGCTGCCAGCCCGTATTGGAGGGGTCCATCAAATAGATATAACTTTTGAACATGGGCTTGGCCAGGGGCAGGTTGTCCTTATTCGTATGGTTGGGATCGGTATACATGTACCATTGGTCCAGGACCCCGTCGGAAGCAGCGTCGTCGAGCGCCCCATAGGCCAGGTTATAGGACATGGCCATCATATTCCGCCGGTGGGCGGCGGCAATGAAACCCTGGACGGTAGACTCGGCGTCGAGCCTATTGCCGATATCCGTCCAGGTGGGTTCGGGGTTGGCCACCGTACCCGCAAGGGGCTGGTGGTGCTCGTATTCCCAGTCATAGAACTGCAGCCCGTTGATGTGATAACGGCTCAGCGCGCCCACCAGGGAATCGGTGTTGATGCCAGGGGAATAGTAAGAAAGGAATCCATACCTTGGAAATGCGCTCCAGTCGGAGGAGACGTCCACTGCTATGCACCCGAATATCGTTCCCCCCGAATATACATCCACCATATACCCGGTATGGTCGGTGGAAGGCGCCGTCCAGGTCCAGGTGGTGCCCGTCACCGGGGCCGAGAAAACCGAATCGTCGAGATGCCGGTAGCGCACCCTGGCTGTCGCGGGTAACGCCGTCCCCAGGCTAAAGGTGATGACGTCCCCGGGTTTGTAGCAAGCCTTGTCCGTCGTCAGGGTTACGGAACCCGGCGCGCGAATTACGTTATTTACCACCCCGGGTTTGGTGCAATAACTCATCAACAGGATCCAGGCGCACGACATTATCTTAAGGTCCGACATAGATGATATGAATAGTTCCCAATAGTTGATTGATGATCACCTCATAAGTACCCGCCGTGGTAATATTCCACTTATAATCATCCTCGTCCGCGATGCCTCCGCCTACGGGAACATATTGGCATAGGGTATCGGTCAGGGGCGGGTGTTGCATATAGGGACGGAAATAGGGGATCGCATAATTGCTCGCCGTGTTGACCGAGGTGGGAATCTTGAATTCCCCCAGGGGGAACTCTCCCTTATACGTAAAGATGTACGGCGTGGAATCGACCATGGGCGTGGCGCCGCTGGTGCTCCAGCTGTTGATCTGACCCATGATCCACAGCTGGGGATAGGGCGTGAAGGGCGTGATGGCGATCGTATCCACCTGGGTATTCAGCAGGATCTGGTAGGGTCCGGGCGTATAGATTTCCCATTTGTAGTCGTTGGCATCGGCCAACCCGCTGCCAAAGGGCACCAATTGGGCGCGGTTGTCCGTGATGGGCGGATCGGATACGATGGGCCGGTAATACGTGACGTTGAAATTCCCATCGACTACCGTCGGAATCTTGAATTCGCCGGTTGCCAGGATACCTGCGTAAGTGAAGATAAACGGATTGTTGGGATTCTGAAACATTTGCGCGGGGGGTGTGGGATCGCTCGCGTTGATGTCCCACCCGTTGGGGAAAGGCGCCCCGATGATCCACAACTGGTTGTAGGGAGGCTGAGCCACGGGTACGATGGAAATATTAAGGGTCAAGAGGTCCAGGGTAATCAGGTACACCTTGGAGGAATCGATGGGAAAAGGTTTGTCGGGTTGCGCGGCGCTGGAACGGTAAGCCAGCACCTTGTTGCTGGCTCCCATGATGTAGGCCGGCAGGGATTGCCCCAGGGTGGTGATGAACTCCAGGGAACCCACTGCCAGAGGCCCCTGGTACGTGAAGGTGGTAGGGTTTTGAGGATTCGGCGTCATGGGCGCGGCTTGGGTGGGGTCCAAGCCGCCCGGCGTGGACGAACCGACCACGAACAGCGTAGTGCTTACCGGCTGATAAGGGGTAAGGTTCAGGGTGATGACGTTGGACGTGTCGGGCGTAAGGCCCGACCCCGATACGGTGGCGACGACCCTCGCCTGGAGTTGCGTAGCGCTACCGGGCGTGGCTTTCCAGTGATTCAGGAGGGTATCGTCGAGCTGTCCGATGGTCCAACCCAGGGTAAATACCCCCTTGCCCTGGGGGAGCAGGAGGGGGGAAGCGAAATTATCTCCCGCCTTGTCGATTTCCAGGACGTAGGAAATGGAGGAATTGTTGCCCCTGTTGCTTCCGCTGGTCCAATTGAAGGCGACCGGATTTGCGGCATTCAGCTGCACCAGCACGAGGTTGTTGGAAGAATCAAGTCCGCTCGTGCTCAGCACCACGCTGGTGCTGGCGGGGACGACGCCCGTATCGACGTTTTTTTTGCAAGCCCCTGCCGCAAAGAGTAACATCAGGAAAATATATTTACGCATAAAGCACACGTTTTGATGGTTAATATCCGGGGTTTTGGGCCAGGTTGGGGTTGGCTTGTATGTCCGCCAGGGGAATAGGCAGGAGTACGAACTTGGATGGATTGGCCACGAAATTCGACTTCCCTATGGACTGGAAGAATCCGACGGCATATGCCTGGTTCCCGTTGTTGTATTGCCGGATCAGGTCGAACCAACGCTGCCCCTCGAAGGCCAACTCCATCCTTCGTTCGTGCAATACGGTATCCCGGAATTGGGTTTGGTTGAGCCCCGTAACCGCTCCCAGTCCCGCCCGGGCCCTGACCCTGTTCAGGGGTGTCGCGGCGGCCGCCGTATTGCCCAGTTCGTTCTGAGCCTCTGCCTCCATGAGGAGCACGTCCGCGTAACGCATGGCGGGGAAATCCTCGGGATCGGTGTTGTAAGCAGGCGAAATGCTGGGTGACACCAGGAATTTCCGGAGATTGAACCCTGTCCCCGAATACGTGCTGTCATAGGCATTTCCGAAAATCTGGGGGCAGCCGTTGTACAGGATCGTCTCATCCTTCCTCAGGTCCCCTGGTTCGTAAGAATCGACAAATTCCTGCGTGGGCTGGTCCCACCCGTAGGCGGCGGGCATCCAGCTCACACTGCGGGGAGCCGTGTACGTACTCGCCCAGGCGGCCTGGAAAAAATTGTTGGTGAAAAAGTCATTTGAATAACTATCGGTGGCTCCGCTATATTGGATTTCAAAGACCGACTCGACGGTGTTTTTATTGACGGGATCGAAATTATCCATGTAATCCGGGTTCAACGCATACCCAAGTGTATCCACCTCCTGGCAATATTGGACCGCCAGGGCATATTTCCCAAGGGTCAGGTAAACCTTGGCAAGGAGGCCGGCAGCCGCTCCTTTGGAGGCGCGTCCCACATCCGAGCCACTGTAGGTTTCCCTCCTCGGAAGCAGGGAGTCCGCCTGTGTCAGGTCCTGGATGATCTGGGTGTACACCTGTGCCACGGAAGTCCGGCTGACCTGCAGGTTATCCCCGGGCACCTGGGGCACGGTGATCAGGGGCACATCCCCGAAGAAGCGGGCCAGGATGAAATAATACGTTGCCCTCAGGTATAACGCTTCTCCCAGGACCCGGTTTTTCAGGCTTTGGTCCATGTCGATGGCCGGTACTTTCTGGAGCACGATATTACAAGCCAGGATACCGGGCCAGGGTCCCCTCCACAAATCGATCACGCCCGCATTATCGGATTGGGTGATGAATTCGGCTTCCTCCACCGTCTCGATGCCGTCGGTCCCTCCACCCCCTCCGGTCACGGCGTTGCCTGCCATGATATCCGAAGTCCACATCCTGAAATTGTACAACTTCGGCCACTGGAGCGGCTGGTATGCCCCATTGACGGCCTCTACGGCGTCGGACGCCGTCTTGTAGAAATTGCTCGTATTGATCGTATCGGTGGGCGACAGGTTCAGCATCTTTTTGCACCCCAGCAACGACATCGCCGCTACCGCACCCGCAAATAATAGATTCCTTTGGTTCATAGCATTGATGGTTTACAAGCTCAGGTTAATCCCTACGCTCAGGGTCCGGTAAACGGGGTACACGCTAAAATCTACACCCGTCGCTCCGACCTCGGGATCGAAACCCGTGTATTTGGTGAATGTGAAAAGGTTCAGGCAGGAAGCATACACCCTCACCCGCGAGAAGCGCCACCTGCGGATCAAATCTTCGGGCAGCGTGTACCCGAGGGTCACGCTTTTGATCCTCAGATAAGAGCCGCTTTCCACGAAGCGATCCGAAATCCTCTCGTTGTTGTTCGGGTCCGAATAGATGGCGCGGGGTATGGAATTGCTGGTGCCCTCCCCTTCCCACCTGCCCAGGACGTAGGCGGTTTGGTTCTGATCCGTGGACATGGCCTCCTGGTAAATATTGTTCGCGTTGAATATTTTATTTCCCGCCACGCCCTGAAGGAAGATGCTCAGGTCTATTCCCTTGTAAAGAAAAGTATTGTTCATGGCAAAGATCACCGGGGGGTTGGGGTTGCCGATGTAGGTCTGGTCGCTGGCGTTGATCACGCCATCGTTATTCAGGTCCTTGAATTTGATATCCCCCGGGGCGGTCCCGTTTTGGGAACTGGTGCCAGGGGATTGGACCGCCCAATTGTTGACCTGTTCCTGGTTCTGGAAAATCCCCGCGGTCTTGTACCCGTAAAATTCATTGATCGGATGCCCCACCGCGTCGATGGCCAGGTTTCCGTTCAACCCGATGCTGCTCCCGGGTGGAACATAAGGTGTCGTGCTGTTCAGACTGACGATCTTGTTTTGATTGTAGGATATGTTGAAGTTGGTTGTCCAATCCAGGGTACCGTTCAGGTTATGCGAGGTAACGGTGAGCTCGATACCCCTGTTTTGCACTTCCCCCGCATTGATGACGGGCACGATGATATCGGAATAGCCGCTCGTGATGGGAACCGATTCGGGAACCAGCATGTTGCTGGTGTTCTTCCAGTACCCGTCGATGGTCAGGTCGAGGCGGCTGTGAAACAGCGCGGCATCCAACCCGATATTGGTTTGAGCGACGGTTTCCCACTTTACGTTGGGATTGGGGATCTGCTGCGCCACGACGCCAGCTACGGGGTTGTTGTTGAAAACATACAGATTGGGGGTCAGCACCGAGGCGAAGGGATAGTTATTCCCGTTGAACGATTGATTTCCCGTTACGCCATAGCCGATCCTGATCTTCAAATCGTTGACGAAATGGACATCCTTGAAGAATGACTCCTGAGAAATCCTCCAGGCAGCAGAAGCAGAGGGAAAGGTTCCCCATTTATTGTTTTCTCCAAATTTTGAGGAGCCGTCCCGGCGGACCGTGGCCGTCAACAGGTATTTGTTTTCCCAGGAATAATTGGCCCTCGCCAGGTAAGACACCAACGCCCATTCCGATTCATCCCCGTTGATGGTATTGCCCCCGGAATTGTTGATGAGCTGGGCGGGTTCGCCCGTGGGGATATAGCCGTAGGCGCTCACAAAATTGTATTGGTTGTCCTGGGATTCCATGCCGGCCAGCACCGTGAGGTGACCCGCGCGGGGAAAAGTTTTGTCGAAGGTCAGGTAGTTGTCCAGCAACCATGTAATGCTCTTGTTGTATTGCTGTCCGAGGGCGGAAGTATCCTGGGGCGTAGGTTGCAGGTTGTATTGGGGCGTCCAGTTCCGCGTATCGTAGAATTGGGCCTGGATACCCGCCGTGCTCCGGAATTTGAGGTAGGGCAGGATGGTCCACTCCCCGTACACGGATCCGAGAGCATCGTAACTCCTCGTATTATTTTGGTTGATGGTGGCCATCCCTATGGGGTTGTTGACCAAGGGAACGATGCCTCCGCCCCCGTTGCTGAAGGTGCCGTCACTATTATAGATGGGCTGTACCGGGTTGGCCGCCAGGGTATTTTGAATATTGTAGGAACCACTCGGTTTCTCGTCAGAGGTCAGCGTCACGTTTTCTCCGAAGGTGAGCGTCCTGAAGACCTGCGATTCCGAATTTAGCTGGACCGTATACCGCCGGTATGCGGTGTTGATGACGATCCCCTGCTGGTTCAGCACGCTCCCCGATACATAAAAGGTACTTTTCCCGGCGCCTCCCGAATAGGAAAGGAAATACTGTTGCATGGGCGCGCCTTTTCTCAACAAGGCGCCCAACCAATCGGTCCCTTTTCCCAGGGTATCCGGATTGGCATACGCAGGGTTGGGCGTCAAACCATTGTTGGTCAGCATTTCATTATTCAACTGGGCATATTGCGACGCATTCAGCATCTTGACGACGCTGGTAGGGCTTTGAAATCCGGCGAAAAATCCGAATGAAAGATGCCCCTGTCCTGCTACGCCTTTCCTGGTCGTGATGAGGATCACCCCGTTGGCCCCTCTGGACCCGTAGATGGCTGCTGCTGAAGCGTCTTTCAGGACTTCAACGGAAGCGATGTCACCTGGGTTCAGGTTATTGACGGGTGCGTCTTCGGGCACGCCATCAACGACGATAAGTGGCGAGGCGTCATTGATCGTTCCGATCCCCCTGATCAGGAAGGAAACGTTACTCCCCGGGGCGCCGGAAGAAATGGTTTCAACCCCTGCCGCTCTGCCCTCCAGGGCTTCGCCTATATCCGGTGCGGGAAGGGAATGTAGTTCCTCACCGTCCACTTTTGCAATGGATCCCGTCAGGTCTTTCTTTTGCTGGGTACCGTACCCCACTACCACAATGTCCCCCAAAGCCTTTGTCGCGGACGTCATTACAACGCGTATGGGCGCGGTTCCCCGCACCGTCCACTCCAACTGCTCGAATCCTTCGAAAGAAAAAATCAGGACACTTTTTGGGGGCGCCTGTATGGAAAATTTGCCGGAGGCATCCGTCACCGTACCTTCCCCCGTCCCTTTCAGTTGTATCGATACGCCGGCCATGGGCTTCTGGTCGGAACCTGAAAGCACCTGCCCGGTCAATCGTTGGGCCCGCAAGGCGAAGGAAAGAAGTAGGAAAACACAACAGGAATATACACGCAGAAGCATAAGCAATCGGTTTGGTAAACTTTAATGCCGCTAAGAAAGAACTAATTTTCAAGGGCGGCTGATCCAGGTGTTCCAGAATATGTTCAAAACGTTCCAATCTACAAATTGCGACATTGAAACCCCTACATTTGATTTGTGAGAAAGATCGCCCCGATATGGCTCATTTTCCATTTGCTCGGCTCTGCCGGACTATCCCAGGTAAAGCCCTACTACTTTAAGAACTACCAGGTTGGGGATGGCATTTCCAGCAATACGATCACGTGCATCACGCAAGACAGCAAGGGGTTCATGTGGTTCGGGACGCGGAATGGCCTGAACCGATTCGACGGATACGACTTTAAAACTTTCAGCAATAACCTTAACGACTCCACCAGCCTGGGCAGCAATTCCATCGTCAGCCTCCAGGAAGACAGCAGGGGCAGGTTGTGGGTGGGCACGCATACGGGCATCTACCTGTTCGATCCCCTGAAGGAAACCTTCACTCCGCTCAGAAGCATCCCCCAGGGAGAAACACGCTTTATCCGGGAAGACCCCCATCATCACCTTTGGATCGTCAGCGATTTCAGGTTGTATTGCATTCAGGAAGGTACGGGCGAGGTCCGAACTTATGGAGATGGCGTGGTGTGCCTTACACTTTCTAAGGACGGAACCCCATGGGTGGCGACCAACTCCGGGCACCTCAAAAAATACGTGGGGGACCGGTTCACCGACTATCCCCTTCAATCCTCGTTTCGCAGTCTCCTCCAGGTGCAGGACATCGTTCCACTCGGGGATGACAGCGTCATCATCGGAACCAGCAATGGGGCCTGGATGTTCAATCCCAAGGCGGATGCCGTACGGAATATTTTTTCGGGGTATCCATGGAGTGATGCCATCCAGATCCACAAAATCTTTCAGCATTCGGATGAAGAATGGTGGTTTGCCACGGAAACAGGCTTGATCATTTACAATACCCTGACCCATAAACCCATCCTGATCCAAAAGGAATATGAAAATCCCTACTCCATCACGGACAATGTCCTGTATTCTTACTACCAGGATAAGGAGGGCGGGGTTTGGCTTGGCACCTTCTTCGGCGGCGTGAATTATTATTCCACCCAATACAACAAATTCAGAAAATACTTTCGGCACGAGGGCGCCGATGACCTGAGTGGGAACCTCGTCCATGAGATATGCGAAGACCGCAAGGGCAACCTTTGGATCGGTACGGAGGACGCCGGCCTCAATAAAATCGACGCCGCCACAGGTGCAATCCGTCATTTCCTGCCGGGCTCGGGGCCGGGCAGCATTTCCTTCAAAAATGTCCATGGCCTGATCGCCGTGGGAAACGAATTGTGGATCGGTACCTATGAACACGGCCTGGACGTCATGGACCTGAACACTGAGAAAGTGGTCCGTCACTACAATGCGGGAACCGATTCGGGATCCTTTAAGAGCAATTTTGTCGTCACCTTGTATAAAACCCGGGGCGGTGATATCCTGGTCGGCACCTGGAATGGGATGTCCGAGTATAACCGGCAAAAAAACAATTTCAGGTCTGTGCCCTACTTCAATACTCAAATCCAGGCTATCCATGAAGATGAAGAAGGTACGCTGTGGGCGTGTACCTATGGATATGGGGTAACGTGGTATAATGCAGGAACGGGTAGGCATGGACGCTTGCAGCACCGGGGGGGAGATGCCCGGAGCCTGATCAATAATTATGTCAACAACTTCCTGGAAGACAGCCATAAGAACCTTTGGTTCTGCACTGAGGGCGGCCTTACGAAATACAATCCCCGGACGGGGGATTTGCGCAATTATACCGTAGCTGACGGCTTTCCCGACAATCAGATATTCCGGGCCCTGGAGGACGACGCGCACAACCTATGGATATCTTCGGCCAAGGGGCTGGTTTGCTTCGATCCCGTTACGGGCAATATCAAAACCTACACGACTTCCAGCGGTTTGCTGATCGATCAGTTCAATTACAATTCGGCTTACAAAAGGTCGGACGGGACCCTTTTTTTTGGCTCTATCAAGGGACTGATCAGCTTCAATCCCTCCGCCTTTACCCAGAATACCTTCATTCCCCCGGTATACATCACGGGGTTACAGGTAGACAACAAAGAAGTCCCCATCGGAGCCGCCGGTTCTCCACTGAAAACCTCCATCACTTATACCCACAACATCACGTTGCCCTACAACAGTTCGGACATCAGCCTCAATATTGCTGCCCTCAGTTTCGCCGCCCCCGAAATGAACCGGTATGCCTATCAAATGGAGGGGTTGGACAAGAATTGGATCCAAATGAACCGGAACCGGAAGATCTATTTCACCAAACTGCCCCAGGGCGATTATACCTTCAAGGTTAAGGGCTCGAACAATGAAGGCCTTTGGAACGAGCAGGAGGTGACCCTCTCCATTACCGTTTCCCCGCCCTGGTGGGACACGGCCTGGGCCTGGACACTCTATGTGCTGACCGCCCTGGCCATCGCCTTCACGATAGGGCGCTACTATTATCTGGCGATCCACGAGAAGAACAAGCGTCGGATAGAAACCCTTGAAATAGAAAAGGAACGGGAAATCTACAATGCGAAAATCGAATTCTTCACCAATGTAGCCCACGAAATCCGGACGCCCCTGACCCTTATAAAAATGCCCCTGGACAAGCTCCTCAGGGACCCAAACCACCCTGCGGTTATCAATGAAAGCCTCCATATGATTGAAAAGAATACCAACAGGCTGATAGACCTGACTAACCAGTTGCTCGATTTCCGGAAAGCCGAGGCGGGAAAAATCGACCTGACCTTCACCGAAACCAATATCGCCGAACTGCTCAAGGAACTGTTCGGCAACTTCCGACCGGCTGCCGAACAAAGGAGCCTCCGGTATAACCTGGAACTGCCCAGGATGGGATTGTATGCCTTCGTCGATCCCGAGGCCCTGAGGAAGATCCTGAGCAACCTCCTCAACAACGCAGTGAAATATGCGGGCACCTCCATCCTGGTCAAGCTCCTGCCTTTCAGTAGCGAGGACAACAACTTCCACATAGAAGTCAGGAATGATGGTTTCCTGATTCCGCCAGATGAAAAGGAAAAAATATTCCAGCCCTTTTACAGGATCAAGAACACCCAAAGGGAAGAAGGCGCGGGGATAGGGCTGCCCCTTTCCCGATCCCTGGCAGAGCTCCACCATGGAAGGCTGGACCTTAAACAGGGCGAGGAAAATGTAAATGTATTCCTTCTTTCTCTTCCCATTCACCAGGAAAAAGAGATCAGCCTCAGGGACGAACCAGGCCCAATCACCGAGGAAACCCCGGAGGAAGTAGCCTTCGATTCCGCCAAGCCCCTCCTTTTGCTGGTGGAGGACAACCGCGATATCCTCCAATTCATCGGAAAGGAGTTGAACCCATCCTTCAACATCCTGAGCGCAGCCAACGGGCAGGAAGCCCTCCTCATTCTCCAGAAAGAGAACGTCCAATTGGTCGTGAGCGACATCATGATGCCCGTTATGGACGGAATCGCCCTGTGCAAGAAAATCAAAACCGACCTGCAGTATAGCCACATTCCCATCATCCTGCTTACCGCCAAAAGCTCGGTTTCCTCCAAGATCGAAGGGCTGGAGGTTGGGGCGGATGCCTATATCGAAAAACCTTTCAATCTCGAACACCTGCAGGCCCAGATCATGAGCCTGCTGACCAATCGAAACCTGGTCAAGGAATATTTTGCGCGCTCTCCCCTGAGCCACATGAAAGGGATGGGCAGCACCCTGGCCGACCGGGACTTCCTCGAACAATTGAGCGATGTCATTTACGAACACATCACCGATATGGACCTGGACGTGGACCAACTCTCCCGCCTGATGAACATGAGCCGGACGACCCTGTACAGGAAGATCAGCGCCCTTTCCGACCTGACCCCCAATGAGCTCATCAGCCTGACGCGCCTTAAAAAAGCCGCTTCCATGTTGGCCGGGGGGGCCTACAAAATCAACGAGGTGTCCACCCTGGTGGGCTATTCCATGCCCACGAATTTCGCCAGGGACTTCCATAAGCAATTCGGTATCACGCCTTCGCAGTATATGGCGGATAACCGCCCGTCACTTTCCCCCCGTACAGGAAAACTTTAGTCCCTATATTCGGCTCCATGAGAAAGCTAATCGTTGCAGCCATTTGCTTCCTGGGCGCGCTCCCCGCGCTGAAAGCCCAGGACAACAAGGACGCCATGGTCCAATCCATCGTCCAGGAAGAAAGAAACAACTCCCAGCTTAAGCAATTCGCCCACGAATTGTTCGACAGCATTGGCCCCCGCCTGGTCGGGTCTCCCCAGATGGAGGCCGCCCGGGACTGGGCCCTGGCCAAATATAAGAGCTTTGGCATCCCGGCCGAGGAACAGGATTGGGGTATATGGAGGGGTTGGGAAAGAGGTGTTTCTCGGATCGACATGGTTTACCCGCGCCTGAGGACCCTCGAGGCCACGCAGCTGGCCTGGTGTCCGGCCATGCGCAAGCCCGTCACGGCCGAACTGGTCATCATCCCCGATCTGCCCGATTCGGTGGCCTTTGCCGCGTGGCTGCCCAACGTGAAGGGCAAGTTCGTGATGGTGTCGATGCTCCAGCCCACGGGGAGGCCCGACGACAACTGGCAACAATTTGCCACCGCGGAGTCCTTCCAGAAGATGAAGGACGAGCGGAAAGCAACAACCGACGCGTGGACCAACCGCATCAAGAAAACGGGATATAACAACCGCACCCTTCCCGTTGCCCTGGAAAAAGCGGGCGCTGCAGGGGTCGTGTCCAACTATTGGTCGCAGGGCTTTGGGGTGGATAAGATTTTCGGGGCGTACACCAAAACTATTCCCAGTGTAGACATCATGCTGGAAGATTACGCCATGCTCTACCGCCTGGTGGAATCAGGATGCCGGCCCAAAATCACCATCTATACCGAATCCAAGGAAAGGGGTGAAGTAAAGACCTTCAACGTCGTAGCAGGCATCCGGGGAACCGAGAAGCCCGACGAGTACGTCATGCTTTCCGCCCACTTCGATTCCTGGGACGGGGGGAGCGGCGCTACCGATAACGGCACGGGAACCCTCACCATGATGGAAGCCATGCGCATCCTTCAGAAACTGTACCCCCATCCCAAGCGGACCATCCTGGTCGGGCACTGGGGCAGCGAGGAAGAAGGGCTGAACGGCTCCAGGGCTTTCGTGGAAGACCACCCCGATACGGTAAGCAAATTACAGGCACTCTTCAACCAGGATAACGGTACAGGCAGGGTCGTCAACATGTCCGGCCAAGGTTACCAGCACGCCTCCGAATTCCTCACGCGCTGGTTGAGCCCGGTGCCTTCCTTTATCAAGGATTCCATCAAGACGACCTTCCCCGGCGCTCCGGGCGGAGGGGGCTCCGACTTTGCCTCCTTCGATGCAGTGGGCGCCCTGGGATTTTCGCTGAGCTCCCTGAACTGGTCTTATTTCAATTACACCTGGCATACCAACCGGGACACCTATGACAAGATCGTCTTCGATGACCTGGAAAACAATGCCATCCTGGTCGCCATCCTGGCGTACATGGCCAGTGAGGATCCCGAAAGGGCTTCCAATGAAAAAGCGCAGCTGGGCAACAATCCACGCACCGGAGAACCCATGAAGTGGCCGGCGCAGGTAAAGTCGATCCGCCGCGGTGGACTCGACTAGAGGTAACTCAGCCACCAGTAAGAATGGGTGCGCTTGTACCGGTCATACCATCGGCACAACGGGTACAATCCTATGACCACCGCGATCCAAATGAGGTATACCGTAATCAGGTTGAACCCATATCCGCTTAGCCTGGCGTCAGCGGTTACCCATGTCTGGATCATGGTCATATCCCTGGCCGGGTATCCGCAATACACTACGCCGAGGATGGCAAGCGCGTGGATGACAAATATGTGGATCAGGTAATAAAACATGGGGACGCGGCCATAGACGGTGATGGCCCGTCCCACGGCTTTCAGGGGACGACGTTCCGCGATGGACAGGAAGATCAGGGCGGGTCCCAGCATCAGCAACACGTAGTCGAGGGAGGGAGGATATTTATTGACGTTGATAAACGATAAGACTGTAAATATGGGGGTTTTCTGTGTGGCCCAGGGATGAGGATCGCCGTACATATTAATCGCACGCAACAACAGGAATAATAGGAGCGCCCCCGCTCCTGTAATGGCGAGGTTCTTCCGCCGGCGAGCCGCATCATAGGCGGGTCCGTACCAGTATCCCATGGTGTACCCCAGGGCCATGATACCGATCCAGGGAATGATGGGATATCCCATGGCGAAATGGGGGAAAAAGCGTTGATCGTGCAGGAAGGACCAAAGGATCGCCTTGGTCCCCGTGCCGGGGACATGAATCCCGTCGAGGGAATTGTGTCCGGCAACCAAAATAACGCCGGCCACGACTATCGCGCTTAGTGGCAGCCGCACCAGGACGGATAAAACGATCATGCTGACGCCGATCGCCCAGATGACCTGGAGAATGGGGAAGTTGAAATAGAGATTGAAGGTCCACCCCAGGGTGACGATGACCATCTCCACGAATATCAGCCACAGCCCCCGGGTAAAGAGGAAGCGCGTTAGGGCCGGAATTCCCTTTTTTTGACCATACAGGTAAGCTGCCGTGCCCGCGAGCAGGACGAATACGGGAGCGCAAAAATGGGTGATCCAGCGCGTCAGGAAAATGGGAACGGTAGTTCGGCTGAGGTCCGTGGGATCGAATTGGTAGGCGCTGTAATGAAAATAATCACGGACATGGTCCAGGGCCATGATGATCATGGCTATACCCCTGAGCAGGTCGACGGATTCGACGCGGGTCTTGCGAGGCGTCGCCTGCGCAGACGCGACCCGGGGTGACGTAAGGGTCGAAGTCATAGAATTTAGTTCGGTGAATTGCAAAAATAAAGAATTATATTCTTTTAGATACAATATCATCGAATTTTTATTCGGCGGCCACGCACAAGACAATTTCGACCTCTCATCCTGCTTCCCTTTCGCCGGTCACTTTTCCGGGAGGACGAGAAACCCATTTAGTAGGTTTATTCTCCAAAAAACGAAATGCTTATGAAGCCTTTTCTCACTATTATTTGCGCGGCCCTGTTGCTGCCGCTGTTGCCCAAGGCACAAAGCCTTCCCCTCACCACTTCGGCCGAAGGGGGAAACCGGAGGGCCTCCATCTCCGAAACCATAGGGGTGACCGACGTCGCCATCGACTATAACCGTCCCCACGTGAAGGGCCGGGACGGAAAGATTTGGGGCCAGTTGATCCCCGCGGGGTACGTGGATCAGGGCTTCGGGACCAGCAAGGCGGCTCCCTGGAGGGCGGGCGCCAACGAGAACACGACCATCCAGTTCAGCACGGACGTGACCATCGAGGGAAAGCCCCTGCCTGCCGGGAAATACGGATTCTTCGTTGCGTACGGACCGGACCAGTGTACCCTCATTTTCTCCCGGAACTCCACCTCCTGGGGCTCCTTTTTTTACGACCCCTCCGAGGATGTGCTGAGGGTGAATGTCAAGCCCGTCGCGCTGGACAACAAGGTGGAGTGGCTGAAATACGAATTCACCAATGAAACCGATACGACGGCCACGGTAGCACTGGAATGGGAAAAACTGATGATCCCCTTTACCGTGGGCGTGGATTATGTCAATACCCAACTGGCCTCGTTCCGCAGGGAGCTCCGCAGCGAAAGGGGTTTTACCTGGGAAGCCTGGAATGAAGCCGCCGCCTGGTGCGTGGCACACAACACCGACTTCGACGAAGCCTTGGTTTGGGCAAACAACGCCACCGACCCTAATTTCGGTGGCACCAAAACCTTCACTTCCTGGAGCACAAAGGCACAGGTGTTGCGGAAACTCGGCAGGGATAGCGAAGCCGACAGCATCATGAAGGCGGCCCAACCCCTGGCCTCCATGGCGGAGTTGCACCAATACGGGCGCCAGCTCCTGGCTCAAAAGAAGGTCAAGGAAGCCGTTGAAGTGTTTACGGCAAACTACAAGAAATACCCCCGCGAGGTAATGACCAACATTGGATTGGCCAGGGCCTATTCCGCGGCGGGGGACTACAAAACGGCCCTGAAATATGTCACCGACGCGCAGGCATTTTCGCCCCCCAACGGGGCCAACAACGCAAACCTCACGCAGATGGCGGCGAAGTTGAAAAACGGGCAGGACATTAATTAAAAAATTCTTAACTCGACTTTGGAAAGGGGCCCCTCCGGGGGCCCTTTGTCGCAAAAAAGGCGGCATTGGCCGCGTCGCATACCTGGTAAACCGAAAACTGCCTACTTTAGTCTCCACAAAAAGAGATTATGGCAATCAACCTGCAAAAAGGTCAAAAAATCGACATCGGGCTAAACAATATGAGCGTGGGGTTGGGATGGACTCCTCACGAAGGCACGGGCTTCGATTTCGACCTGGACGCTTCCGCCTTCATGGTGGACCAGGGCCGTCAGATTCCCGAAGAGAAATATTTCGTGTTCTACGGGAACACCGATTCCCCCGACAAGGCGCTGCACCATTCGGGTGACGATCCCACGGGGGGAAACAGTGCAGGGGGCGATGATGAAACGATCATGGTCGACCTTGCGAAAGTGGACCCCCGGATCCAGGAAATCCTTTTCGTCGTTACGATTTACGAAGCCCCGGCGCGGAGGCAGAATTTCGGACAGGTCCGCGATTCCTATATCCGTATCGTGGACAACAGCACGGGCCTGGAAGTTGCCAAGTACGAACTGGGCGAGGACTTCTCCATCGAAACAGCCGTGGAATTCGGAAGGCTTTACCGCAGGGACGGGAAGTGGAAGTTTGAAGCCTCGGGCGTAGGGTATAAGGAAGACCTCTCTTATTTCCTGGCCAAATATTACAAAGGTCAAATCATAAAATAAATGGCGATCAATTTAGTCAAAGGACAAACGATAGACCTCCGGAAGGGGGACAAGGGAGAGACCTATGACCTGTCCCAGGTCACGATAGGATTGGGCTGGGACGTTCGGAAGAAAAGCCCCTTCGGAGGGGGCTTCCTGGGCAGGCTCCTGGGTGACGAACAGGAAGAAGAATATGACCTGGACGCCATCGCTTTCCTCCTGGATGCGAACGGTAAGGTAGCCAACCTGGGCCGGACCGCAGAGATCAACGGGCGCACTGTCGGCCTGTACGAAGGAGACATCATCTACTTCAACTCGATGAGGCATCCTTCAGGCCAGATCTGGCTGACGGGAGACAACCGGACGGGAGCCGGGGATGGCGATGACGAGCAGATCGTCGTTCGCCTGGATTCCCTTGACCAGCGCTACCAGAAGATCATATTCCTGGTCGCGATCTACCACGGACGTCAGAATCACCAGCACTTCGGGATGGTGGAGAACGCCTTTATCCGGGCCGTGGACCACCAGGGGCACGAGATCGCCAAATTCGGCCTCTCGGGGGATGCCACGTATAACGGGATGTGCTCCATGATTTTCTCCGAGGTCTACCGAAAAGATG
>CAZJDB010000077.1:0-29405 GCA_964544695.1 uncultured Chitinophagaceae bacterium
TCGATGAGATAGGCGTTTTCGGTACAATACTGGCCCCGGAATTTATTATAGGCGCCCATGATGGTGTTGGAGCCCCCTTCGGTGATGGCCGCCTTGAAGCCCGGCAGGTATATTTCCCTCAGCGTCCGCTCGGACATTTCCACGTCGATACTGCCCCTTTTGATTTCCTGGTTGTTGGCCAGGAAATGCTTGACGCAGGCCGAAATACCCTGCGATTGCATACCCTGGATCTCTCCCACGACCATACGTGAAATGAGGTAAGGGTCCTCGCTCATATATTCGAAGTTGCGTCCATTCAGGGGCGTCCGGATAATGTTGATGCCGGGGCCCAGTTGTACGTCCTTACCCCTGAAATTGGATTCGGCGCCCAGGGCGCTCCCTTGTTGGAAGCCGAGGTCGGGATTCCAGGTAGCCGCCACGCAAACCCCGACGGGGAAGTAGGAGGCCGAGTCGAAGACATGGACCTTGGAAGGGTCCCAGCCTCTCCCGTGTTCTATACGCACCCCATGGGGACCGTCGGACATGACGAGCTCGGGAATGCCCAGGCGGGGCACACCCGCGGAAGTAAAAGAGGAGTTGGCGTGGATCATGGCGACCTTTTCTTCCAGTGTCATTTTGTGAATCAGGTCGTCGATGCGGGATTCGGTGGTCTGCGCGGCGGCGGTCTGCGCGGCGGCGGTCTGCGCGGTGGTGGTTTGCGCCGCCGCAGGCAGCGACAGGATCATGCAGGCAATCAAAAGTTTCATGCGGCGAAAATATGCCCGTTATGCTTGATTCGGGCTACATCAAAACTACATCAACCCCAATTCTCCCCTATTTTTGCGATCTAATGCGCATTTCATTTTATTCGGTGGGTAAAGCAAACGAGGGATATGTGCAGGAGGGAGTGTCTGAATTTACCCAACGGGTGAGTCGATACTTTCCCTGTACCTGGAAATTCCTGCCTCCGGCAAAGCACGCCGGGGAACCTGCGGCGATGCGTCGACAGGAAGGCGTGACCATTCTGGACGCCCTCGAAGAAGGAGATTTTTTAGTATTGCTGGATGAGCGGGGTAAATCCATGACTTCCGAAGACCTGGCTGCCTTTATTGGCTTACGGGCCGGGGAGAGTTGCCGGCACCTGGTCTTCCTCATCGGTGGCGCCTATGGAGTCGCCGACGATGTAAAAGGCAGGGCTCAGTATATTTGGTCCCTGTCCACGCTGGTATTCCCCCACCAACTGGTTCGCCTTATCTTAGCGGAGCAGGTGTACCGGGCCTGCAGTATCCTGCGCAACGAAAAATATCATCACTCATGACCATAACGATCGTCATCATTGTCATTACCTGTATCGTCTCCTTGCTGGCCTTCAACAATCACAACGCCATAGATAATTTGTCGATGTGGCCGATGATGATCGACAGCCGAAAACAGTATTACCGCTTACTGACCTGCGGGTTCGTCCATGCCGATTACCTGCACCTGATCTTCAACATGTTTACCTTGTATTTTTTCGGACGGGCGGTAGAGCGTGGATTTTCTCCGGGCTTTTTCCTGGCATTATACCTGTCGGGCATCGTCATGTCCAGCCTCCCATCGTATTTTAAGCACCGGAAGACCTATGGATACCGGAGTATCGGTGCCTCAGGCGGGGTTTCCGCCGTGCTCTTTGCCGCGATTTTGCTGGACCCCTGGGTCGACATCGGGTTATATGGCGTCATCCCCATTCCGGGAATCGTCTATGCGGGCCTTTATATCGTCTTCTGCATTTGGGCGGGTAGGCGCAGTGCGGACAACATCAACCACGACGCGCACCTTTGGGGGAGCGTTTACGGCTGGGCTTTTGCGTTGGTCGTTCAACCCGCCGTTTTCAAGGATTTTTTCGTGTTGCTGATGCATCCGCACTTCTAACCGGGCAACCATTCCAGGCGAAGGATGCGCTGTGTGGATGGCAGCACCTTGGACCTGTCGTCGATGCGACGACCCAACACCCAATGGATGCGACCGCCCGATTCCAGTACCCACGTCTTTTCTTTGTCAGCCATGGAAAGTTTGGCGTCGATAAAGAACCTGGCCAATTTCTTTTTTTTGCGCATGCCCAGGGGATAAAAATAGTCGCCGGGTTTCCAGCGGCGGAGCATCAGGGGATAGGACACCTGGGATGCGTCCAGATACGCGACGAGGGGATCGGGCGAGGCAACGGCGGCTCCGGGTGCGGTTCCGGGTGGGGTTCCGGGCGCAGCTCTGGGCGCGGTTCCGGGCGCGGTTCCAGCAGCGGCGACGGTCGCGGATAGTCGCCCGCAGGGGAAGTCTACTTGTGCGTCGCCTTCTTCCACGATAACCTGGGCCACACTTTCGCCCTTTAGTGGGCATAAGATCAATACCTTCCGATCGCGTATAATACGGTAGGTACGTGAAGCGACGTAGTGACCTGGACTGCTGTGCATCAGCGATGCAATATCATCGACCTGGGCGGCGCTGAAGCCATAGGGTTTCGTAAGTTCATATAACACGGTATGCAACGGCTGGGTCCGCGCCAGTTTCGCCAGGGAGATTCCCCACTCCCCTGGCCCACGAGGTTCTAATAGCTCATCCAGGTGTACCTGAACGGCCTGGCGGTATAAGACTTCCAGGTCCCGGAAGCGTGCCAGGTTGTCCCCGAGATTTTGGCGAACATCGGGATACCTTTCTTCCAAAAGGGGGATGACGCGGTGGCGGATAAAGTTGCGGTTATACTTGTCCGTGACATTGCTGCTGTCCTCCACGTGTGTCAGGCCCCGTTCGGCGGCGTAAGCCTCCAACTCCTCCCTGCGGGCGAAGAGCAGGGGGTGTACGATCCCGTCCCTGGCCGGCAGCATGCCGCGAAGGCCGCTCACCCCGGTGCCCTTGACAAAATTCATAAGGAGGGTTTCAATATTGTCATCCTGGTGATGCGCCGTGGCAACTTTGATTCCGAAGGTCCGGAACCAGGCATAACGCAACTCCCTCGCGGCCTCCTGAACGGAATGTTCCTGGTTTGACAAATCGAAATGCGCAACGTGTATGTCCAGCTTGTAGTGTGCCGCCAGTTCGCGGACAAAGGCCTCGTCCCGGTCGCTTTCGGCACCCCTCAGGTGGAAATTGCAGTGGGCAATCGAACATTCGATACCGGCGCGCACTGAAAGGTCCGTCAGTACCACCGAATCCAGTCCCCCGCTCACGGCAAGCAGCCAGGGCGCCCGGAGTTTTTCCCGGTCAATGAATGATATGAAACGCTCCGTCAGCATACATCGTCATAGGCGCTCCGCAATTCTCCCAGCGCGCGTTGCTCACCGGCCTCGGCGGCTTTGGCCATTCCTCTTTCATACACCGCGGCTGCCTGCGCGGCTAATCCCATCCGCTCTAATAGCCTGCCCAGGTGGTAATAGCTTCCCACATATCCGGGATTTGCGGCGAGCAACGTTTCGAAACACTGCTTCGCTTCCGCATCATCACCCAGCTTGATCAATTCAAGCGCCAGGGCGTGTTGCAGGAAGGGATCGTCGGGGCTGGCTTCCAATTGCTGTCTGATCAAGGCAATGCGGTCCATCCAAAATATTTTTTGTCCGTATCTTTAAAACACTATCTTAGTTGCATAAACAACTTTCCATATGAAGATACTCGTATGTATCAGCAAAACACCAGACACCACGGCAAAAATAGCCTTCACGGAGAATAATACGAAATTCGCGGAAGCAGGGGTGCAGTTCATTATCAATCCTTATGACGAATGGTATGCCCTGGTGAGGGCCATCGAGCTGAAGGAAGCGGATACTTCCACCCAGGTACACCTCATCACCGTAGGGGGTGCGGACACGGAACCCATCATACGCAAAGCGCTTGCCCTGGGTGGCGACGAGGCCATCCGTGTGAATGCCGACAGCGCGGATCCATATTATATCGCCTCGCAAATTGCAGCCAATGCCAAGGGGTACGACCTGATCCTCACGGGTAAGGAAACCATCGATTATAACGGGGCCTCGATCGGGGGGATGGTGGCCGAATTATTGGACATGCCGTACATCGCGCTGGCGACTAAAATCGAAATCAGTTCCGTGGCCGTTGTAACGCGGGAAATCGAGGGAGGCGAAGAGGTTTGCGAAGTGCCTTTGCCTTTGGTCATCAGTTGCCAGAAAGGCGTCGCCGAACAAAGGATCCCCAACATGCGGGGCATCATGTCGGCCAGAACCAAGCCACTTAAAGTGGTGGACCCGTCGCCGGCGGATACGCTCACGGTCATCCATCGTTTCGAGCTTCCTCCCGCAAAAGCCGGGGTCAAACTCGTCAGCCCGGAACATCCGGAAGAATTGGTACGCCTCCTTCACGAAGAAGCAAAAGTATTTTAATTATGTCAGTTCTCATTTTCGCTGATCAGGCCGAAGGCCATATCAAAAAAGCTACCCTGGAAGTCCTGAGCTTCGGAGCCGCTCTGGCTCAATCCCTGCAAACCACCGCAACCGCCGTCGTGCTTGGTTCCATTGAAAATCCCGCCGACCTGGGAAAATACGGGATCAAGAAGGTATTGGTAGCGGCCGGCGCCGCCTTTGCTCATCTCGACGGGCAGGTCTTCACCCAAGCCATCGTCCAGGCCGCGGCCGCGGAAGACGCCAAAGTAATCGTGTTTCCCCACAATGCCGACGGAAAGGCCGTTGCGCCCAGGGTGGCCGCCCGCCTCAAGGCGGGGATGGTGGCGGGAGTCATCGCCCTGCCAGATGTCTCCGGAGGAGGCTTTGTCGTTCGCAAAAACGTTTTTTCCGGCAAAGCATTTGCGGATATTTCCATAACGTCCCCGGTCAAGGTCATTTCGCTTAATCCTAACTCCTTCCGGATCAAGGAAGGGGAGGGTCAGGCCGAGGTGGTTCCCTTTCAACCCAACGTGTCCGCACCGAAGGTGAAGGTAACGGCCGTCAATAAGGTCTCCGGAGAGGTTCCCTTGTCCGAAGCGGAAATCGTCGTCAGCGGAGGCCGGGGACTCAAAGGGCCGGAGAATTGGGGAATGGTGGAAGACCTGGCCAGGGTGCTGGGCGCTGCTACCGCCTGCAGTCGTCCCGTGGCGGACGCCCACTGGCGCCCTCATCATGAGCACGTTGGGCAAACGGGTCTGACGATCCGGCCCAATTTGTACATAGCCATCGGCATATCGGGCGCCATTCAACACCTGGCGGGGGTGAACGGTTCCAAGGTCATCGTGGTTATCAATAAAGATCCTGAAGCACCCTTCTTCAAAGCGGCCGATTATGGCATCGTAGGGGATGCATTCGAGGTAGTCCCCGCCTTTACCGCCGCGGTCAAAAAGCTAAAGGGCTTAGGTTGACCTGTCGGCCTCGCGACCCCCGACATTTTCTTGGCATAGGGCTCATTATTTCGTTATTTTGGAGCCTAATTGTGGTATGAAGAAAATAGAATTGGAAATCGTAGCCCTTTCCCACAGCATTACGCAAACACATTCTTATGCGGTGGTGCTGGGAGAGGTGAATGGGTTGAGGAGGCTGCCGATCGTTATAGGCGGGTTCGAAGCCCAGGCTATCGCCGTAGCTTTGGAACGGATGCAACCAAGTCGCCCCCTCACGCATGACCTGATGAAGAACTTTATGATGGCCTTCAATGTGGAATTACACGAAGTGATCATCAACGATCTGCAGGAAGGCATTTTTTATTCCAAGCTGGTTTGTTCCTCCGAAAGCGATACGGTGGAAATCGATTCCCGCACCTCTGATGCGCTGGCCCTGGCCGTGCGTTTCGGCTGCCCCATATATACCTTCGAACACATCCTGGAAAGCGCCGGCATCCTCATGGAAGATACCAATAAAGGAAGCCGGAAAACTGATATTACGACCACCACTACCACTACCACCACGGGTCACGAAGACCTCAAGAACCTTACCCTCGAAGAGCTGAACCACCTGCTGGGTGAAGTCCTGGAAGCGGAAGATTACATCCGCGCCATTGCCATCCGCGACGAAATCAACAGCAGGAGAAAATGATCCTTTTCCCTCATTGCAAAATCAACCTGGGTTTGCGGGTTTTAGGGAAACGACAGGATGGTTATCACGATATCGAGACGATTTTTTACCCTGTTTTCGGTCTCCGCGACGTTTTGGAGATGCTGCCTGCAGCATCGACGACCCTGCACCTGAGCGGGATACCGGTTCCGGGTGATACGAACTTGTGTGTGCAGGCACATGCCCTGCTGAGCGCGGATTTCCCCTCCGTCAGGCCGGTGGCCATTTACCTGCACAAACATATTCCCATTGGGGCTGGACTGGGGGGAGGGTCTTCGGATGGCGCTTTTTCGCTCCTGCTGTTGAACCGCCTGTTCCGCCTGGGCCTGAGCCGCGAGCAGCTATTGCCGTACGCGGCGAGACTTGGGAGTGATTGTCCTTTCTTTTTATTTGACGGGCCTTGCATGGCCACCGGTCGCGGAGAAATCCTGGAACCAGTTGCCCGGGACCTCTCCGGTTATCAACTTGTGCTGGTGAATCCGGGTATTCATGTTCCGACCGGGTGGGCCTTCGCGCAGGTTCATCAGCGGGCCGGGGATGCCGACAACGATTTCGAGCCGCCGGTCTTTGCGGCCTACCCGGAGATCGGCCGTATCAAAGAAGCTCTGTATGCGGGCGGCGCCGTATATGCCTCCATGAGCGGGAGCGGGAGCACAGTCTACGGGCTCTTCAAGCCCGAAACGCCCACGCCTGAATTTCCACCCTATTATTGGGTTGCTCGATTTTAAAACGTATCTTCACCGTATGCGCTTTTTGGATCAAAACCTGGACTTTCTCGATCACCACGCCGGTCTTTAGACCCCCCCTTTGCATTTTTTTTACGATTAAAAACTGACGTTATGCAAACGACCGGCATCATGCGCTATATCGATCTGGAAGAAAAATACGGAGCCCACAATTACCACCCTATTCCCGTTGTCCTGACGCGGGGAGAAGGCGTCTACGTCTGGGATGTGGACGATAAAAAATATTTCGATTTCCTCAGCGGCTACTCCGCTGTCAACCAGGGCCATTGCCATCCGTTGATCGTGCAAAGCCTGATAGAACAGGCGGGGCGCCTGACCCTGACCAGTCGTGCCTTTCACAGCGACCTGCTGGGAGAATACGCGGCTTATATCACGCGCTTGTTCGGATACGATAAGGTGCTACCCATGAACACGGGTGTGGAAGGCGTGGAAACGGCCATCAAGCTCTGCCGCCGATGGGGTTATGAGGTGAAGGGTATCCCTGAGAACAAGGCCCGGATCATTGTTTGTGAAGGGACCTTCAACGGCAGGACGATGGGGGTAATTTCGTTCAGCTCGGACGAAAGCGCGCGAAATGGCTTTGGGCCCTTCATGCCCGGTTTCGATATCATCCCTTATAATGATTTGAACGCCTTGACCCTGGCCATGGAAAACAAGGACGTAGCGGGATTCCTGGTCGAACCCATACAGGGGGAAGCGGGCGTCGTGATACCCGATCCGGGATACCTGGAAAAGGCGAAACGCCTTTGCGAGGATGCGGGGGTCCTGTTCATTGCCGACGAGATCCAAACGGGACTGGGGCGCACGGGTCGTCTCCTGGCCTGCGATCACGAAGACGTTCGGCCCGATATCCTGATCCTGGGTAAGGCCCTGAGCGGAGGTATGCTGCCCGTCAGCGCCGTCCTGGCGGATGACGAGATCATGCTCACCATCAAGCCCGGGGAACACGGTTCCACCTACGGGGGGAATCCCCTGGCCTGTAAGGTCGCCATCACGGCCCTGCAGGTCCTCCAGGATGAGCGCATGATCGAAAATGCAGTGGAGATGGGACAACTCCTCAGGGAGGGCCTGTCGGGCCTCGATTCGCCTTACATCGGCCAGGTCAGGGGCAGGGGTTTGCTGAACGCCCTTGTGATCACGCATCCATCTCCGGATGCAGCGTGGGAACTTTGCCTTCATTTGAAGGACCTGGGCCTGCTCGCCAAGCCCACGCACGGCGATAAGATCCGCCTGGCCCCTCCCCTGGTCATCAACGAAGACCAAATCCTGGAGTGTATCGGAATCATCCGGGAGGGATTGGCTATATTGTGACATGCACTCCGAACAGCACCTTTCCAGTTCCGCCTTCATCAAAGACGTAGTTATCGGCATGAGCGACGGCTTGACGGTGCCCTTTGCCCTGGCCGCAGGCCTGAGCGGCGCGGTATCCAGCACGGGTCTCATCGTCCTGGCCGGCCTGGCGGAGATCACGGCGGGCTCCATTGCCATGGGGCTTGGAGGGTACCTGGCGGGAAAAACCGAAATGGATTTTTACAACAGCGAGCTCCGTAGGGAATATGCGGAGGTGGATGCCGTCCCTGAAGAAGAAAAAAGGGAGGTCCGCGAGTTCTTCCACGAGCTTGGGCTTTCGGAGGATATCCAGGAAAAAGCTGCCGCCGAAATTACCCGGGACAAGAAAAAATGGGTGGATTTCATGATGAAGTACGAGCTCAACCTGGAACGGCCCGACCCGCGCAGGGCCCGCAAGAGTGCGCTGAATATAGGTGGCTCTTATGTCGTGGGCGGCCTCATTCCCCTGAGTCCCTATTTTTTCATTTCACGTCCCGAAGATGCTTTACGGCTATCGGTAGTCGTTACCCTGGTGTGCCTCTTCATCTTTGGTTTCCTCAAGTCACGGGTCACGGGAGTGCAGCCTTTCTGGGGGGCGGTGCGTGTGACGCTGATCGGCGCTGCGGCGGCTGCGGCGGCGTTCTTCGTGGCGCGCCTCTTCAAGTAGTGTTCGTATCTTTGCACCATGAGCGAAGAAAAAGCATTGAATTTCCTGGAAGATATTATTGAAAGGGACCTGGAAGAAGGCAAGTATACCCTCGTACGAACCCGCTTTCCCCCCGAACCCAACGGCTATCTCCACATCGGCCACGCCAAGAGCATATGCCTGAATTTTGGAATTTCCAGGGAATATGACGGTGAAACCAACCTGCGCTTCGACGATACGAATCCCGTCACGGAAGACACTGAATACGTAGATGGCATCAAAACCGACATACAGTGGCTGCTGGGTCCGGAACAGACCTGGGCACGCGAACTGTACGCTTCGGATTATTTCGATCAGTTGTATGAAATGGCCGTACGCCTGATCGAAAAAGGATTGGCGTACGTAGATGACAGCAGTGCCGAGGAAATTGCAAAATCGAAGGGGACGCCTACGGAGGCAGGAAAGCCCGGGCCCAACCGGAGCCGCAGTATAACCGAGAACCTGGCCCTTTTCGCCCAAATGAAGGAAGGGAAATTCCCCGATGGCGCCAAAACCCTGAGGGCGAAAATCGACCTGGCCTCTCCCAATATGCACATGCGGGATCCTATCCTGTACCGGATCAAACACGCCCATCACCACCGGACGGGTGACAAGTGGTGCATATACCCGATGTATGATTTCGCGCACGGGCAAAGCGACAGCATCGAGCGCATAACGCATTCCATTTGCACCCTGGAATTCATCCCCCACCGGCCCCTGTACGATTGGCTCATCGAACAGCTTGAGATCTACCCTTCCCACCAGTTTGAATTCGCGCGCCTCAACCTGACGTATACGGTGATGAGCAAGCGAAAATTGCTCCAGTTGGTGAATGAAGGATATGTCAATGGCTGGGATGACCCCCGCATGCCCACCATCAGCGGTCTGAGGAGGAGAGGATATACCCCTGAAAGCATCCACGTATTCTGCGACCGGATCGGTATCCAAAAACGGGAAAACGTCATCGACGTAAGTCTCCTGGAATTCTGTATCCGGGAACACCTCAATAAGATCGCCTTGCGTGTCATGGCCGTGCTGGACCCGATCAAGCTGGTCATCACGAACTACCCCGAGGGGCAGACCGAAATGATGGAAAGCGAAAATAATCCCGAAGACCCGTCGGCAGGTACGCGCCCCCTACCCTTTTCCCGGGAACTTTGGATCGAACGCGAAGACTTCATGGAAGTCCCATCTAAAAAATGGTTCCGCCTTGCGCCAGGCGCGACAGTGCGTCTGAAGAGCGCCTATATCATCCGGTGCACCGGTTTTGTCGAAACCAACGGGCAGATTACGGAAGTGCACGCGGAGTATGTCCCCGAAAGTCGGAGCGGGGATGAGGGAAGTCATATTAAAGTGAAGGGCACCATCCATTGGGTAAGTACACCCCATGCCATTAAGGCAGAGGTGCGCCTATATGACCGCCTATTTCGTTCGGAAACCCCCGGGGATGATTTCAAGCAGGACATCAATCCGGATAGTTTGAAGGTGATTTCCCAGGCCTATGTTGAACCTGGTTTGGCGCTCGCGGATCCCGCCTCAAAATTCCAGTTTATCAGGAAAGGATATTTTGTACTGGATAAGCCCGGGCAACTTGTTTTCAATCAAACTGTTACCTTGAAGGACACCTGGGCGAAAGAAGTACGTAAAGAGAACCCCTGAAATAAACATAACTTTAACACGTTACTACACGTTTTAATTGATGAGCGGATGCAACCTTGTACTCCATTTGTGGTCTTACTTAAAAGCGGTTTTATATGAATCCATTTAGAATGCTACCCCTGGCCTTTTGTTTACTCGTCGGCGCGAGTGCGGGGGCGGGTGCACAGAACAATAATGGTTCCTATGCCTGGCCCTACCTTATCGTATCCGGAAGAGACTCTATCTGGCTGTACCAACCCCAGGGCATTACCTGGAGCAACGGACAGCTCCAAGCCTCTGAAGCGGTCGCCATCCGCACTGCTGGAGAAAATCAGGAAAAGTATGGTGTGGTCTGGTTCCAGGCCTCGACCAACGATGCCGGGAATGGAAAGGTTACCCTGAGTAACTACGCCATTACCAAGCAAAATTTCCCTTCCATGGCGGACAATGGGTCCGCCCTGACGCAGACGATCGCTTCCAATGCAGGAGCCCTGCCGGTGGTCAATCAGCAGAAACTGAAGGATGATATTTCCCTGGGCAACCAAAACCCAACCACCGAACAAGGCGGTCCGGGCGTCCAGGTCAAGAACGATCCTCCTGCCATCATCCACAGCAGCGACCCTGCGTTGCTGATCCTGGTGGACGGGGATCCCAAGCTGACCTCAGTACCAGGTACGAACTACCAACGTATTATCAATTCCAATTACCTGATCCTGACGGACGGTTCCGGAAACTATTTTACCCCCGTGGGGGACAAATGGGCCGTGACCTCGGACCTGAACAACGCCAACTGGTCGGTGGCTCCCAACGTGGATCCCCTCAATGACGCGAAATCCAAGGTTCAGGCGGATAAAAATATCAACCTCAGTATCCCCGACACGAGCGCCGATGAGGTGAGGGCCGCCTTCGCCAATGGCACCCTTCCCATGATGTACGTGGCCACGCGTCCCACGGAACTCCTGGTGACCAACGGGGATCCTGATTTCGAACCGATCTCAGGCACGAACCTGCTGTATGCCCAAAACGCCAAGGGCGACCTGTTCAAGGATGTAGACGACAACCGGACCTATACGCTGCTCTCGGGCCGCTGGTACAGCGCCCCGGATATTGCGGGTCCCTGGACTTGGGTCGATCCTTCCCAGTTGCCTGCCGACTTCAGCAAGATTCCCCAGAACCTTCCCCAGGCCAGGGTCCTGACCAGTGTACCCAACACCAGCCAGGCGAACGAAGCCCTGATCGCCAACACCATCCCCCAGACGGCGACGGTGACCAAATCGGAGGCGAATTTCAGTGCAACCTACGATGGTGATCCTCATTGGAAAGCCATTCCCAATACCAACCTTTCCTACGCGCCCAATGCGAGCGCACCGGTCATCCGGGATGGAGACGAATTCTATGCCTGCGATAAGGCAGTCTGGTTCGAATCTTCGAGCCCGATGGGTCCCTGGACCGTTTGTTCCCAGGTACCGGATGAGATTTATAACATTCCTTCCAATTCCCCTGTATATAATGTGACGTATGTCAAAGTATACGATGCGGATGCGGACGACGTGACCTTCGGCTATACGCCCGGCTATTTCGGGGTATATGATTCGTATTGGGGATGCCCGGTATACGGTACCGGCTGGTGGTATCGTCCCTGGATCGGCTCCTATTGGTATGGAGCTCCCTGGACCTTCGGATACGGAGCCGGCTTCGGTTGGGGTCCTTATTACGGATACGGCGCCTACTTCAACTTCGGCTTTGGATTTTATAGCCCCATTTACCGCCCCTGGTGGGGTCCCTGGGGATGGTATCATCCCTATGGCTTCTACGGAGGCTGGTATGGACATGGCGGCGTATTCGCCAACCACATCAACATCTATAATTCCTGGGGTAACCGCGGCTTCGTCCACGTGAACGCCAATCCCATCGGCAGGATCGGTGGAGGCGCCGGTCTCTATCGCCCGGGTGCCCGTCCGGTCAACATCAACAGGGTTGGCTATTCCAGGGGCAGCATCTACGGCGGACGAACCGTTAATGGAGGAATATATCGCAATCCTGGTACTGTAAGCAACCCGCATACGCAGGCCAATGGCTTTGCGCAGAACAGGACCATTCAGCAAAACCGGACTTACCAATCGCAGGCTCAGAACAGGAACTTTCAACCTCAACAAAGGAGCGTTCAACCCCAGCAAAGGGTGAATCAAGCGCGTACCTTCCAGCCTCAAAGGCAAGCGCCCGCGCGCACTTATTCAGCCCCTGCCTTCCATGGCGGTGGTGGCGGCGGCGGTTTCCACGGCGGCGGCGGTGGTGGTGGTTCCCGCGGCGGTGGCGGTGGCGGCCACGGTGGACGACATTAATAGCTTTACGCCAGACGCGTCGTAGACGCGTCGCCCGAAGGGCAATAATTAGTGATATAACCTGGAAACGGCCCCAATTATGGGGTCGTTTCTTTTTTGGGCGTTGGCAACTTCATCCGGGGAAGGAGGGACATAAGGAGTATTCCACCCGCACAAGCCAGCATACCGTACAGGGCAAAATACCGCACAGGACATTCCCCCTGGCGGCAAATGCTCAGCAGGATGAAGTTCTTGAGGGCCCAGGCGAAATTAATCGTGGTGAAGAAAACATTAGCCCGCTTTGCCCAAATGCGGGGAATCAGAAAAAAGACAAGGGAAGGTGCGCAGCAAAACAGATTGAAAAGGGCGGGTTTACCGAAGGCGGTTTTACCCGGGTCCATACCCCGCACATAGGTATCCACGGAAGACACGTAAATCCAGGGTTGCCACGCTAAAAAGACCAGGGCCAGAATGAGTCCTACGCCGATATACTGGGAATTCTTCATGCGCGCAAATATAGCCGGGTAAAAGAATAATATGGGAAACGAGGAAAAATATTAAATTTAGGTTACCTTTTCTTAAACCAAACGGTTAATTATGCCAAGCGCGCCTAAAAAGAGCTCAAAATCAACCCTTTCTAAAAAAGAAGTGCGACACCAGATAGCCCGGAAGCTGGAAGCCGCCCTGGCCGAATTTAAACGTTCGATGAGCGAAAAGAAATTCAAGGCCAGAATAAAGAAGGCCTCCAAACTATTTAGCGATCAAATCCCTTCAGCCAACGGACATTCTTCTAACGGGCGGGCATCCGCATCCGGGCGGCCTTCTGCATCCGCGACGAAAAAGGCAGCACCTGCTCCGGCCAAAAAGGCTCCTCGCGCCCGTAAATCTGCGGCCCATTAAACTTTACCGGCATTCCACTATCTTAGAGGCATGCGACCTATACCAGCGGGCCTCGGCCTGATCGTTTGTCTTTTCCTTTTCAATCCACTCTCGACGATCGCCCAGGAAAAGGACGATGTCATTCCCGTAGCACCTGGGAGTTTCTCCCTGCACGGGCATATTTATCATAAGCATTTCAAGGATTCCATACCTCCTCCAACCAGCTACGTGACCGACTGGGAAAACCTGTATACGGATGCCCAGGAGGCCCATATCGATTCCATGCTGGCCGCCTTCGAAAAAAAGACGGGGATCCAAATTGCGGTGGTGACCATCGATTCTACCATGGCCAGCGCGGAAGACTTCGACTCCCTGACGATGAAAATCGCCAATTCCTGGGGCGTAGGACAGGAGGTCATCGGCATTTCCAGTGGCTTGCGACTGATGCGCATCCAGAACGGATCGGGGATCAGCGCCAAGCTGTCCGATGAGGCCACCCAGCAAATCGTGAATACCGATTTTTTACCCTATTTCGAGAAGGGAGCTTATTATAAGGGCACCCTGACGGGACTGAGGGCGCTGATGCAAAAATTGCAACCTCCGCAATAGAACGCGCAGCCGCTTGTGGGCCGTCGCTTGGGAGCCGCTATTGCCCGAAGGGCCGTTGGCCGGCGCAACTGACGTTGGGGCCCGGTGACACGCGGAGCCAGGTGCAAAACTTCAGGTAGTAGTCGTACCTATATTGGGTTTTGGGTATCGTCACTTTCCCGCATTCCACTCCGCCATTAAAAATGTTGACTGTCGCCCCGAACCCGGGTACGCGACCACCTGTGCTATCGTTTGGCGTGGGCGACCATGCACCCGACATCACATCGTGACAGGAGGGTTTAGGCGGCTGAGTTGTCATCCAGAACCAAAGCGCCGAGGCAAATGCCAATTCTCCATTTTTGGTCAGGGTATCCGGATGGTTCAATAAGATCGTTTTATCTCCGAACCATGCCTGGCTGAATTGACCATAGTTATAATTCCAACTGAGTTGTACCGGGCCCCTGCCGAAGTAAGATTGTCCGGGTACTGGCGGATATATATGCTTGCTCGTATCTGCATAGGTGCCCCCATGAATTTCTTCTGTGAAATACAGCCCCCAGGCAAAATATCCGCCGGGGGCCTGAGGCCAGCCCCCGCTGGTTTCCTGGGCAATATTAGCCAGGAAGGCAGCGAGTTCGCGGCGCTGCATTACGGGGTCTTGCTCTGCGAGGAAATCGGGGAAACGGGAAGCTGCTTTCTGGAATGCGTCGAATGTATAGAGAGCATTGCGGTGGGGGAAAAGGGAGTCCCAGGTGCGGGCGTTCAGGAGGCTGCCGAGAGGAGACGCGGGCGGCGCGGGCCGGGCGCCGAAGTGGGGCACAGACGGGGCGCCGAAGTGGGGCACAGACGGGGCGCCGACGTGGGGCGCGGGCCGGGCGCTCAGCGCCAGCGCAAGGAGGCACAAATTTAGGTGGCGAAACATATGTAAAATTGAGTATATTTCGCAATCCTTAAACGATTGCATTCATGAATGAAGGTACTGTTGTTGTCCTGAAGGACAATTCCGCAAACCCCGCCCCACTCGGGTTGTTTGCTTTCGGCATGACTACCGTCCTGCTGAATCTCCACAATGCCGGAGTATTCGAAATGAATTCCATGATCCTGGCTATGGGTATTTTCTTCGGAGGCCTGGCCCAGGTCATTGCGGGCATCATGGAAGCCGGAAAAAAGAATACTTTCGGCTTTACCGCTTTCCTCTCCTATGGCTTCTTCTGGTTGACCCTGGTGGGACTGGTCGTCATGCCCAAGTTGGGTTGGGTCGGCGCCGCCTCTCCCACGGCCATGGGTTGGTACCTGCTGCTGTGGGGACTCTTCACCCTTCTCCTGTTCTTTGGAACGATGCGCCTGAGCACGGCCCTGGAACTGGTATTCGCAACCCTGACCCTGTTGTTCGTCCTGCTTGCGGCCGGGGAATTTTCCGGTAACAAGGACATCACGCGCATTGCGGGCTTCGAGGGTATCGTCTGCGGTGGGCTGGCCATTTATACGGCCGCGGCAAACCTGCTGAACGAGGTCTACGGCCGGACGGCGTTGCCCATAGGGCTGAAACACTAGGTCGTTGCCCTATCTTTGGGGGGTATGAATGCTATAACTGCCCCCGTGGTTCAAAAGGCCGCGGAGAAGACGGTATTTTCGGTCCTGCTGATGATCAGCTTTTCTCATCTGCTCAACGACACCATTCAATCGTTGATCCCTGCGATCTACCCCATACTCAAAGATTCGCTGCACGTCAGCTTCGGCCAGCTAGGACTGATCACGTTTACCTTTCAGTTGACGGCCAGTCTCCTTCAGCCCTTCGTTGGCTTCTATACGGACCGGAGGCCCCAGCCCTGGTCGTTACCCGTGGGCATGGCTTTTACCCTGAGCGGGCTGATATGTCTTTCCCAGGCGCGGACCTATCCCCTGGTCCTGGTTTCGGTCGCCCTCGTAGGGGTGGGGTCTTCGATTTTCCACCCCGAATCATCCCGCGTAGCCTACCTGGCTTCCGGGGGTCGCAGGGGTCTGGCCCAGTCCGTTTTTCAACTGGGCGGCAACGCAGGCGCTTCGCTGGGGCCCTTGTTGGCGGCCTGGATCATCACACCCTACGGCCAAAGTTATGTGCTGTGGTTTTGCCTCCTGCCTATGCTGGCCATCGTGGTGCTGACACGCGTCGGGATTTGGTACCGCGAACAAAAGAGGCCGGCCCCGGCCGCGCATGCGACGCCGCATGGGAACGCGCTGGCGACCGGGAACACGCTGCCGAAAAAGACGGTGTTGGTTTCCCTGGGCATCCTCCTTTGCCTGATCTTTTCCAAGTACTTCTACCTGGCCAGCATGAGCAGCTACTACACTTTCTACCTGATGACCCGGTTTCATCTCTCCGTGCAGAATGCACAGGTGCACTTATTCATTTTCCTGTTTTCGGTTGCCGCGGGAACCTTGCTCGGCGGGCCTTTGGGGGATCGATACGGACGGAAATACGTGATTTGGTTTTCGATCCTGGGGGTGGCTCCCTTCACGCTCGCCCTACCCTATGTCAATCTTTTCTGGACCGGGGTGCTGACCGTTTTCATCGGCGTGATCCTGGCCTCCGCTTTTTCCGCGATCCTGGTGTATGCCCAGGAACTGGTTCCGGGTAAAGTCGGAATGATCGCGGGTTTATTCTTCGGGCTGGCCTTCGGAATGGGGGGCCTGGGGTCAGCTTTGTTAGGCAGGCTGGCCGATCATACCGGCATCGTGTTCGTGTACAAGGTTTGCGCGTTTTTACCATTGATTGGGGTCTTGACTGGATTCTTACCTAATTTAGAAAAACCTAAATAGCGGAAATGCCTGCAATAGCCTTCTTCGACTTTGTTACCGCCATCAATGCCCGCGACCCCGATCGCCTGTATGACCTTATGGCGTCCGACCACGTGTTTGTAGATTCGATCGGCAACCAGATCCAGGGCTCCGAGGCTTGCAGAGATGCCTGGCGGGGCTATTTCAAGTTGTTCCCCAACTATACCGTAGAGTTGACGGATTGCCTGGAGACGGAACACCTGGTGATGGCCAGCGGCTTTGCCATGGGTGCCCAATGGCGCATTCCGGCCGCCTGGAAGGTTTTGCTGAAAGATGATCGCGTAGCGCAATGGCAGGTGTTCGCCGACACCAAAATTCCGTTCGAAAGCCTGGAAAAACCCTTGGCGGCTGAAGACTTCCCGAGGGCAACGTCCATAGGTGGGGTCTTTTTCAAGTGTAAAAATCCCGACCAGTTGAAGGAATGGTATGCGCGTCACCTGGGTCTGCGCACCGATGCCTACGGGACAAGCTTTGCATGGAAACAATGGAAAGATGGAAAGCAGAAGGGATACACCGCCTGGAGTCCATTCCCCTCGGATACGACTTATTTCGAACCGTCACAAAAGGAATTCATGTTCAACTACCGGGTGGTGCACCTGGAACGCCTGGTAGCGCAATTGAAAGAAGACGGAGTGACGGTCCTGGATGCGATCGAAAGCTATCCTTACGGAAAGTTCGTGCATATCCTGGATCCTGAAAACAATAATATAGAATTGTGGGAAGCCAATGATGAGGCGTACTCAAAAGTATTGAAGGGGGTGACGTATTAGATCTTGAAGCGGTCGTAGTCTTTGTAAGTAGGAGTTGGCGGCCATGTGTCCCCCAGGCCCAATCCGGTAACAGATTCCAGACCGGCATTTTGGTCCTCGGGGGGGTCTTGATAGGTAATGAACCAGCTCTGAACATGATCGTCCAGTATCCCCGTGGTATCCGGCATAAATAGGGTAAAGAAGGGCTTGCTCTCCAGCCCCAAATCCCGTAAATACGAGATGGGTGTTTTGTCCCCGATATAGAGGCTCCCCGTGGCCCGCCGCCCGTAGCGAAATCCCGCCCTGGAGCTGAGGTAAATACTGGAGGCGAAGAGCATGTTGCGGAATTGGCCGTACCACGTGGACGACATGTTCAAGGGAAAGCGCGTGCTCGGGGGTCGTTCGATCTCGATCCTGAAGGCAAAAACGCCATTGTCTTCGTACTGCGCGCTGATATCCTTTTCTCCCAGTACAAAATCGAGGCTGGCCTGGTGCTTGGGCATGCCCCATATTCCTTTCCCTCCCTTCACGGATATCTCGGTGCTGACAGGCAGGTCCAACAAAAACTGGCCCGTGTGATACGTATGCGTAAAAAGGATAGGTAGAAAGGGCGGAGCACGGTGCGCGCCACGGGTAACCGCCAGGGCTAGCCTGTATTCGATGCATTTACCGAAAGTGGTGCGCAGATAGTTTACCACCGTGACGGTAAAGATGGCCTTGCCGTTCCACAAGCGCAACGGATGGAGTTGTATTCCGGGAAGCAGGGATGCCGCCCTTTTATAATCACAATAGAATCCCGCCGCAAGGACCTGGGCGTTGATCGTCTTGACGGGCATAGTGAAAGGAATACCATCCACCAGGGAATGCCGCCCTGAATGTTTTTTGATCCTATTGGGAATGCGCATGGGAAGGGTGCACCGTTAAGGTACTACTCTCCCTCGTCATCTCCAATAGGCGACCCGGGTGGTTGTCCAAGGTGTTGGGAAGGCTTCGCCTTGTCGGGAGATTTGATGCGATCCAGGGTAAGCAATGCTTCGCCGCGATCCAAATGGTCCGAGATTTTTTTTATATCCTCGATAGCCTTAAGGGCGGCCGCTCTCACGGGGAAAGAGGCTTGGGTATTCACCGACACATCGAGGAGATACGTCAGGAGCAATTGGCGGTTTTGGAAACGGATAAGTCCACTGAGACCTTGCGTGGTTCCAGGCGCCCAAAAGGCTTTTACCAACGTGTCCATCATGGCCCCGGCGCCAAGCCCTCCGTATTCCGCGTGGTATTCTTCCATGCGGCTGAGTCGTTCTGTATTGAATAGAAAGGATAGGGGCAAATCCGCCGCGGTCTCCGCGGCCCCCAGGGGATCGAATGCAAGACCCGTCCTGCGATTGAATAATTCCCGGGTATAGGGATATCCGTCGGGGCGGGGCGGGATGAGTTTTATGATGTTGTCGGGTAACGCGAGCGCTTTCGGGTCCATACAATCCATTATTGTGTGCAGGGCCCGCAGTTGGGTCTCCAGGCTCAATGCGCGAGTGACCACTTGACCGTCACCCCTTAGGGCGTAGGTGTAAAACATGCCGCCCACTTCCTTGGTGACGGCCTCGAGTTGGTAGCGATGAAAGAGGTAGACCGGCACGAGTACATCCTCCAGGAAGGCCATGGGGGTGCCCTTGGGAATATTGTTTTCTCCGAAGTGGCTCAAGGCCTTGGCCCTTACCTGCATGACCCTTTGCAGTTCCGCGACGGGGTCCGCCCCGTCATCCCAAAGGTGGGCATTCGGATGCAAGCCCGCGGGATCCCTAGCGTCCCGGTCTGAGATGAAGGTCAGGCCATTTTTAGCCGCGTTCATCAGGATGTTGTTGAGTGCCTCGTGCTCGTCCGTACCGGGGGCGAATTCGGAATAACCGTAAGCAATACTAACCTTGTCCCACGCCCCGATGCCTACGGCATAGGCGCTGTCGAGGTCGATATCGCCATTGGCATCGAGGAGCACCCTGGGAGGAGGATAATCCATGACGCTGGCGCGACCCTGGGCGCTGGCGATGTAATTGTGCAGGAGGCCCAGCGTGTGCCCCACTTCGTGAGCGGCGAGCTGGCGCAATCGGGCCAGGACCATGCGCATCATTTTGTCGTCTTTTATCGGGGCGCCATATGGCGCCAGAAGCCCTGTTGCTATCAGGTAATCCTGTCTGCCCCTCAGGGAGCCCAGGGTGACATTTCCCTTGATGATTTCCCCGGTCCTTGGATCCACGACGCTGGCCCCATAGGACCAGCCCCTGGTATACCGATGCACCCAGTTGATCATGTTGTAACGGATGTCCATGGGATCGGCCGAGTCCGGCAAAACCTCCACACGGAAGGCGTTGATATATCCCGCGGCTTCGAAAGCCTGGTTCCACCAACGGGCGCCTTCGAGCAAGGCGCTCCGGACCGGCTCTGGCGCGCCCTTGTCCACGTAGTAAACAATGGGCGTGACGGGTTCGCTGCGAACGGCGTTGGGATCTTTTTTCTCCAGGCGGTGACGGCAAATGAAGTATTGGATCAGCTGTCCCGAATACGGTGTCGCATAGTCGTAATACGTGTTCGAAAAATAGCCCGCTCTGGGATCCATTACCCTGGGTGTATAGTGGTTATCGGGCAAGCGAACAAAGGAATGGTGGACACGCAGCGTAACGGCAGCGGCGTTCGGGGTGACCTCGCTGACCCAGGGGCCGGCATCGCCTCCGTTGGTAAAGGTCACGGTGGTTTCCAGCTCGGTGTTGAAAGGGAAATTTTTTGTTCGCTCCAGGTACATGGCGCTGCGCGAGACGTCCAGGTTGTACGATCCCTGGTTTTTCAAGCGCGCGGCCACGCCCATCGCATCCCGGAACAGGAAGGGGGTGACATCGATCAGGCTCGTATCGTGGTCCACTGCCTCGACGGTAAATCCCCAAAGCACCGATTGGGCAAAGGATTGTTCCACCGACCTGCGTTCGGCCGGGTCCGGGCTCAGGGCCCTGAAGGAATAGTTCGGCTGGACCATGAGCACCTTGTTCCCCACCCTCGTGAATTTGATGATGGCCGTATTGCCCAGGAGTCCCCGGTCCAGCCCCACGTCGTTGGAACCCAGGCCCGCCGGCAGGGAAATCTGGTATAGCAGTTCGGTATCGGGCTTGTTGATTTCCAGGAAGACCTTTCCCGTTTTTTCTTCCCAATAGAAGGGAAGGTAACCCGGGTACACGGTCATTCCTTTGGTCTTTTCGGCAATAGAGGGGGTCTTTTCGGCGCTTGAGGGGGTCTTTTCGGCGCTTGAGGGGGTTTGTGCGTGGACCAGGACGGGCAACACGAGGAGACAAGACAGCAGCAGTCGGAACATGGAAGCGAATTTCGAGGAAGTTACTTCTTTTCCGTGATGAGCAAAACGGGCACGCTTGCCTGGCGCAAAACGTGCTCGGCAACGCTGCCCGTAAGCATCTGGCCCAGGGCAGTCTTCCCATGTGTCCCCATGACGATGATATCGGCGCCCCAGGAATCGGCGGTATGAAGGATCTCTTTTGCGGGGTCGCCTTGGGGCGTAAACCTTACGGCGTCTTCGGGAAATATATTCAAGGTCTTTCGTACTTCCTGCATCAGGTTTTGGAGGTGTTCTTCGGGGGTCATGCCCAGGTCCGCATTGACGGGCATATTGGCAATGTCCAGGACATAGATCACCCCCACCGAAGCGCCCAGTTGCCGGGCCAGGGTGAACCCTTCCCAGGCTGCTTTCATACCCAGGACGCTATCGTCCACGGCCAGTAATATCTTTTTGACATCCATGGATCGCTATTTAATCAGGATCGTTCCCAGGAAGGTGGCCAGTAAACCCAGTACCACGCTGCCGCCCACATACAACCCGAAATACAGATAATTGCCCTGACGCAGCAGGCTGATCCCTTCATAAGAATAGCTGGAAAAGGTGGTGTATCCCCCGCAAATACCCGTGATGAGGAGCAGTCTCCACTCCATGGTAAACCAGCCGAACTTACTGGCCATACCGTACAATAATCCTATTAGCAGACAGCCGCTGATGTTGACCAGAAAAGTGCCCAGGGGGAATGCCGAAGGGGCGGCCCGGCCGATCCACATTTGCGCAAGGTAGCGGCAGATGCTGCCGGCGGCTCCTCCCAACCCTACATAGATAATTGGTTTCATAAATGGTATTCGAAAATAGGCCATATTTTCGTGGCATGACCAAGATGTGCCTGTTTTTCAGCATTGTAGCCGTTTTGATGGGTTGTCACCCCATGGAGGCTCCGGGACCGGAGAACTCCCTGGATTCGACCGAATTCACCTTCCGTTTCGGGGACAAGGCCCAATATCGGAGCAGCACCATCGCCCGCAGGTCGATCGTCCTCCCCGACAGCACCAGGGCTACGCTGAATCCCAACTCCGAAGTCAAAGCAACGGGGGGCCATATCAATTTTTGGGGTGACGGTTTCTTCCAGGGAGACAAGCCTTTTACGGTATTTGCACAGGACCTGTATATCCTCGGGACGGGGGCCTTCCGTCTCAGGGCTTCCCCGAAAGATGCCGGGGAAAGCATGGAAGTGCTCAGGGGTCGTTTTGTTGCCAAAAAATCCTACGTTTCCAAAGACCCCGAAACGGATACCCTGGGTCCGGGTGCCATGGTCATGATCAACCGGTCGATAGACCTCATGGAAAAGGAGACCTTCGATACCAGCGATCTGCATACCTGGGTCGGAGGTGTGCTGACGCTCGATCAGACACACCTGGATACGATGGTCCGGCGAATCCAGGATTGGTTTGGTGTAACAATATTCACGAAGGGGACGTCTAATGAACTATATTCAGGGAGCTTCCCTGCCCGGAGACTGGATAGCGTACTGGATGCGTTGGGCAGGCAGGGTTTCTTCAGGTATACGATCCGTGCCGATACCGTCACTATCAATTTCTAACATATGTTCCGAAACTACCTCAAGGTCGCGTGGAGGCATATCTGGAGGCAGAAGGTCTACTCTGCCATCAATATCCTCGGATTATCGATTGGAATGGCCGCCTGCATCATCATACTCTTGTTCGTTACCTATGAAAAAAGTTTCGACAGCATCCATCATAAAAACCTTTACCGCCTCGACGAGGTCCAGCAATTTGAAGGCATGCTTGCTGCCCAAAAAGTAGCCTTGTCCATGTTCCCCATGGGACCTACCCTGAAAACCGATTTCCCCGAGATCCTCAATTTCACGAGGATCAATACCTGGGGCAGGCAACAGTTCGGCTACGGGGACAAGAAGCAATACCTATCCAAGCTGCTGTTGGTGGATTCCACCTTCCTGTCCATGTTCGACTTCCCCCTCCTTGAGGGCAGCCGGGGCACGGCCCTGCAAAAGCCGCACAGCCTGGTGCTGACTGCATCGTCCGCGAAGAAGCTATTTGGAAGTGAAGACGCCCTGGGGAAAACGTTGACCAATTACGGGGGCGATACCATCACCTATACCGTGACGGGCGTCCTCGCGGACATTCCGCCTACCAACCACCTGCAATTTGACGCCCTGGGTTCCTTTAATACGATCTACAAACCCAACTTTATGACTTTTTGGGGCGGCAACTGGCTGAACACTTATCTGGAGTTGGCCCCCGGAACGGATCCCCGTGCCCTGGAACGCAAATTTCCAGCCTACCTTAAAAAATATATGCCTGATGGCGGGTACAAAGGATATACGCTTTTCCTGCAACCCCTCCGCGACATCCACGCCGGTTCCCAGGAGATCGGTCTGGACAACAATAATTTCCAGGAATTCGACCGGACCTATACGAATATTTTCATGGCGATTGCGCTCATCGTCCTGGCCATCGCGTGCATCAATTTCATGAACCTTTCCACGGCGCGTTCTTCGGAAAGGGCCCGGGAAGTCGGCATCCGGAAGACCGTGGGTTCGACGCGGAGTCAGTTGGGTCTTCAGTTCATAGGGGAGTCGGTCTTGCTCGCCTTCCTTTCCCTGGGGATCGCCATCCTCCTGGTGGAGGCCTTTTTGCCCTATGTGCATTCCTTGAGTCAGAGAGATTTGGGTCTGTTCCAGCATCCCATATTCCTGGTGTATTTATTCTTTGGAACGTTGGTGTTGGGCGTGTTGTCGGGTTTGTATCCGTCACTCTACCTCTCGGGTTTCAAACCCGTGAATGTGCTCAAGGGATCTCCGCCCGGAAAGGGCCTGTTGCGGAACATCCTGGTGGTCACCCAATTCACGTGCGCGGTTTTCCTCATCGTGGCGACCCTGCTGGCGGTCCGCCAGTTGAACTTCATGCGCGACCGGGATCCTGGATTCAACAAGGACGCAGTGGTAACGCTGCCCCTGGATCAACTGACCTACAAATATTACTGGAGGTTGAAGGATGAACTGTTGCAAAGCAGCCTCGTCCAGGGGGTAACGGCATCCCAGGACCAATTGGGCAGCCACCTGGATCAATCGGGCGTGGAATTCCGGGGGGACAGCGCCCTTACGAACCTCACCTCGACGCGTCTCATCGTAGATCCCGATTACCTTACCCTCTACCACATCCCCCTCGTGGAGGGACATAATTTTTCAAAGGATTCCGTGCACAACGCCAGGGAATACATCATCAATCAAACCCTGGCCAGGGAATTGCTGAAGAACAGCCATGCTCCTTTGAGCAGCTTGGTGGGGCGGCACTTTGGCTTTGATTCTGCAGGCTATATCGCGGGCATCGCCCGGGATTTCAATTTCAATTCCCTCCACTATAAGATTGAAACCATGTTCTTCTTTGCAGGGAGGGACCAGGGATACAGCACGGTTTCAGTAAAGATCAACGGGGCCAGGACAGCGGACGCCCTGCGCTTTATTCAAACCACGTGGCAGCGCCTGTTTCCACAGTCCCCCCTGGAATACCATTTCCTGGACGAGCACTTCGAGGACGTGTATCGCGCCGATACGCAGGTCAGCCGGATCGTAGGGATACTGGCAGTCCTGGCCATCCTGATTGCGTGCCTGGGCCTGTTCGGGCTGGCCACCTATGCAGCCGAGCGCCGCATTAAGGAAGTGGGTATCCGTAAGGTGCTGGGGGCATCCGTTTCCGGGCTCGTCGCCCTGTTGTCGAGGGACTTCCTGGTCCTCGTCCTGATCGCCGATGCCATTGCCCTGCCCCTCTCTATTTATACGACACACCGCTGGCTGGAGGGCTTTGCATACAGGGTGGAAAACAATTGGTGGGTATTTGTCCTTTCAGGAATATTGTCCCTCCTCATCGCCCTGTGCACGGTGAGTTTCCGGGCCTGGAATGCGGCGATGGCCAATCCGGTCAATAGTCTGAGGACGGAATAGGTTCGGGTTGCTTTCCTTTGACCCGGTGGACGATCCTGGAGAACAGCGAAATTTCGCGGTCGAATAAAAAGCGCAGCCATAACAAGGTCCAGGACCGGTGCGCGTATAGCCCATTATAAAAAGCAGGCGCGCTGGCTTTGACGTGGGGAAGGCGGTTCCAGGGAACCGAAGGAAAATCGTGGTGTTCGTTATGGTAACCCATGTTGAAGGCGACCGTATTGAGCACCCCGTAATAGCTGGTGGTTTCCTGTTCCTGGCTTTTGACCAGGTAATGTTCCTGTATCCAGCGTGCGCCCAGGGGATGCAGTCCGATCGAAAAGAAAAAACTCAAGGCGATGAAGGCGAGGGCCTTGGGACCCAGGAACCACCAAATGGCAAATGTCACGATGATTTGAATCCCCAGGTTCAAGAGCGTCCACTCATCCACCGCCCGCACCGCTTTGATTCGGTAAATGCGCAACAACTGAACAAGGGGGAATAAGGCTAACCAGATGGCTTTCCCGATAAAGATGTTGTTGATGAACTTAGCTTCCCATTTATAGGGCAGGTCCGCGTCCATATCGTGAATGCCCAGGTGACTGTGGTGCTTGAGGTGATAACGTTCGAATCCCACCGAACTGGGGAAGACCAGGGGGACGTTGGCCAGCAATCCGGCCACGCGGTTGGGTATACGCCCCTTGAAAATCAGGCCATGCGTGCATTCATGGATCATTACGAATAATGCGTGATCGGCGAAGGCCCCTACCCCGAAAGCAAGGAGTACGATCAACCACCAGGGCTGGTGGGCCAGCAAGGCCGCCCCCACCAGCTGAAAGGCCACGAGGCCTGCAATGATCCAGATGCTGTTCCGGTTTTTTCCAATGAATTGCCTGATTTCCGGGTGTTCCTGCAGAATAAGGCGTGCCCTCGTATGATGTCGGTGAGGATCATTGGAATACACAAAATCGGTCCTCTTCATGCCGGAAAGGTAGCGAAAATTGTAACTTGACCCTATGCAGCGCTTCACCGGGCTACTGTACTTATGGTTGTTCGCCATTCCGGCATTTGGCCGTCAGGACACTTCTGCCGATCAATTAAATGTGCTGGGTCAGCACGCCCAGGACCAAAGGGACTACCCATCGGCAATACGCTATTACCGACAGTGCCTTGAAAAGGAAGAGGCCTCGGGGAACTATGCCGGTGTGGTGCAGTACTACCCTTCATTCCTGAATATCTATTTCTATACGGGAAACTACCCCGAAGCCATGAAAACCGCGGTCAGTATTCTCGCCATGGCCGAGAGCCACGCGGACACGCTCCAAATAGCCAAATGCTACAATATCCTGGGGTTCATTTATTTCAAACAAGGCGACGCGCATAATTCCGAATTGTATTACCGTCAATACTTGTACTTATCCGGGCGACTGGGCAACCCCCGCATGATCGCCGATGCCTACAACAATATCGGGGACCTGAGGCTGGCGGACCATCGCTGGAGGGAAGCCCTCACGGCTCTGCTCAGGGCGGATTCCCTCTATACCGCTTTGGGGCTTACCGAAAGGCAGGTCTATACCTCCGACAAGATCAGCCGTGCCTACAAAGGTCTGGGAGACTACCGGAAGGCGCTCACCTACTCCACCAAGGCCGTGACCTATTGGAGCTCCAATGAATACGACCTGGCCGGTTACTTCATCAACGCGGGGGACATTTACAAAGGGCTATCCGACTTGCGCAATGCAGAGCGCATGACCCGGAGCGGGTTGATCCTTTCCCAGGCCATCCGCCATCGGGAAGATGTGATGGAAGCAGACAAGGCTCTCGCGGAGATTTTCGCGCTCGAACACCGCTATGATAGCGCCTATATCTATTATACGCACTATGCCTCCCTCAAGGATTCCCTCAGCAACGAACAAATCCGCAAAGAGATCGGGGAAATCCATGAGCGCTACGCCGTGGATAAGAAGGATCGCGAAATCCAATTGCAAAAGGCGCAACTAGATCGCCAGAGTTTGGAAAGGAACATCTTACTGATCGCCTCGGTTCTCCTCATTGCCGTGATCGGCTTATTGTATAACCGTCGCCGCCTGAAACAAAAAGCTGACTACGATACCCGGTTGTTCGGGGCCGTCATTGCCGTTCAGGATGAGGAAAGGAAGCGCATCGCCCAGGACGTCCACGATACCCTGGGCTCCATCCTGTCTGCCGCCAAGCTGAACCTCAGCGCCCACCAATACGCGACCAGCCTGACCCTGCTGGACCAGGCAGCGGTGGAGCTGCGGAACATCGCCCACAACATCATGCCCGCCGGCTTGTCCAAGATAGGCTTGCCGGAGGCCGTGAAGGGCCACCTGGATAAGATCGGCGACTCACATAGCCTGACCGTCAGCTTCCAGGCCCACGGATTCGGGGAAAGGCTGCCCGAAGCCGTGGAGATCAGTTTGTATCGTATCCTCCTTGAGCTGATCAACAACGTGATCAAGCACGCGGGGGCAAGCCGCCTCAGCATCCAGATGATCCGGTATCCCACCTATGTGAATGTCATGGTGGAGGATAATGGAAAAGGGCTGGATCCGTTGCCTGCGCGGGGCATGGGCCTTAATAATATTTATTCCAGAGTTGGGTATCTTAAAGGAACCATAGACGTCGACGCCCATAAGGGGACCGGGACCTCCGTGGTGATCGAGGTGCCCTGTGTATAAACTTTTTTATGACAATAAGACTTCTCATAGCGGACGACCATAAAATCGTTCTGGACGGCCTGGTGGCCCTGCTCCAGGAAGAACCCGACTTCCGCATCTCGGCCACCGCCCACGATGGAAACCAGGTCATGGAACTGGTCCGGCGGGAAGACTTCGACATCTGCCTCCTGGATATCAATATGCCCGGCCTGGATGGATTGGAGGTCACCCGCCTGCTGCGGGTTGAAAAACCGGATTGCCGGCTTATTATCCTGACGACCTACGGTGAAAAGGAAATTATTTCGCGTCTCCTGCAGCTCGGGGTCTCGGGATACCTGTTGAAAAACGCAACGCGTGAGGAACTTGTTACCGCCATCAAAAAAGTCGCCGGGGGAGGGCACTATTTTAGCGATGAGGTCCAATCCGCCATGGTTACCGGTCTGGGAGAAAGTCCCTCGACCCTCACGCAAAGGGAAACCGAAATTCTGGAACTGCTCGCCCGGGAATATACCAACGATGACATTGCCGCCGCCCTGAACATCAGCTTCCGTACGGTGGAAACGCACCGGAAGAATATGATGCAAAAGACGGGGGCCAGCAACCTGGCGGGCTTGCTGAGGTATGCTTATGGAAAGGGATTGTTGCGGTGACCCAGTGCTTTGGCCACGGCCTCAGCTTTTGAATTAACGTGCAGTTTGTGGTATATATTGCAAATATGCGTCCGGACGGTGCTGATGCTGACACAATACTTATCCGCAATTTTCTTGTAGCTGAGCCCATCCACGAGGGAATAGAGGATCTCGCTTTCCCTCGCGGTTAATTGATAGTCCTCGGTCTTCTTTTCGGTTTTTTGAAATGACTGCAGAACCCTCCTGGCGATACTCGCCGTCATGGGGGCTCCCCCATGATACAGGTCTTTAATGGATTGCACGATTTCCTCGGGGGGCGTCTTCTTCAGGAGGTACCCCGATGCCCCGGCGCGGATGGCATCGAAAATATTTTCGTCGTCATCGAAGACCGTAAACATCAACACCTGGATGTTGGGGAAATGCTGTTTGACCGTCCGGACGCCCTCTATTCCCGAAATATGAGGTAGCCCGATATCCATAAGAATGATATCGGGCTGTGCCCTCGCGACTTCACTTACCACGTTCAATAGACTATTCAGTGCCGAAATGCAAGTAATTCCTTCTGTCCGGTTGAACAAATTTTGGAGGCTGTTCCGAAGGATGTCAATATCCTCCACGATCGTTACCCTGATCATCTGATCAAATTTGATGTTTTTCCCCCGGCCGTCCTATCGGATATTCATCTGAATTATGATCGTCGTCCCCGCACCGGGTTTAGACTGTACCTCGATCGTTGCCCCCATGGCATCCGCCCGCCTTTTCATTCCGGGAATGCCGTTTCCGGTTCTTGGTTTGTCTGTGTCGAAGCCCCGGCCGTTGTCCCTGACACTCAGGGTCAGTGTCTCGGCTTCCCGGCTTACCCGGATGGAGGCCTGGGCGGCCCCGGCGTATTTGACCAGGTTATTGATCGCCTCCTTGAGGATCATGTAGATGTGCTGCCGGTAATCCATGGGCAACTTCACCTGGTCCAGGTCCTTTTGAATATCGATGTTGTAGTCGAGGCCCCGGGCCTCGAAGAGGGTCGTAGCAAAATTCCGGATGCGCATCAGCAGGTT
>CAZJDB010000078.1:0-2398 GCA_964544695.1 uncultured Chitinophagaceae bacterium
GGAATGATCCATTTGCCATTGATATAAGGCAAGGAGAACTTTCCCGGCTGCTTTGCGATCCGGGGCAAAACGAGCACCCCCCCGCAAACCAGCACGAACGCAAACAGGGTCCCAATTGAGGTCAAATCCGTCATCAGTATATCGTCCACAAACAGCACAGGAATGGCCACCAATGCTCCCGAAAAGAGCGTCGAAAACCCCGGCGTCCGGAATCGATTCAGTTTCCCGAATGGCTTGGGCAACAGCCCGTCCCGGCTCATGCTCATCCAAATGCGGGGCTGCCCGATCTGGTAGACGATGAGCACGCTGGTTGCAGCAATCACCGCGCCCACCGAAATAAGGAAGCCCAGTTTGTGCATATTGATCGTATCGAAAACAAAGGCCAGGGGATCGGCCTTGCCCTCGAATTGGTCGTACTTCACCAGCCCCGTAATCACCAGGGTGATCACGATATAGATCACGGTACATATACCCAAAGAATACAACATTCCCCGGGGCAGGTCCCGCTGTGGATTGCCGCATTCTTCCGCCGTAGTGGAAATAGCGTCAAAACCGATATAGGCAAAAAACACCGCCGACACGCCCTTCAAGGCCCCCGTCATCCCATGCGGCAGGAAGGGGGACCAGTTGGAAAAAGTGTCGTGGGAGAAAATCATGTAGATACCAATCACCGCCACCACAGCCAGCAGGATCAGTTTGAACATCACCATGAAATTGGCGCTCTTTTTACTTTCCCGGATACCAATATAAGCCAGCCCTGCGATGAGGCAAATGATGATAAATGCGGGCAAATTGATCACGAAAGCGATCCCCGCGATCCTGGGCGCCTGGGCATAGGTCAGGGCGTGACCCGTCAGGGGCAGCCCCTTGCTGATCGCCTGATCGTAGGCCATTCTTGCCGTATGCTGCCCTATGGTCAGCCAGTCGGGGAGGTTGATGTGGATGGCCTTGAGGATATTGTTGAAATACGAACTCCACGAAATCGCCACCACCACGTTTCCGATAGAATACTCCAGTATGAGCGCCCAGCCGATGACCCAGGCCACGATCTCTCCAAAGGTGACGTAGGAATACGTGTAGGCACTCCCCGCCACGGGCACCCGGCTTGCGAATTCTGCATAGCACAAGGCCGTGAACCCGCAGGTGACCGCTGTGATAATGAACAGGAAAATGACCCCCGGCCCTCCGTCGAATGCCGCGTTCCCGATGGTCGAAAAAATGCCGGCCCCGATCACGGCCGCTATCCCCAGCAGGGTCAGGTCCCTCACACCCAGCACTTTGGGCATGTCCCTGGTTATCTCGTCTCCCAGGCCGGCCTCGTGGTCCTGAATGATTTTGTCTAACGATTTGCGGCGCAGAAGTGAGCGGGCCATCGGTATGCAGTTGATTAATTCGTAAAATAGCTAAAATATCATACCCCACGCAAAAATTTGACATTCGCAGTCATCCGCTCCACTAATGATCCCTTTGGAGTAAATAAACAGCCAGCTCGCGCAAAGGCTTCTTCCGATTATCCACCACAGCCACCTCCTCCAGAAATCGCATAGCCCGATCGGTATAATGTTGTTTCAGGTCCCGCGTCCAACTGTCCGCCCCGCAAGCCCGCATCAACGCAAGCACTTTATCGACCGAAATCGCGCCTTCCAGCAGCGGGCCAAGCTCCAAGGGCGCCTGATGAAGCGTCCGCAGCAAAAGGAAGGTCTTTTTCCGGGCCAGTATATCTCCTCCTATTTGCTTCCCGAATTTGGCCGGGTCTCCAAAAGCATCCAGGTAGTCGTCTTGTATTTGGAAAGCGATCCCCAGGTTCACCCCGAACTGGTACAACAGCTCGATATTCCCCGGTCCCGCTCCACCCAGGATAGCCCCCGTGGCCAAGCTAGCGCCCAGGAGCACCGAGGTTTTCAAGGTGATCATCCGGATGTATTCCTCCATTCCGATTTCTTCGGTTTGTTCGAAATCCATGTCCAGTTGCTGCCCCTCCGAGACCTCCATTACGGTCCGGTTAAAAAGGCCCAGGATGCGGCGCAGGTAGGCCAAATCCAGGCGGCTCAGGTAATCATAAGCCACGGTCAGCATGACGTCCCCCGCCAGCAAAGCGCTGTTTTCCCCGTACTTCGCGTGCACCGTCGCCCTCCCCCGGCGCAGGGGCGCCTTGTCCATAATGTCGTCGTGGATGAGGGTAAAGTTGTGGAAGAGCTCTATGGCGGTTGCGGCCACGTAAGCGTCGGGCCGGATCTCATCGAACAGCTCATTTCCCATCAGGCAAAGGACCGGCCGAATACGCTTCCCCCCGATTTCCAGGATGTACTGGGCGGGGTCGTAGAGCGTAGCAGGGGTTTCTGGGAAATGGCGGCGGGAAAAACGGGCTTCAAACGTTTGGCTGAGTTCTTCGAAAGAA
>CAZJDB010000079.1:0-49972 GCA_964544695.1 uncultured Chitinophagaceae bacterium
CTGGAATTAACCGGTAAAGCCTACCGCGATGCATAAGCTCCTTGCCTCCATTCAAAAGGATGTGCGCATCCTGTTGCGCGACAAGGTAGGACTCCTGTTCATGTTCGGTATGCCCCTCCTGCTGGTCCTGATCGTGACTGCGATCCAGAACAGCGCTTTTGAATCCGCGGGGAGCGTGCGCATGCCCCTCCTCGTCAATAACCGGGATACGGGGGCGTTAAGCGGTCAGCTTATAGCGGCCATCGAGGGCTCGGGGATGTTCAGGGTTGTTGCTGTGTCCGGGCCCGTTGCCGGGCACGTGCAGGCGCAGGAGGCGCTCGCCGGGATCGATATCCCCGACGGATTTTCCTCCGCGTTGCGATCCGGCGCCAGGGGTGTCGCGGGCAAAGCGCTACGCTCGTTCGGAGTTTCGGATACAACATCGGCGTCTTCTATCGGCCCCCTCACCATCTACGAGCACCCGATCCTCCAGGAATCCTTCCGCCGGGCCATATCCGGCACCGTTAGCGGGGCGCTGCAAATGCTGGAGAGCCGCCTCGTACTGCAGGATGTCTACTGGGGGATCAATGCCAAAGCCATGCCCGATTCGGTGTTGATTGCGCTGACCGCAGCTCCGATGCCGTTGAAAGAAATTTCCATCGCCGGTCCCCGCGTCGAGCGCCCCAATGCCGCCCAGCACAACGTCCCCGCCTGGACCATCTTCGCCATGTTCTTCGTGGTCCTTTCCCTGGGAGGGAGCGTCGTGCGCGAAAAAGCCAGCGGCAGTTTCCTGCGGTTGAAGACCTTGCCCACGCCCTTTATCCTGAATCTCATCTCCAAGCAAATTACCTACCTCGCCATAACCCTGCTGCAGGCTGCCCTGATCTTTGCCCTGGGGGCGACCCTTTTCGGGCGGATCGGTCTTCCGGCGCTCCATCTTCCTCCTGATTGGATAGGTTTGGTGCTGGTTAGTGTTTTGACGGGATGGTGCGCGGTGAGCTATGCCATCTGCGTGGGCGTGTGGGCCAGGACGCACGAGCAGGTCAACGGGTTTGGCGCCATTTCCATCATCATATTAGCCGTGGTAGGCGGCCTAATGGTCCCGGGTTTCGTCATGCCCGGAGGGCTCCAGACCCTGATGAACGCCTCCCCCCTGCACTGGAGCCTGGAAGCCTATTATTCACTGTTTCTGGGAGGGGGAAGGCTATGGGTAAATATCATACCTTTAATCGTCATAACCCTTGCCCTGCAAGGTATAACCTGGTGGGGCCTGAGACAGCGCCACCTTCTTTAAATGATACTATGACCACGACCGAGCAACTGAAACAAACCGTAAAGGAACAGATCGTCACTTTTCTGAATTTAACTTCCGTCAACCCCGGGGACATCAAAGACGATGAACCCCTCTTCGGCGAAGGGCTGGGCCTGGACTCCATCGATTCCCTGGAACTCATCGTCCTCCTGCACCGCGAATACGGGATTTCGATCAACGACCCCAAGGAGGGCCGCAAGGTGCTCGTGGATGTGAATACGATGGTGGATTATATCGAGAAACACCGGACGAAGTAGCGCCCGGCGGCGCCCAACCGCCCGGCATTCGCGGCGGTCCGCGGTGGCGCCCGGCGATTCGCGATTCGCCGGCGTGGGGCGTCATCCTCGCCGGTCGACCGTAAAAGGGTCAGCCGCGCCGGTCGACGAATCGAACGACCTTCCGGGAAGTCTCCGGGAATTGCATCTTCTGCAGCTCCACCGCATCCACAAAGTGTAGATGCGGACTGACACGCAACCGCGCCTGAAGATAGGCACGGATTTTCCCATGACATTCTTCGGAGTCTGAAGAGGGCAGAAGGTGCAGCAATACCTCATCCAACCCAAATTCATTGGTGTATACCTCAACGAGGTAATCGCGGACTTCCTCCATTTCGCCCAGCAGGTCGAACAACGCGGGTGGATACAGCGTCGTGCCTTTGAATTTAATCATCTGCTTTTTCCTGCCCAAAATAGGGGAGAGGCGGATCGAAGTCCGTCCGCAGGCGCAAGGCTCGTCGAAGTACATGCAAATGTCCCCCGTCTTGTAGCGAAGTAACGGCATGCCTTCCACGCCCAGGGTCGTGATGACGAGCTCCCCCGCGGTTTGTGGGCCGACGGGCCTATCGGCATCGTCGACGATTTCAGCGATGAGTAAGTCCGGTTGGAGATGCCCGCCGATGCCCCGGCCGCATTCAGTAAAGGCCGTTTGCATTTCGGTGGAGGCGTAGGTGGAATACAACAGTATGTCCCACGCCTCGCGGATCTTCCGTCCCATGATGTTCAAAGAAAAATCCGGGTTGCGGATGTTTTCGCCTATACATATGGCGCGGCGCACACTCGTCGCACGCACATCGATATCGTGTTCTTCCGCATAACGGATAAGTTTTACGAGGAAGGAAGGAACGGCGACCAGGGCCGTAGGCTTCAGGCGATAGATCGTTTCCCATTGTAGGCTGGGCACGCCGGGCCCCAGGCGGATCAGCCCCGCGCCCAGGCGCCGGATGCCCATGTAATAGGCCATCCCCGCCATGAACTGGCGGTCCAGGGTGAGCATGAGTTGGTACACGTCTTCGGGCGTCCCGTCGGCGCAGGTAAAGGACCCGTATTCATTCAGCGCCAGGCGCTGCAAATCATTTTCGGTCAGGGGTATGGTAACGGGACTGCCCAGGGTCCCCGACGTGGAAGTGTATTCGATGATGCGGTCCCGCGGCACGCACAGGAAATCATCATTGCGCGCCTGCATGTCTTCCTTGGTCGTGAGGGGGAAGGCGCTCAGGGGCTGTAGCTCGTCGAGACCGTGGTGGGCGAACATTTCCCGGTAAAACGGTGAATGCCCCTGAAGGTAGATCAGTAAGTCTTTCAGTCGGGATTGTTGTTCCACGCTGATGGGAATACTCATATCACGCAAAGTAAATATATTTGTGGTATGAATGACCTGAAATGCATCGTATGCGGTCAACCCCTGTACCCTACGGACCACGATAACTTCGAGATAACGTATCATTGTTCTTCACCCCAGGCGCGCTTTTGGGATTTCGATCGGGGAACGCGGGAACAGGATATCTCCAAGGAACACTGGGACAAATCGCGCCTGGAGGTGTACATCAAAAAGACCGTCGTCTGACGACTTCCCTCGCCAGGGTTCCCAGCAGCAGCATCCACATCAACCACGTACTGACCGAGGCGATCTTCTGTCCCAGGTAATACGAGTCCGGCCGGAACTCGAAGCGGAGCGTGTGTTGGCCGGGGGAAAGGGACAGTCCCCTCAAGGCATAATCCGCTTTGACGATGGGAATGGGCGTTCCATCGACGTAAGCCTTCCAACCTTGCGCGTAATAAATTTCACTGAATACGGCAAATTCGTTGGTAGGGCTATATGAAGAATACGTAATGACGTCGTTGTCGTTTTTCACCAATCGGATCCATCCGCGGGTGCTATGACTTGGCTGAGGTATGTTTTGTTCGACCAAGGCACTGTCTCCCGGATTGAAATGATCCAGGTCCGACATCACTTCACCCGCGTCCGCGGCCAAATGCAGGCGCTCCACAAACCAGCAGGGCCCCAGGGCTTCCCGGTTTTCCACGACGATGGGATGTTCGTCGGGCGTACTCGACTCGTCGAAGGTGACCGGGGAAAGGAGGTGGGGCATGATCAGGTACTTCGTGTTGAGCATGTCCAGGACCGCCTGGTTCAGGGGCTGACGCGTCAGTTGCCGGCTGATCAGGTCTTCGATCAGGGCCAGTTTGGCCGGATGGTACCCGCCCAGGGAATTATGGAAATAGCTGGTCACCGATTCCTGGAAAGCGCCAGATAGTCCCTGGGTCAGGTTCAACACGCGGTAATACGAAGTATCCCTGGATATCTGTTCGTCCGCGTCCGTGGGCGTCATATTGCTCCCCGTTTCTTCCCGGTTCATGTAACTGTGCTGGTTCAGGTAGCGCGTGTCCACGCCCATGAGGTCCACGAAAGCCAGGACGCCCAGTCCCGCCAGGGCATACGCCGGCTTTCGCCGGAAAGCCAGCAGCAGACCCGCGCCCCCCATGACGAAAGCCAGGGACCTCAGCAGGTCATCCCCGAACAGGGCCTTCCGGTCCTCCGAGGCCGCCTGTAGCAACTGCTCGCCCACGGCGGGTTGCAGCTTGTTGATCTGGGTCAGGTATTGGGCGCGTTGGCGGTCCTGGTCGTTGCGGTAGTCCATGGTCAGGTACAGGGTCAGGGCCCCCAGGAAGAGGACGGCCGTCCCGCCCAGGGCCCACAACACCGGGCGGGGCCGGTACACACGCGCGTCCTGCAATCCCAGGCAAACCAACAGGGGAACCGTCAGTTGAGGAATGAACAGGATCATGGACGGCGCACGGAATTTATTGAATAAAGGGAGATGGGTGAACAGGAAATCGTTGAAAATCGCAAAGTGCCTTCCCCAGGCCATTAGTATCGCCACGACGGTTAGCGGTAAGATCCACCACTTGTGCGGGCTCTGCGAATAAAAGGCGGACAACAGGAATAAAAAACATAAGATCGCGCCGAGGTAAACCGGCCCCGACGTATCCGGCTGGTCTCCCCAATACGCATTGAACGCCGTATAAAACTGATCCGCTTCCCAACTGGGCAAGCGGTCCCTGTCCAACTCGGCTTTCAGGCGCGAATGATCCCCCAGGGTTTGGGAAGCGCCCCCATACACGTCGGGCACGAGGAGGCTATACGTTTCCGCCCGGCCGTAACTCCACTGGAACGCATAGTCCTCGGGAAGACCCGATTTCGCTCCCACTACCGAACCTCCGCGTGCGCTTTCTTTTGCATATTCATACGTCGTCAACAACGTCGTGGCGTTGGTCATCGCTCCCAGCGTGCCCGTGACCGCGGCCAGACCCAGGGCCAGGGCGGCGTGCCGCCAGCGCTTTTCACGCACCCATCGAACGATATAAAAAAGGGTGACCGCCAGGACGATGATCAGGCTGTAATACGTGATCTGGGGATGGTTGCGGCTGATGAGAAGGCCGCTGAAAATGCCCGTCAGGAGTGCGCCCCATAGGTACTTCCCCTCATATAACAAGATCAGGGACCCCAGCACGAAAGGGACGTAGCCCATGGCCTGGAGCTGGGTCTCGTGACCTGCAGAAATGAGGATGGGACTCCAACTGGCATACGCGTACGCCAGGGCGCCCATGATGCCGATCCAGGGTTTGATCCTCAGGACCTGGGTTAGGAAATAAAAGGATAGGCAAAGCAGGAAGAAAAAGGACGCTGGCGTAGGCAGGAAAAGGGTCAGTAAGGGATGGAGAAAGCTCAGGGACAGACCTGTTTCGGGTTCCAGGGCGATCTGATAAGCGGGCATGCCGCCGAACATACTGTTATTCCAAAGTGGAAAGTGCCCGTGGGCCGCCTTGTATTGCTGCATCTGGTGGACCATCCCCAACCACCCCGAGACGTCGTCCTGGTCCAGGACTTTCCCCTGGAACACAGGTCTGCAGTAGATCACAGCGATGGAAATGAAAATTGCCAAAGCCGCAAGGTGGGGAAATGATCGCCGCATGAGTTGGTTGGAGGCAAAAACGATGCCGACGCAAAATATGTTAAAAACCCGAGATCATTTGTGCGCATTGCCGGTCGGCCGGTCACGGCAGCGCGAATGCCACGTAGCTGTCCCCCGAGGGCATCTTTAGCTTTCCTCCCCCGCAGGCGATCACCACGTATTCTTTTCCTTTTATGGAATACACCGTCGGCGTCGCAAACCCGCAAGCCGGCAAGTCCGCACTCCAAAGGAGCCGTCCCGTGCGTTTGTTGAAGGCCCTGATCTTGTGGTCGCGCGTCGCCGCGATGAACAACACGCCCCCCGCCGTCACCACGGAACCCCCGTAGTTTTCGGTGCCGCTGTGGATGCCCGGGTAGTCACCCAGGGTGTCCTGCCATACGATGCGTCCCGCGTTCAGGTCAAGTGCCGTCAGCGTGCCCCACGGCGGAGGGATGCCCGGGAGGCCATTCTTGTCGAGGTATTTGATGTAGCCCGTCGAGGTGTACCGCATCTTGTCAAAAGCGCTGAGTTGACTTCCGGGCGTGTAGCGATGCCGTTGGAGATTTTTATCTTTTAGGATATAGGACGCCAGGGCCTCCTTATCCTCCGCACTCAGTCCCGGAAAACCGGGCATCATCCGCCTACCCGTCGTCACCACGTGCACAAAACTATCCAGTGTGTACGGTACTTGCTGTAAGGAAGGATAATTCCCCCCGCCCTGCAGCTGAGGCCCGTGACAGCTCATACAATTGGCCGCATACAATTGTTTCCCTGCTTCGAGGTAAGTCGAGGCCGGCGTCGTCTTTACATCCACCATCGTCAGTATCCAGGCCATCTCGTTGGCATTGACATAAAGGATGCCCGTCCCGGGATCAAACGAAGGTCCGCCCCATTCCCCGCCCCCGTCGAATCCGGGAAAGATGACCGTGCCTTCCCGGCTGGGGGGCTCGAAGAAGCCATTGTGGTAACCCTGGATGGGTGCGTGTTGTCGGGCGAAGGGAGGAAAAGCGGGTACTGGTTGGGTAGGAGACAATTTTTCTCCCGGCAGTTCGCTGACGGCGGGCACGGGTGTTTCCGTCACCGGATATACGGGCTGGCCTGTCTGGCGATCGAACAGGAAAACGAAGCCGCTTTTCGTGATCTGGGCGATGGCGTCGATGCTTTTGCCCTCCTTATGAAGGGTCACGAGCACCGGCGCCGCGGGAAGATCGCGGTCCCACAGGTCGTGGTGCACCGTTTGGAAATGCCAGATACGTTTGCCCGTGGCCGCATCCAGGGCCAGGACGCAGTTGGCGTACAAATCGTTCCCCGTCCGGTTTCCCCCGTAAAAGTCGTAGCTGGCCGAACCCGTCGGTGCGAAGAGTATCCCCCTTTCTTCATCCAAACTGAACCCCGCCCACGTATTGACGCCCCCCGCATAGTGGTAGGCGCTCGTATCGTCCCAGGTCTCGTAACCTGCTTCCCCCGGATGGGGTATCGTATGGAATATCCACCTCCGCAGCCCGCTGTGCACGTCGAAAGCGCGGATGTCCCCTGGCGCCGCGGGCGTTTCTTCCTCCACGCGGTCCCCCACGATGATCATATCTTTATATACGATCCCCGGACTCGTCATGGCCATGTATTGATCGCCGGCGGGCCGGTCGAGGCCTTCATGCAAATCGATCCAGCCACCTTTTCCGAAGGTCTCCACCGCCTTCCCGGATTGCGCATCCACGCAAAACAACCTCGACCCGGCGCCGTAAAAAAGGTGTACACTATCTCCATCCCGGTACATCGTTAAGCCCCGGCATACATTCAGGGAGAAAAACTGGTTCCGCGGATCAAAGGTCCACAACGCCCTGCCCGTTGCCGCGTCCAGGGCGAACAACTTCAGTTGGGGGCTGACTCCATAGAAGACTCCCCCGTATTCCAACCCGTTCACCTGGATTTGGGTATTGGAATCCGCATCTCCGCAGTGGTATGTCCAGGCGACGCCCAGGCGGGTCACATTATTCGTATCGATTTGGGTCAGTTCGGAATAATGGCGGCTATCCTTCCCTCCTCCATAGGCCGCCCAATCGGTATCGACCACCCTGCACGAAGCGCATACCAGCACGGCGCCGAGTATAATGATCTTCATCCCATTAAGTTACATATTCTGTTAATTCTTCTCTAAAAGCATTTGGGGCATTTATCCGTTGGGGGCAATCGGAGTACTTTAGCGCATGCGTTTCACCCTTCTGCTGCTCCTCCTGCCGGCGCTGGCCAGGGCCCAAACTTTCCAGGACTCCATTGTCCAGTGCAACGGCATCGTACTCTCCAAGGACAGCCTCAAGGCGCTGCCCTCGGTCAGCATCGAAATAGAGGGCACGCGACGGGGAACGGTGACCAACGAAAGGGGCATTTACGGCATCATCGCCCTCCTCGGACAGGACCTGGTGATCAGCAGCGTGGGATATAAGCCCCAACGGATACGGGTAACCGAAGAAATGCGCGAACACCCCAAGGCCCTCGTGACCATCCTGGAGATCGATACCGTGCAAATTGCGACCTCGCAAATCCGGATCGTTCCCAGCAACCGCCAGTTCAACCACGACTTCGTCACCACCAACGTCTCGGATCCGGCCCAGGAGACAGCCCAGGCCAACCTGAATCCCAAAGACCTGAAAACCCTTTCCGCCTCCGTGCCCAAGACCGCGCAGGAGACCACGACTAAGCAACTGAGCAATCAGGCCTCGAAGATGGCAACAAATAACTTCGTGCCGTCGTTCTTTAGTACGAATCCGCTCAATATCCTCAATTGGTTTAAAAAACCGTAGGCGCGCAACCGTGCGCCGCTTCCCCCCCGTACCTCGAACTGGAACGAAAATTGTAGAGCTACTAAATATGAAATCAAAAAGTGTTATGAAAACGATTCTGTTGTTTTTGCTCCTGTCATGCAGCATGGCCACCTACGCCCAACGCGGAACGCACAGCGGCTCCGACAATAAGGTGGACGTGGGTAGTGTCATCCTCAACCTGGGTCTTGGGGTCGGCGCCGACTACGGGAATGCCTATTACAATTCCGCCTTCGGCACGAAAGCCTCCCTCGAATTCGGATTATGGGATGCCGGCCCGGGTGTCATCACCCTGGGGGGTGAGCTGGGAGGTTCCTGGTCCAACGGAGGTTACTATTCGGACTACAAGGCCCACACCTTCGTGGTCGCTGCAAGGTCCGCCTGGCATACGGGCTGGGGCATTCCGAACCTGGATACCTACGGAGGTATTTCGCTGGGTCTGGGCTTCCGGCATCAGACGTACGATAACAACGGGCCCCAAACCAATAACGACGTCGTGCCCGCTCCGGGGATTTTCCTGGGTGCTTCCTATTACGTAACGCCCTACTTCGGATTCAACGCGGAGGCGGGGTATGATATAACCAATATTCAAGTGGGGGTCGTTTTCAAATTGAATTGACAATGACGCGTCTCCGGCGCGCCGACACTTATGCGTTACCTCCTCACCATTTACCTCTGTATCACGTTGCATGGACTCCAGGCGCAGCCTGCCATGCAACTATGGCCTGATACGGTAAAGACCAGGTGGGGATACGAGCTGGGCGTGGTGCTGAATGGCATGGAAGCGCAGTGGGATCGGACGCACGACACTGCATACGTCGTCTACATCCGCCACATGATCGATCCCTACATTGGGGAGGACGGCAGCATCCGGACCTATCAGGAAGAAGACTTCAACCTCGACAATATCAATACGGGCAGGTCGCTCCTGCTTCTTTACCGCATGACCGGGCTGCCGAAGTACCACCTGGCGGCGGCCCATTTGCGGGACCAACTAACCCACCAACCCCGAAACGCCGAAGGAGGCTTTTGGCATAAGAAAATCTACCCGGACCAGATGTGGTTGGATGGATTGTATATGGCGGAGCCGTTTTATGCGCGATACGATAGCAGCGCTTTCGACGACATTGCGCACCAGTTCGTTCTTATGGAGCAACATACCCGCGATCCCGCGACCGGCCTCCTCCGTCATGGCTGGGACGCTTCCAAACGCGAGGCCTGGGCAAACCCGCAAACGGGCTGCTCTGCGCATTGTTGGGCAAGGGCCATGGGCTGGTACGGGGCGGCGCTGGTGGACGTCCTGGAAATCCGCCGCAGGAAGGACCTTCAGGATTTGCTGGCGCGTTGGGCCGCTGCGGTGGCGCAAGCGCAGGATACGAGTGGCCTTTGGTGGGACGTGATGGACGAGCCGGGAAAGGCAAACAATTATTTCGAGTCATCGGCAGCGTGCCTGTTCGTTTACGCGCTGGCCAAGGGGGCGCGCCTGGGACTGTTGCCAGAGAGGTACCGGGCAATCGCCGAGAAAGGCTACGCGGCCATCAACCGCCGCTTCGTGAAAAACGGCAACCTGACCGGCACCGTTAGCGTGAGCGGCCTGGGCGGCCACCCATACCGGGACGGTAGCGACACGTATTATTTTAGTGAAAGGGTCGTGACCAACGACCCGAAGGGAGTGGGTGCCTACCTTCTTGCCTCGGCATGGATTGAAATGAACTGATATGCGCATATTCAAAACCGTTATGGGGATCCTGGTAGAGCACGAGGGCCACCTCTACACCTCTGAACAAAAGGACTGGGATGCTTACATCAACCGGGACGACCTGTATGCCGTCGTCCTCGCGGAAATCAGCGGCCTTAAACCCGCCTGGACCGAAGACTGGACGACGGTCCCCGCCTCGCTGGCGCCCATAGGCTCACAGGAGGTCTGGGCAGCGGGTGTCACCTACCTGCGTAGTAAAGACGCGCGGATGGAGGAAAGTAGCCGGAGTGGAGCTGCGCTTTTCTATGATAAAGTATATTCGGCCGAAAGGCCCGAATTGTTTTTCAAAGCCACGGCGCGCCGCGTGTCGGGGCCCGGCGAGCTCCTGCGCATCCGCCGCGACAGCACCTGGAACGTGCCCGAGCCCGAGCTGACCCTGGTGATCACCTCCTCGGGGAAGATCGTGGGCTACACCATCGGAAATGACATGAGCAGCCGGAGCATAGAAGGGGAGAACCCCCTGTACCTGCCTCAGGCCAAAGTATATGAACGCTGTGCAGGCCTCGGCCCCTGCATCCTCGTTCCCGAAAAACCCCTTCCCCCCACGACCGTCATTCAAATGATCATCCTCCGGGGAGAAGCGGCCATCTTCGAGGGCAGCGTGACCATCGACCGAATGAAGCGCAAACACACCGAGCTCGTCGAATGGCTGTACCGGGAAAGCGCTTTTCCGCAAGGCTGCTATCTTATGACGGGGACGTGTATCGTCCCGGGCGGGGATTTCACCTTGCAATCGGGGGACATCGTTAGCATCCGTATCTCGGGGATCGGCGAGCTGGTGAATACGATCGAGTGATCATTGGCATTCCTGCCGGACGATCTTGGCCGCGGTCTTCGAACCGAGAGTGGGGCCCGAGTGTCCGCGCGGCGCTCCGCGGCTACCCGCGCTCCGCGCAACGCATCCGCCCGTGGCCACGCTGGGCGCCCCGCCGTGGGCGCTTGCGCGGGCGCAGAAAAAGAAAGCCCCCAGCCGAAGACGGCTGAGAGCAGGATTGGCCTGAACATGGACCAAAGATATTATTCCTTATCCAGGAGCTCTTTCTTTTCGATGCGGTACGATATGATGAGGCCCAGCCCACCACCAATCGCAATCAGGGCGAAATAGATCGGGACGTTAGCCCCGCTGGCTTCGGAGTGATCGTTCCACTTGCTCATATAGTGGCCGATATTATACAGGACCGTATTGTCCAGCAGGTAGGCCAGGAAGAGGCCCAAACCCGCGCCCGACAGGAGGAGACCCCATTTCAGGTTGCGGAAGGGCGCCGGCCGGGGCTTGGGGGGCTTCAGATTCGGGTCCATACCCTTTTCGATCATGGCCATGGTTTCCTTATTATTGAGGTACCTCAAGGCAAAGAGCATGGCGAAAAGGCCCAGGCTGGCGAAAATCAGCCAAATAAAGACGAGTTGATCCGGTTGCATGGTGCTTAAGTTTTTGTGTTCGAACCTATGACGACGCCCCGGCCGGGGAGGTTACCGGAAAATAAATGCTTTTCTTTGTAACCTGGACGGAAAAAGTCTGGTCTCATACGCCTCATGTATAAGGGGTACTCCGACTCGGCGCTTATCCAACGGATCCTGCAAGGGGAGGCACCCCTGTTTGCGGAACTGGTGGAACGCTATCAGTCCTACGTGTTCACCCTGGCTTTCCGCTTCACGGGAAACCGGGAGGACGCGGAGGAGGTCGCCCAGGACTCCTTTGTCAAGGCTTATCGCAGCCTGGCGGACTTCCGTGGGGAGGCCAAGTTCAGCACGTGGTTATATATCATTGTGCGGACCAGTTGCCTTACCTTCCTGAGGAAGAAAAGGATACGGACGGTACCCCTGGAGGGCGCGCCGGAACCCGGCCACCTGCCGCGGGGGATCGAATTCCGCTCGCGGCAGGCCGCAGTGCAGGAGGCCATCCGCCTCCTGGGCCCTGAGGATGCCCAAATCCTGACCCATTTTTACCAGGGCGAACAATCCCTGGAAGAAATCGGGCGCATCATGGGGTTGAACCCCAACGCGGTGAAGGTGCGGCTGCACAGAGCCCGCCTCCGCCTGAAGGAAAAAATGGAATCTCACTTCCGCACCACCATACGGGAGTGGCAGGAAGGTTAAATACCGCCCGAAACGGCGGAGGGTAAAAACCAAGTGTATGAACATGGAAGATCGTTTGTGGGACTACATCGATGGACGGGGAACCCCGGCCGAAAGGGCCGAAGTCGAAGCCCTGATCGCCGCCAACCCCGCCTGGGGCAAGGCATTCAGGGAGCTAAAGGAGGTGAACATTTGGCTGGGCGGGGCCGATTTGGAAGTCCCGTCGCTACGCTTTACCAAAAACGTCATGGAAGCCGTGGAGCACCAAGCCATCGCACGCCCCACGTCCACCTATATCAGCAAACACATTCTAAGGGGCGTCGCCTTGTTCTTCGGGGCCATGCTCCTGGGCGCCCTGGGTTTGGTAGTTTATACCTGGCGGCCTGACACCACACCGGCCAAAGCCTTCGTGAAGATGCCCACCTTCAACCTGCCTTCCTATTCTTTCCAAGTGCCTACTTATCTGGTGAGCGGCTTCGTCCTGCTCCTCGTCATTGCCGGGTTCATGTTCCTCGATGCTTTCCTGCATACGAAGAGGAAGATGTCTTAACTTGGGTAGATGAAACCTTTACTGCTCTTGATTATTTGCGCGGCCTCCATGGGGGCTTCGGCGCAAGCATACGATTCCTCCCAGGCCAGGCGCTGGGGAGCCGACGAGTATGGTATGCGCATGTACGTACTCGTTATGTTGAAGACGGGACCCGCGGTGGCCACCACGGACAAAAGTGTAATCGATAGCCTGATGCCCGCGCACCTGGGCAATATTCAAAGACTGGCGGATGAGGGCAAGATGGCGGTGGCCGGCCCCATGTCCCCCAATGACCTCCATTACGAAGGCCTTTTCGTGATGACGACCTCCAAGCTCTCCGAAGCCAAGGCCTGGGTGGAAAGCGACCCTATGGTCCAGCGTCATTTCCTGGAGCCCGTCTACCTCGGCTTCTATTGCAGCGCTTCGCTGATGGGTATCCCCGAGGCGCACAAAACGGTTCAGAAAAAATCATTCTAAACAGAGCATATGCTCAGGAACTATCTGCAGGTGGCCTTCCGCCACCTCCGCAAACACAAGGGCGCCACTTTCATCAAGCTGGCGGGCTTATCCATCGGGATGGCCAGTTGCATGCTCATCCTCTTGTACGTCGCCGACGAGCTGAGTTATAACCGGTTCAACACCCGTTACACTGACCTCTACCGCGTCAATTTCGTGAAGGACGAAGGCGGGGACAAGCACCTCATGGCCAACGCCCCGATACCCTTTGGGCCCGTCATCGCGCAAGATGTTCCACAAGTAGAGCGGGTAGGTCGCTTCTACAATCGGGGTGGGATCATGGAAACCGGCACGGACCAGGGCGGGGGCACGGGCGGCGGCACGCTGAAGTTCCAGGAGCCCAACGTTTATTTCGCCGACTCATCGGTCCTGGATATGTTTACCTTCCATTTCATCGAAGGCAGCGCAGCGACCGCTTTGAGCGATCCCGGTGGTGTGGTGCTGACGGACGAAATGGCGAAGAAATATTTCGGGGGCGCACCCGCGCTGGGGAAGACCCTCGAATTCGAGCACAAGGTCCCCCTGCGCGTGACGGCGGTGGTGGAAAAATGGCCCGCGACTTCGGACGAGCAGTTCGACTTCCTCATCCCCTTCGAGACCAACTACAGCGTGGAAACAAAGCCCATAGCGGATTTCCTGCGTAGCAACTGGCTCTACAACCCGACCGATATGTACGTCCTGTTGCACCACGGGGCCACCATTCCATCAATGAAATTCCTTAGCAAGAAGTATGGCGACGAGCGCGTCGCCAAAGGCTATTACGTAGCCCTGCAACCGCTCAGTAAAATCCACCTCTACTCTTCCGACATCGAAGGCAGCCCCAGCAACAGCAACATCCGCGACGTCTACATCTTCGGCGCGATCGCGTTGCTGATCCTGTTGATCGCCAACATCAACTTCATCAACCTGTCCAACGCCCAGTCCCTGACGCGCATCGGGGAGATCGGTATCCGGAAGGTAACGGGGGCGGATAACCGCCATTTGATCCTCCAGTTCCTGGGCGAAGGGTTGGTGCTGAGCTTCGTGGCATTTGTGGCGGCCATGGGTATTACCGCCCTGGGTTTGCCTGCGCTGAATGGCATTACAGGCCAGCAAATCCGTTTAACGACGCTGCTTCAGCCGGGCGTGTTGGGGGCCTTCGCGGCCCTGTTCATCCTCACCGGCCTCCTGGCCGGGTTGTATCCCGCGATGTTCATCACGCGCTTTGGGCTGGCCTTCCTGGTGAAGGGCAAATCCTTCATTCCCCGCTCCGGGGGTCGCGTCATCCGCGAGGGGCTCATCGTAACGCAATTCACCATCGCCGTTGCCCTGATCATCGGGGCCCTCGTGATCAACCGCCAATTACAATACCTGCGGACCAAACCCCTCGGCTTCAGGAAGGACCAGGTCCTTTCCCTGCCCTTGTTCGGGACGGCTTCCTCTCCCCTCAGCAACGGCGTGGATTCCTCCCTCCGGTCCAGGGCGAATGCCTTCGAAAACGACATCCGCGCCTACAGCGCCGTGCAGGGCGTCACCCTCGCCTCCAACCTTCCCGGCAACAATTTTCCCCGGGGACTCGTCATCCCCGAAGGACACAAGGAACAGGATAATATCTTCCTCCCCTGGACCAGCGTGGATTACAACTTTATCGAAACGATGGGCCTGGAAGTCGTGGCCGGCAGGGGTTTCTCCAAAGCCGCGGGAACGGATAATAAAGAAGCCTTCGTCATCAACGAATCGGCGGTCCGCCTCTTTGGTTGGAAAAGTTCGCAGGATGCCATTGGCAAGACGATGATCCGCGGGGATCAGGCGCATGGCAAGCGGGGCCGGGTCATCGGCGTGGTCAGGGACTTCCATTTTTCCAAACTCGATCAGCCCCTGCAACCCATGATCATGGACGTAAACGTGCCCCGCTTCACTACGTTCGCCGTGATCGTCCAGCCGTCCAACATCCCCGCGACGATCGACTATTTGCGCAAAGCCTGGGACAAAGCTTTCCCCGACCTTGTCTTCGGGTACACCTTCCTCGACCAGGACATCGACGCCCAATACAAGGCACAGGAAAACTTGTCCAAGCTGGTGGGCTACTTCGCGGGAATCGCCATCTTCCTGGCCCTGATCGGGATCTTCAGCCTGGCCTCTTTCATCGCCATCCGTCGTACGCGCGAGATCGGCATCCGCAAAGTACTGGGAGCGGATACGGGGAGCATCGTCGCGTTGCTTTTCCGGGACTTCCAGCGCCTCGTGTTGGTCGCCCTGGTCCTGGCGCTGCCCCTGGCCTGGTTCCTGATGAACCGCTGGTTACACGATTTCGCCTACCGCACACATTTGAGCTGGTGGATATTCGTCGTGGCCGCCCTGGGCACCCTGGGTCTCACCTGGGTGACCGTTGGCTGGCAGGGATTCCGCGCGGCGCGCGCCAACCCGGTAGATAGCTTACGAGTTGAATGAATATACTACTAAAACGTGCCTACGAACCTTACTCACCGGACGATGGCTACCGCGTCCTGGTGGACCGCCTCTGGCCCAGGGGCGTGACCAAGGCCGCAGCGCATATCGATGAATGGGCCAAAGATCTGGCGCCAACCACTGAACTGCGCCAGTGGTTCGGACACGACCCTGCGCGCTGGGCTGAATTTCAAAAGAAATATTTGAAGGAGCTTGCGTCGAATCCCGCGGTGAGCCGGTTGCGAGGCCATGCAAAAATGACGCTGGTCTATGGGGCCCGGGACACCGAGCATAATGACGCCGTCGTCCTAAAGAAGTTCCTTACGGACTGAGGGATGCATGCGTGTGCCAACGCCGATACGGTTCCAGGCATTCATGGCGATGATGGTCATTATGGCCGCAGCCGTTTTCTGAGGGCCCAGGAGTTCGATGGCGGTGTTATACGTTTCGTCACTCAGACCGCCTTCAGCGATAAGCGTGATTTCCTCGGTCATCTTCAGCAGGATGCGCTCCGACACATTGAAGATCTGCCCCGATTCCTTCCAGGCACTCAGCAGGAGTAGTCGTTGAATTTTTTCGCCGGCGGCGAGGGCATCGTGCGAATGCGCATCCACACAATAGGAACAACCGTTGATTTGGGAAGTCCTCACGCGGATGAGTTCGCGGCTGGGCGCCTCCAGGGGGGAAGCCGCCACCAGGGTGTCGAGGGCGTCCATCGCGTCATAGGTGCCGGGTAGGGTTTTGTCCAAATGAAATCGTTTCATATGTATCTTTTTAAAGAGTGCATTAATAATTCCCTGGCGCCCCCACGGACGTTCTGGTAGCTCCAGAAGCCGTACAGGTTGTCGAAAGAAATCTCCGCAAATTTTTTTTCAATGCGCCGTACTTCCGCCAGCGGCAATGGAATGCGGTAGGGATAGCTGTACATTACCGCGAGGAATGTCAAACTTGGCGAGAGAGCGACGGTATCGCCCGTAAAGATGGAGTTCTGTGCATGCAATATACTCACGACGCGCTTCCCCTTGTAAATGATCCATTCGGCATCGCTTTCGTGAATGTAGATGGGACAATCGAAGCCTCCGCCCATTCGTTCATATTGCTGTAATAATGGGGGTGGGAAAAAGCGATGGCTTCGAGTCCGCCCCGCCCTTTAATAAATGCCTTCAGGCCTTCATCCAGGAGAGGAATACAATCCCAAAGTACGTTGCCCACGAGGAGCGCGCGCTGGCCGATGGCAAAGGTGGGCACGATGGTGAGATCGAACACGCCCGCCGCGACCTGTGCGATGCGCACGGAGTGCCCTTTCCTCAGGGCTTCGGGCGTCGTCCATACCTGTCCCCCCTGGGGGATATACTGGCGATCGTCCGCGCAAATGGCGCAGACCTCGAGGGTGTCGTTTGCGGGGTATTGGGTGCCGCAGGTGCTGCAAATCTTCATGACACAAAGTTGCAACATCGGCGCCTTTCGGACCATAGAGAATCCTCAGGTTTGCATGTAATATTTGCTTTGGTAAGCTTTGGGGGAGACCTGCGTGTGTTTCTTGAAGAAGTTGGAAAAATAAAAGGGGTCGTTGAAGCCCAGCTTGTACGCCACTTCCTTGACCGAGAGGTCCCGGTAGGTCAGAAGGCGCTTGGCTTCCGAAGCGATGAGACCGTAGATTACGTTTTGGGCCGTCTTGCCCGTGAACTGCTTGGACTGGTCGTTGAGCTTCGCCTCGGTCGTGCCCAGCCGGTCGGCGATGTCCGACAGTGAATAATTGTGCTCGAAATTTCCGCGGACAAATTCCAGGAATTTCAGGAAAAGGGCATCGGGTTTCCAGATCGAATCGCCCCGTTCGACTTTCGCGCGGTTGATCTCCACCAGGATCAGCTTGATGCGCGCGTGGATGGAAATGAGGAATTGAAAGGGTTGTTGGATGCGTTCCGTTTGTATGCTATCGAGCTGCTGAGTGATGATTTCGTGGCTGAGGATCGGGATCACCTCGTTTTCCCCGAAGTGACAAAATAATCCGTTTTGGAAGATAAGTTCGGTGTCGCTGTCGTCTTTGCAAAAGAAGGAAAGGGGGAATTGCAGGACCATGCCCTTGCCATCGCCTTTTATCTGGTGGATCTGGCCGGAGGTGATTGTCAAAACATCATGCGTTTTTACCGGCAATTCCTGCCCGTCTACCACCACGGTTGCCTCCCCTTCGGTGCACCAGAGGAGCACGTAGATATTCAGACGCCTCGCCTGCAAAAGATCTTCAAAGGAGAGAAAATCGATCATTTCCGTAAAGGTAAGCGTTTCCCTAAAGTAAGGGAACGCCATACCCACTCGACGGGCCCGTAGCGGTACCGCGAAAGCCACCAGCGGCTAAAGAATATCTGGAGGATATAAATGCCCAGGGACACGCCCGTGAAAAAGAGGAGCGGCAACCCCGCCTTGAGCAAGCTGAAGCCCGCCCCAGAAAAAAGGAAGAAGATCAGGACGTTCTGCGTCATGTAATTCGTCAGGGTCATCCGGCCCATGTATTGCAGCGCCCGGTAAAACCGGTTCGACGTATAGAACAGGCAAAACAAAGAGGCGATCCAGGCTGCGCCCGCTACCCCGTCATGAAAATAAATATCCACGTACATGGATTTATCGAGCCAGTCCAGGGTCCCCGGGCGGAAAGAGGAGAGAAGCCAGATCGTCGCGCTGGTGGCTATGCCGCCGACGAAAATCCATAATAAGGTGCGGCGCTTTTGTTTTATGTTTAGAAAGAACCCGGACTTGTGTGCCGCCATCCCGAGGAAGAAACAAGCCATCATGACCACGTGTACCGTGATGGAATATATCGTGGCCCTGATTTGGCCATACCACGTCACGACGAGGTTGCGGTACCAGACATCCCAAATCCGGTGACTGTAATACATCGCCCGGAACTTTTCGGGGCGGGGAGGCCCGTCAGGGATATGATCGACGGCGCCCGCTATCCAGGGCAGCGCAATGAGCAGGCCCAGGCCGATCCACAGGCTGGTCCTGGCGCTGCAACGCCTGAAAAGGAATAATATCGCGCCGAGGACGGCATAATCTTTCAGGATGTCGCCTGGGTAAAAGGCGGTGTTGATGACCGCGAGCACCAGGAGCCAAAACATGCGCCTCAGGAAAATGGGGCCCTTGTCGTAGCCCCGGTCCATCAATACCGCAAAGCCGAATCCGAAGAGGAAACTCAGGAGGGTCCACGATTTTGCCGCGAAGAAGATTTCATAGACATACATGATGAACTTGGGAGAACCCTTGACAGGGGTATAGAAATCGAAGTAGTTCATCAGGACGACGCCGAGCAGGGCCCAGCCCCGAAGACTATCGATGATAGGGAGACGCTGATCAGAGGTTGTACGCATGGGACTAAAAGATAGGGCATATCTTTGAGATCATGGAAGGGATCGCACAAATTCTACATTATATCCAGGATCACCACGAATCGCCTGAACTGTCCCTGGAGACCCTGGCCGCCCGGGCGCATTATTCCCCCTTTCACTTCCACCGCCTCTTCAAGCAGGAGGTGGGGGAATCCCCCGGGCAATACCTGCAACGGCTGCGCCTGGAGAAGGCCATGAAGGATTTGATTTTTTATCCGGACAAGGCCATCCGATCGGTTGCGCTGGATAGTGGGTTTAGCTCTCCGAGCGTGTTTTCGCGCGCTTTTCGGAAGCGCTATAGCATGACGCCCGCGGCCTACCGCACCGCGGGGAGCCAGGTCATCCGGGAGCGCGCCGAGGCCATCGACCCCGACGTACAGCAGTTCCCCGTGACGGTTCGGCGCTTCGGCGCCGTGAATCTCGCCTGCGAAATGACCATGCTCGCGGACGAAGCGGCCATTATGAAGACGTTTCGCAGGTTACAGGCGCGCCACGGCGCCACCGAATATTTCGGCATATTCATCGATTCGCCCTTTACTACGGCCCTCGATAAGTGCCGGTACCTCGCGGGGGTTCGCGTTACGGCGGCCGGCGATCACCGTATCGGAGCCATGACCATCGCGTCCATCCCCGTCCTGGGAAGCTACGAAGTCCTCACGGATTACGCCCTCTATGTCAAACAGCGTTGGCTGCGGGAAAGCGGCTACGCGTTACTGTACGACACCCCTGGCTTCGAACACTTCACCTCCCTCGACTTCGAGCGTCCCTATTCGGCCCACTACCGGACCATTTGTATCGGCGTCCGGCCCGAATAGCAAGAAATGCAAAGTGCTTCGCAAGGGGTGCACATCCTTTGCGCGTCCGCGCCTATAGCTTTGGGGTCTTAAATATCATGTATGAAAGTTGTTATCGCGGGCGGTACCTCCGGCATCGGATTGGCCACCGCCCAGGCTTTTCGTTCGGCAGGCGCGGAAGTGATCGTCACGGGCCGTGACACCGCAAAAATCGCTGTGCTCCCCGCTGGTATACGCGGGATCGTCGTCGCGGACCTACCGGACTTTTTTGCAGAGGTCGGCCCCTTCGACCACCTCGTGTTGGCCCTGGGTGGCTCCAAGGGCATCGGCATGTTCCGCGAACTGGACTTGGATGTATTGCAGGAAGGATTCGAGGAGAAGTTCTTCCCCCACCTCCGGTACCTCCAGGCAGCCCTGCCGTATGTGACAGGCTCCGTCACCTTCATCAGCGCGGTAAGCGGCCACACGCACTTTCCGGGTGTGTCCGGGCTGGCCGCCATCAACGGGGCGCTGGAGGTCATCACGCCCATCCTGGCCAAGGAACTACAACCCCTACGCGTCAACGCCGTGTCCCCGGGAGTGATCGATACGCCATGGTGGGATTTTGTACCCGCGCGGGCCGAGGCCTTGGCGGGGTATGCGCAAGCTACGCCCGTGGGGCGCGTAGGGCAGGCGGGGGACGTGGCAAGCGTAGTGGCGATGCTGGCGCAACACACGTTCGTGACCGGGCAGGTCGTCACAGTGGATGGCGGTCTGGGGCTCTAGCGCCCGCGGCGGCCGTGCCGCGCGCCGACCGCCGCCACGCCGCGCGCAGACCGCCGCCACGCCGCGCGCAGCGCGGCGCATTATACCGGAAACTGTTTTTCAAACACCGGCACCGGCCTCTTGGGCATGGCCTGCTCGAAAGTGTAGGCCATGTCCAGGATCACCGGCTCCTGGTAGGCGCCCGCCATGAACGAAAAGCCGATGGGCAGGCCCATCACTGTCCCCATAGGCAGCGTAATATGCGGATACCCCGCGATGGCCGCGGGGCTCGAGAAGGAAAAGCCCGTATCGTAATCACCTGCGATGAGGTCAATGCAGCAGGCGGGACCGTTCGTCACCCCGCAAATCGCGTGCAGCCCATTGGTCGCCATCAGGTCGTCGACCGCCTTGCGGAAGGTGACCACCTTGGCCAGGGAGTCTTTGTATTCCTGGGAATTCAGGTCCCCTTTCTTATCGCTGCTTTCCAGCGTCTCCTGTTTGAAGTAGGGCATGGCCTTGGCCTCATTCGCCTTGTTGAACGCAATCACATCGGACAAATTTTTTACCTGGGCATTGGCCCCCGCCAAATATTTGTTGACCCCGTCCTTGAACTCATATTGCAGGATCAGGAATTCCGAGTGCCCCAGGGCGTGCTGCAGCTTCAGGAGCTCGACCTCCACTACCTCAGCCCCTTGCGCCTTCAATACCTCGATGGCCGCGCGATATAGTGCGACGACGCCCTCATGCCCCTCCAGGTGGGCCTTTTCCACGCCGATCTTCTTACCCTTCAGGCCGTTACCCGTAAGGTAAACGCGGTAATCGTCATGACGCTGACCGGCGCTTGCAGCCGTCGCCGGATCGCGGTCATCCACGCCCGCGAGCGGCCCCAGCAGGGTAGCCGCGTCGCGCACGCAGCGCGCCATGGGGCCCGCGGTATCCTGGGAAGCCGAAATGGGAATGATCCCGCTGCGGCTCCACAAGCCCACGGTGGGCTTGATCCCCACGAGGCCGTTCACCGAACTTGGCGACACGATGGACCCGTTGGTTTCGGTACCGATGGCTATGGCGCACAGGCTCGCCGCAGCCGAGGAACCCGACCCCGCGCTTGACCCCGAAGGGTTACGGTCCAGGATATACGGACAATGCGTTTGGCCTCCCCGGCTGCTCCAGCCGCTGGTGGAGCGCTCGGACCGGAAATTGGCCCATTCGCTGAGGTTCGTCTTTCCGAGGAGCACCGCGCCCGCGGCCCTCAGGCGCTCCACGATGAAGGCGTCGCGGCTCGCGTGGTTGCCCACCATGGCCAGGGCCCCCGCTGTCGTCATCATCTTATCTCCCGAGTCGATGTTGTCCTTGATGAGGATGGGTATTCCGTGGAGGGGACCGCGAATTTTGCCCCCTTTTCTCTCCTTATCCAAACCATCGGCTATGCTCAGGGCGTCCGGATTTAATTCAATCACCGCGTTGAGTTTGGGGCCGTTCTTGTCGATCTGGTCGATGCGTTTCAGGTAGGCCTCCGCGATGGACCGCGCCGTCCAGGCGCCCGATACCATTCTCGCTTGCAGGTCCTGAATGGTTGCCTCGTTGAGTTCGAAATCCTTGATGGGTTCGGGTGCGGCTCCGCGGGAATCGCGGGTCCACGCCATAGCGGGCAACGATAGTCCCGCTAAGGAGCTGGTTTTTAGGAAGTCACGTCTCTGCATGGGAGACATATTACGATAAGTTCGGCACGGTGGTTGCAGAATTGGATAAAGCAAAGCGAGGAAAGGATGGACGGTATTTGACCAAAAAATCCCGGATTCCATCCTTGACCTTCGTAACCAATTAACCGAATTTAGCTAACCTAATCCAATGAACATGAGCACCGCCACTCTTGCCGGAGACTTGATTTCGAACATGCACCACCGTGGCTTCACCCACGACTTCAGTATTCATGGAGAAGAATTCCTGTGGGTCCAGGGGAACGCCTCCCTGGAACCCCACGATTTGGAGATCGTAGAGTACCATGGGCTTCTGAATGCACGGTTTTCGCGAAAAAGTGTCATCATCTGGGGCATGTCCTCCAAAAAATACGCGATCAAAGGTATCATGATCATACACCCCGAAGACCGTACGGAGTTCATACGGCACTTTCGCGAAACGGAGGAAACGCCCGGAGCATTGGACATGCTGCGACAGGCGTTTCGTTTTTTGGATCAGGTAGGATCATGAATGGCGGGGAATAAACCAATGGAATCCCAGGCTCACGGTAAACCCGTCGGTGTTGGTCGCCAGGGTGTAATCATTTGGCTTTGCCGTTTGCTTGCCGTTGCTGGTCGTCGTCGTCAGGGTACTGTTCGTATTGTTGCTGTTTTCATAGCTATGCGAATACCCCAGCGCGAAATCGAGCCCGATGTTGTGCTGGATGAAATGGGTCACCCCAACGGAAGCGCCGCCCGTCCAGGTAAAGATATTGGTGACTGTCCCACTGGAGGTATACGTCGTCGTGGTGGTGGTCCCGGATCCCGAAGAAGAGCCGCCACCCAAACCAACGGTGCCCTGTACCTGCATATAGAGCATGGTCTTCCGGGGCGCGGTTTCATAAAAATAATAGCGCATGAACGGGCCGAGGTTAAAAGTAGCGGTCTGGGTCATGCTGGTCGATGAGCTTGCGCTCGTTTCGGTGTTCGAGGTGTTCGTCTTGTTGTGTGAATAACTGACGCCCAGCGTGCCGCCCAGGATCACGTGGTTGGTCACGAAGACGCCCGCCTGAGGCGACAGGCTGAGGCTATAGATATCCGGGGTGGTGGTCTTTGACCCGCCGTCTGGGTAACTATAGTCATTCGTTGCCTGGGAGTAGGTCGTGGACCCGATGGAGGTACCCAGGAAGATCGTGCCTTTGGAGACCTGGGCGGTAGTTTTCAGGATGAACGCGGTGCACGTGAGTGCTACGAGGATGATTTTCTTCATAGTCTAGCAGTGATTGAACTGTAGACCGGCGTTTACAATTCGGGTTTAACGGCTCAATAAAATAAACAGGGACCGGTCATAGGTTGACCCTTCGATATTTTTCAAGGCATCGGTGCAGGAAGTACATGGGAACCGGACGCGATCCGCCACCAACAGAGGGACGGCATTATAATAATTGAATTCATGGATTTGTGGCCAGGTCCATGCCTTTTCGCGGGTAATGTAGGGCAATATGGCGTCGAATCCTTTACGGAGCGATTTCCCCGAAGGCGTTACGAAGGTCCACAGGTGCACGCGTGTCTGCTCCGACAGTTCGGCGACCACGGTAAAGGCATTGAGGATAAAAACGGAATAGTGAAGCGAGGTGGTGCGCGTCAGTTCCTGGGGGAACAGGCCGCTCGAGTCCATTTCCCGGTCGAGCCGGTCCGCCGCGCGCGCCACGATCCTGTCGGCCAAATCCAGGCTGTCGACGAACAGGGCCATCGACAGGGCTTGTGCATCGTACCAAACGCCGTGGTTGTTCCGGGCATTCATTTCCTCCTGCCCGATCTTGCTCGTTTGCATCCAGTTCAGGAATGCGGAGAACCATTGCTTCAATCCGGTTTGGTCGCGGGGCGTCCAGTACCGGGAACCTTTTAGCAAAAGAACCCCGTCGATGATCCAGATAAAAAATCGCGAATCGATCATTCCCGCGGCCCTGCCATCCGTGACCCCTTTTACCGCCTGCCCGAAATCCAGGTTTGGATTCATGCGGGTAGCCGAATCCAGGAACCAGACTTCCACCAGTTTGCTCGCTGCGCGGGCATATTTTTCATCGCGGGAAAAATAGTAAGCCAGGGATAACAGGTATACGTTATTGGTAAGAACGGGCAGATTGGTTTTGTCCGTATACAGGCGTACCTCCGGATTGACCACGCCGTCCCGGTTGATATAAGGCAGGCCGCCCGGCTTTGACGGGTCGGGCCAGAAATAGGGCGCGATGCTCATGTAGTCGTGCTTGTCTCCGCTGGGGGGAACGGCGGTTTTTTGCATCACCGAGACCGGGGCGAAGTCGAGCAGTTTATCGGCGTCCTGCAATAACTGCACGTAGGCAGGATCGTTCGGTCGCACCCGGGCCAACATCTTGACATCGAACTGTATCATGTCCGATTTCGATAAGAGCGAATCCTGCGACAGGGCAGGGGTGACGCTGCTGCACAGCAGGCAAACGGCTATAAAGGTTTTCATTGTACAAAGTCCTCCCGCATGGGGCTGAATACGTCTATCAATATACCGGCTTCGATACATTTGGCCCCATGCATCGTATCCGGTGGTACATAATAGGCATCCCCTTTCTTCAAAATCTTCCGCGAACCGTCGATCTCGATTTCGAATACGCCGCTTTCCACCTGGGTGATCTGCGTGTGATGGTGCTGATGGAGCGCACCCACTTTTCCGGGTTCGAAACTTACCTTAACCAGCATCAACTGCTTGTCATAAGCCATAACCTTCCTGTGGATCCCTTTTTCAACCTCTTCCCAAGGCATTTTGTCATTTTCAATATACATGTGCTTTAATTTGCGAGCAATGAGTCCAGGGCCACCTGGGCAAACGGGATGGGTAACAGCGGATTCGCGCTGGGTACGGTGACGCCTTTACCGGCCAGTAACGCGGACTGTATCCTGCCCAGGCGGATCAGGTCGTACCTGCGGTGGCCTTCCATGCATAGTTCCCAGGCGCGTTCGTTCAGTAAGGCACCGATGAAATCGGTCGTATTGGTAAAGTTAAGTTGATTTGCGCCGGTCAGACCCGCCCTTGCCCGGACGGCATTGATCCCGTTGAATTGATTTGAATCGGCGGGGTTGAGGAAGTGCAGGGCTTCGGACTGCATCAGCAGGACGTCGGCATACCGGGTAATGATCCAGTTCGCCGCTGAGTTGTTGCTTTGCGCGGTCCAGGTCGGGTCACCGCTGAATTTCGTATAAAAATACAGTGGATCGGTGGTGATCGTACCGCCGGCGCTTTTGTCCTTATTGGTGATGTTGAAGTTCCGGCGGATCGAATCGGCGGCGATATAACTGTTGTAAAAGGTCGCGGGGACATAGAAGGAGGCCGAACCCGCGGGTGTCGTTTTCGCCGAGGTCAGCATGCGGATGATGATATTTCCGACGCTGGGCGGCTCCGCAAACTGAATCGAGAAGATATTCTCGGGCGTGGGGGGAAATTTGTTGGTCCAGTCGAAGATCGATTTATAGTTCGGCAACAAAGCATACTGACCGGAATTGATGACCTTATTGCATTCGGCCAGGGCGTTGGTATAATCGGCCGGGTCGGCGAAGGAGGTGGTGGCCCTGGTCAGGTATACCTTGGCCAGGATCGAGCTGGCCGCGCCCGAGGAAACGCGGCCTTTATTGGCCGTTACGATCTGGCTTTCTATCAGGCAATTGGCTTCGGCGTATTGCAAGTCGGCGATGATTTGGGTATAAATATCGGGAATAGCCGCCTTCGGCGGAAAGAGATTCGAAGTAGCCGTGGTTGGCGTGGTCAGTAAGGGAACGGACCCGAAACTCCGGACCAGCTCGAAATACCCCAGGGCGCGCAGGAAACGTGCATTGCCGACTATATCGTTCCGGCTGATGGTATCCATGGATATCTTCGGGACGTTGGCAATGACGTCGTTCGCCCGGTTGATGCAACTATAGATGTTGTTCCACCAGTTGGCAACCTCGCCATTGGAGCTGGTCTCCGTGTAATTCCCCAGGGTGATCCGGTCCGAAGAGCTGGTGGCCGGCACCGTAAGGTCTTCACCCCCCAGCTCGGTAACGGTCCACGAGGTCCTTCCGTAATAGGTTTGCGCGGTCAGCGTAGCAAAGACCCCGTTCAGCGCAACGGCAGCATCCCCGGCCGATTGGTAAAAATTGTTCGTGCTCAGGAGGCTGTAGGGGGTTTCCGTCAGGAATTTTTTGCAGGAAGCGAGCGCGAGGAGCGCTATGAGTATACCCTTTTTTTTCATAAAAATGTATTTTATAGGCCCATTTTAACCCCCACGAGGAACGACCTCGCCGAAGGATAGGAACCGTAGTCTGTATTTAAGCTCAGGTTATTGGCATTGGTGTTGTTTCCATACGAGTTCACCTCGGGGTCGAACCCGGAATAGTGAGTCAGCGTGATCAGGTTCTCGCCGGTGACATAGAACAACAGCGATTTGACTGTCTTGTGCGCGGGCAGGTTGACCGTGTAGGAAAGCGAAACCGTCTTGAACCGCAAATAGCTGCCATCCTCGATGACATCGCTGGTAATGCCGGTACTTCTTCGGAGCGTGCTGCTCACCCTCGGCAGCGTATTGCTCGTGCCGTCCCCGGTCCAACTGTTGACAACGGAGGCGAGTTTGTTGTCCGTGGAAAAGCCGTTTTGAATGTCATATAAGTTTTCATTCAGGATATTGTCCCCGTATACTCCCTGAATGAAGACGGATAGGTTGAACCGTTTCCACCGCAGGTTGTTGCTGAAGCCATAGATGAATTTGGGCAGCGCGTGACCGATGATGACCCTGTCCGCTCCCGTGATGCTGCTGTCCCCGTTTTCGTCGACGTAGATGGGATCCCCCGGGTTCACCACGGGACTTTTCTGGCCCGAAGCGGCGATCTGTTTCGCATTTTGCCAGATGCCCGCGAACTTATAGCCATAGAACGAACCGATCGGCTGACCTACCCTTAAAATGGTCGTGGACTGCCCGCCTCCCGTGAAGATGCTCGTACTGGAGTTGCCTGCCAGCAGGTTGTTGGTACCGTTCAGATCCAGCACCTTGTTGCGGTTGGAGGAGAAGTCGCCGAAAATGCTCCAGCCGAAATCCTTATTGTCGATGAGGGTGAAATCCAGGCCGATGTCGATGCCTTTATTCCCGACGCTGCCCGCATTGATCAACTCACTCGAGAAACCGGAGGTCGTGGGCACGAATTCGTTGAACAGGAGTTTGGTGGTCTTTTTGGTATACAGGTCGATGGTGCCGGAAAGGCGGTTCTTCAGCAAACCGAAATCGAGGCCCAGGTCCGCGGATGCAGTTTGTTCCCAGCTCAGGTTCGGGTTGGGGATATTATTGATCGCCACGCCGACCACGCGGGTATTATCGAGGGTATAACTGGTGGAAACGTACTGCGGAATGGATTGATAGTCACCGATCTCCTGGTTCCCCGTTACGCCATATCCAACCCTCAATTTCAAATCGCTGAAGGTTTTCATGTTCCGGATAAAGCTTTCGTCGATCAGGCGCCAGGCAACCGCTCCCGATGGGAAGTAGCCCCATTTATCCCCGACCCCGAAACGCGACGACCCGTCCGCGCGCATGGTCGCCGTGAACAGGTATTTTTCAAATAGGCGGTAATTCACGCGCCCGAAAAAGGAGGCCAGCGTATTTTTTTGCTCGCTGCTGGTGGGCACGAGCGGGTTGGACCCAATGCTCAGGTTGTTCGTCCCCAGGTCGTTGGTAAAAAAACCGTTTGACGCACCGCTCAGGGTCCCCTGCTCGAATACCTGCCAGGAGAAGCCGGCTACGGCATTGATCACGTTGTTGCTGTTGAGCTCCTTGTCATAGGTCAGGGTATTTTCATTTACCCAACTGTAGCTCGTATTGGCGCTTTTGACCGCATTGCCCGTGGAGGTATTTTGGGTGCTCAGATACAGGTAGGAGGGCGTATAGAAATCGAGCGTGGTGTATTCGATGTCCTCTCCCGCGAGGGCCTTGAATCTCAAGCCCCTGATGATCTCATATTCCAGGAACGCATCGGTCAATGCGCGGAAGTTATTCGTTTTGTTGACGGTGTTCAGCGCATAGGCGACGGGGTTACCTGCCAGGTCGACGTAGGGCGCGGGACCGTTGGTGTACGTGTACGCGCCCGTGCTGTCCTTGATGGGGAGGGCAGGGTTGAAGCGTAGCGCATCGTACATGGTTCCCCCGGCGGCTCCGCCGTTCGTATTGACCAATGCCTGGTTCTGGCTGGAAAAAGCAAATTGCGAGGCCAGGCCCATTCGGACTTTTGGGCTGATGGTTTTGTCGAAGTTGAACCTCAGGGAACCCCTTTTGAACCACGAATTCAATACGATGCCCTGCTGGTCGAAATAGTTACCGCTCAGGTTGTAGCGGCTGTCCGACGTGCCGCCGTTCAGGGACAATTGATAGCTTTGGATGGGGGCGGTTCGCAGCACCGCTTTTTCCCAGTTCGTGCCTTTGCCAAGGCCTTGTATTTGTGTTGCCGTATACGGAAGCGCTGTCGTACCGTTGGTCAGGCGGTTATTCTGCGCCGTTACCGAATCGAGGTAGGTCGCGAATTGGGTCGCGTCCATCATGTCGTATAATTTGCTCACGGTCTGGATGCCGTAATAGGCTTCGAAGTTCACGGAGGTCACACCTGTGTGGCCTTTTTTAGTGGTGATCAGCACGACGCCATTAGCGCCGCGGCTGCCATAAATGGCGGTCGAAGAAGCGTCTTTCAGGATCTCGATCGATTCGATGTCCTGGGGGTTGATGGTGTTCAGGTCCCCCGCTCCCGGAAAGCCATCCACCACGAACAGGGGCTCGTTGCTGGAGTTGATCGAATTGGTGCCCCTGATCCGGATGCTGATATTGCCGCCGGGCGCGGAATTGGTTTGGATCACCTGGACCCCGCTGGACCTGCCCTGGATCATTTGATCGGGCCGCGTAATGGGGGTTTCTTCCAGGTCCTGTGCGTTAATGGAGGTCACCGATCCGGTCAGGTCCTTTTTGCGTTGCGTTCCGTAACCGATCACGACTACGGCGTCCAACGCCCGGTCGCTTTGCGTCAGGGCGACATCGATGGTTGTTCTTCCGCCGATTTCCACCGATTGCTTATTATAACCGATGCTCGAAAACCACAGTATTCTACTACCGGGTTTTATCGCAATGGAATAGGAGCCGTCCGCCCCGGTGATCGTCCCGGTCGTTTGCTTGTTGACGGTAACGGTCACCCCTTCCAGGGCTTCGCCGGTCTGACTGTTCGTTACTTTCCCTGTAATTTGTTGGGCGTGCGGGCTCAGGGAATACAATAAAAGTGCGAGGAGCAAGAGTTCTCTTTTCATATAGCAGTTTTTGGCAACCGGTCAATATTATCTCAAAAGAGGTGGGAATCCTTGCGAACCCGTTGCATTTTTATCTAAAAAATGGCCTATTACATTGGATATATTTCTATTAAATTTCCATTTCGTTAGATTTTATTTAAAAAACTTGGACCGATAACGTTTCCGGGAACGCTGCCGGGATTTGCAGAGTCAACAATACACTAGCTTTACTTTTATGAACAAGCCGGCCACCATTAAGGATATTGCGCAGCGATTGAACATCTCCATTTCCACGGTGTCGAGGTCCCTCCGCAATGCCCCGGATGTTAGCCCGGATACCAAGCAGGCGGTGATCGCCTTGTCGGAAGAGTTGAATTATCAACCCAACAAACTAGCCCTCAGCCTCCGGCAAAAGCAGACGCATACCATCGGCGTGATCGTCCCGAACCTGGACTATGTACTATCCACGATGGTTAAGGGGATCGATGAAGTCGCGCTGGAAGCCGGTTATACCGTGATGGTCTGCCAAAGCAATGAATCCTACGGCCGGGAGATCCTCAACACAAGGAGGCTGCTCGACAGCCTGGTAGACGGCCTGATCATTTCGGTGTCCAGCGAGACGAAGCAATTCGACCACTTCAAGAAAGTCCAGGACCGGGGTTTGCCGATCGTGATCTTCGACCGCATTACCCCCGACCTGATCGCGCCAAGCGTGCGCCTCGACAACGAAGAAGGCGGCTTGCTGGCCACGGAACATTTGCTGGAGCAGGGATTCCGGCGCATCGCCATCCTGGCCGGTCCCGCCAATTTGGGGATCAGCAACAGCCGCCTGGCCGGGTACCTGAAGGCATTGAAACGGAATAAGATCAAACGGGACGACAACCTCATCGTGTATTGCGATTTCAACCAGGATTACGCCTATTATGCCGCCCGGGAACTCCTCGCCTCGAAAAAACGTCCCGATGCGATCTTCACGATCAGCGACCGGATGGCCATCGGCGCCATGCTCGCCATCAAGGAGAAAGGGCTGAGGATGCCACAGGATATAGGACTCGTCGGGTTCAACAATGAACCCGTGGTGAGCCTCGTGACTCCCGGGATTTCAAGCGTGGATATGCCCTCGTTTGAATTGGGCAAGGCCGCCGCGAAGCTGTTTATACGAACGATGCATAACAATGAGGATGCCAATTATGTGGAGGAGGTGCTGAGGCCGAGATTGTGTGTCAGGGAATCCTCCTATAGAGGCAAATAAGTTGATGATGTTCAGGCCCAAAATACTCGACACATTAAAGAGTTATACCCGTAGTCAATTCCTTAAGGACCTGATGGCGGGCCTGATCGTCGGCCTTGTGGCGCTGCCCCTTGCCATCGCTTTTGCCATAGCCTCCGGCGTTTCCCCTGAAAAGGGAATCTTTACCGCCATTGTCGGGGGATTCATCATCTCCGCATTGGGGGGCAGCCGGGTACAGATCGGCGGCCCGACAGGGGCGTTTATCGTCATCGTCTACGGCATCGTCCAGACGTATGGGGTAAACGGACTGATCATTGCGACCTTCATCGCCGGCATCATGCTGATCATCATGGGCCTGGCGCGGCTCGGCTCCATCATCAAGTTCATTCCCTATTCGCTGATCATCGGGTTTACCAGCGGCATCGCGCTGATCATCTTCTCCTCCCAGGTAAAGGATTTCCTGGGGTTGAAAATGGGTCCCGTACCGGCGGATTTTATCGATAAGTGGAGGGCATTTGCGGGTTGCATCGGAACCGTGAATCCTTATACCACTGTCGTCGGTATCACGACGGTGCTCATCGTCGTCTTATCGCCGAGGATTACGAGCCGCGTTCCGGGTTCACTGGTCGCGATCCTATTGGTCACCGCCGTCGTGCAACTGTTTCACCTGCCGGTGGAGACCATCGGCGGTAAATTTGGAAGCATTCCATCCTCTTTACCCCGGCCGGTAATTCCTCACCTGGATTTTGCAACGGTCAGGAAGCTGATTCAGCCGGCGTTTACGATCGCCCTCCTGGGAGGCATCGAGTCCCTGTTGTCCGCGGTCGTAGCGGATGGAATGATCGGCGGCAATCATCGATCGAATATGGAGCTGGTGGCCCAGGGTACGGCAAATATCTTTTCATCTCTCTTTGGCGGCATTCCCGCGACGGGGGCGATCGCCCGGACGGCCACCAATATCAAGAACGGGGGCCGAACCCCTGTTGCAGGCATTATCCATGCCCTGACGCTCCTGCTGATTTTGGTATTCCTCGGGAAATGGGCCGCCCTGATCCCGATGGCAACCCTGGCCGGCATACTGGTTGTCGTGGCGTATAATATGAGCGAGTGGAGACACTTTGTCGACATACTTAAGGGGCCGTGGAGCGACAGGGCTGTTTTGCTGGTGACCTTTGTTTTGACTGTATTGGTCGATTTGACGGTGGCCATCGAAATCGGGATGATCCTGGCGATCTTCCTGTTTATGCGCAGCATGATCAAGTTCAGCAACGTGAATGTTCTCACCCCGGATGATGAAGATGAGACGATGGAGACCTATTTGTTACCCAAACGTGTACAGGTCTTCGAAATATCGGGGCCCTTGTTCTTTGGCGCCGCGTATAAGTTCAAGGATTCGATGCGGCTAATAGACAAGAAACCCAGGGTGCTGATTATCCGTATGGGTAAGGTGCCCATCATCGACGCCACGGGAATAAAGACGATCCGGGATGTTCTAAGGGAATCGCAGCAGCAGGGGATAAAGATGATCCTGTCGGAGGTGCATAGTTCACAGGTATTGCAGGAGTTGAAGGAGGCGCGGCTCCTGTTTGCGATAGGGAAGGGGAATGTAACGAATACATTCGAGGAAGCGGTGGAGAGGAGTAAGGCGATTAGTTCGGATCAATAACCAATATCCCCACTTCCGGCGCCAGCCGCTTAGTCAACGCTTCGGGTTCCACGGTCATCATCACTTCCAACGTAGGCGAAACAAAGGCTTCAAGCAAGTGACCCCCGCGCACCGTCCCGTCTTCAGTAGCGAAGTTGACATGCGCATGGACGACCGGAACCCCGTTATAAGTGGCGATGTCGCCGAGCAGCGACGTGATTTCAGCGGAAGTCGTAAGCCTGAATACCTTGAACATTTTTTTGGAGGGATCGAACCAGCCGTATTTCGCGGAACTGGCGTCTCCTATGGCCGTGAAGTGGGCGCTTTTAACCTTGTATTTGAGCGCGAATTCCTTCAAGCCCGAAAGAATTTCATCGCCGGGCGAGAAGATCAGGGCATAGGTCCTTGTCGTTCCGCTGTCGCTGATCAGTTTGACCTTCACACCGGGAGACCTCCCTGTGAGCGGTGGCTGGGTGGGGGATTGGTATTCCTGGGCCTGAAGATGGCCGGCAAGCAAGACGAGGCTTACCATTGCCGCCGCTGTTGTGCGTTTCATGATGCGCTTGTGTTTTCTTTATAAATTTCTTCCCACGACTTACTCTTTTGTTTGGCATACAAGCCACTGAACCGCTCGTCGATAGGTCGAAGCAACTGAATGCAAAGGCGTTTGTCCTCATCGCTGAGGTCGTATACCATCATATGGGCAACCTGAAGCACGAAATCCTTTGCCTTTAGCAGGGTGGCCACCCCTTTGGGTGTCAGCTCCAGGCGCTTTACCCTTTTATCCTCATCGCTGACGAACTCGCTCACCAGCCCGCGCTTTTTGAGGCGGATCAACATATTGCTGCCGCTGGACAGCTCTATGATGTTATTATAGATCGCTTCAGACTTAATGGGATTTTTTTGGTTATAGATCGTCACCAGGATACCGAACTCCTCCATCTGATCGAGCCCCGTTCCCTCCAATGCCTTGTTGGAATAGGTAATATGGAATTTGCCGATCCGCCTCAGCAGGATCATCAATTGCCCGTTCAGGTCGGGCCGTAACTCGCCCGGCGGTGGGGTATCGCCATGCCTAGTCTCGATACTGGCCAGGTAATGCCGGCAAAAGTCCTCGATACCGGCTCCGGGATGCTCAGCCTCGAATGCCGCCCATAAGTTTACCAATCGAACCGTCTGATTTACTACCATTTGGAAGCAAAGTTAGGCTAATTAAAGTATTTTGGCTTGTTTTACAACCAAATGGTATAATTTCACTTTAAATTTACTACCTAATGGTATATCTTTTCCCCGCATGTCTGACGCTACACCTGGCATCCCTGGTCCTCATGGCCGGCGTCACTTTGGTCGATTATCTCGCCTACGCCAGTTTCTGGAAATCCCTGCGCCAGGGAGATCAGTCGGTTGCCCTGCTTCGAGTGATCAACCAACTGCCGCGCTGGATCGGCATCGGTGCGGCAGCGCTGATCCTTACGGGTGTTGGAATGATGGCCCTGACCCGGGGGGTGTACGGCGAGCAACTTTGGTTTCGTATCAAAATCGGACTGGTCGTCCTGCTAATTGTAAACAGCCTCGTGGTGGGCAGGCGCCTGGGCTTGCGGATGCGTAAAGTCGCAGACCTTCCCGCGCCTGAACTTGGTCGCATCAGGCGCGGTCTGAACGGCTTTCACCTGTCCCAACTGGCCATAATCGCACTGATCATTTTTTTGAGCGTTTTTAAATTCAATTAATATGAACATATTTATCGCCGGCGCCAATGGTGGCATAGGCCGGCAGGTTGTCCAACAGGCGCTGGATGGCGGTCACCGGGTAACCGCGTTGGTCCGCGACCCTTCCAAATTATCGATCACGCATCCCTCACTGCTGATTGTCCGGGGGGATGTGTTGCAGCCGTCAAGTTTTGAAGCGGCACTGAAAGGGCAGGATGTGGTGGTATCGGCACTCGGCCTCAAAAAATCCGGGGGAGAGACTGTCACGTTATATTCCCGGGGATGCGCCAACCTCCTTTTAGCCATGGGTGAACACAAAATCACGCGTTTCTTTTGCATATCTGCCTCGGCCCTGGATGTTAATCCTATGTTTCCCAGGTACCTGAAGTTCGTGACGAAATATATCCTCCAGCGCTTACTGAAGCAAATGTATGCCGACCTGCGACGAATGGAAATACAAGTAAAAGGCAGCAAATGCGATTGGACCATTATCCGTCCGCCGCGCTTGACCAACGGTCCCATGACCGGTCATTACCGAAGCGCGGTAGGTACTTTCCTGAAGAATTGTTTGAAAATATCGCGTGCGGATGTGGCACACTTTATCCTGCATCACACGCAGGACGCAGCTACTTTTCGGGAAACCGTGGAGATTGGTTATTAAAGAGAGGAATTAAGTACCTGGTGGAGTAGTTAAGCATTAGTCACTTTTTGCAGATAATCATTGCAGTTTTTATAGATTTCGCTGCTTTTGGCGATAAGCATTTCCGCTTCTTCTTTCGTTATATCGGCATCCAAATCATAGTCTGCCTCCTGCCTGTAATCGAATAGGAGCGAAATAGTATCCGACATTTCAACCGGGAAGATCTCGGTTTTGATAAATAATTCGGAAAATTTGGACTTGGTGCCCTGGTGGGTCTTTGAATAAACTTCCTGTGTATATAATAATGCAGTCAGGCAATAATAGCAAGCATAATATGTTCGGTTTGCGGTAGCAATATAGAAGCCCCCTTTTAAATTGTATTTCGCATTCTCAATAGCATCTCCCGCTTTTTCGATTGCTTTTAAGGAATGAGTATAGTCTGTCATATAATAATACCTTCCTTTCTGATTTCCTGGTAAATTCCTTGCATCGATGTTTGCTTTTTATGCAAAGTTGTTGGGAGGGAGGAAATCGATATTCCGTATTTTAAAGACAGCCTTGAGCCAATGGCGGAGGTTCTTGCAATTTCTCCGGTTGGCCTGATATCGGGATCGCGGAGAACTACAGCGAAATCCAGGTCCGATTCGTCATAATTTTCACCACGCGCATAGGAGCCGAACAGAATGACCTCGACCAGTTCATTGCCATATAGGCTTTGAAGGTTGGTTTTGAATTCGGTTGCTACTTGGCGAATGAGTGGAAGCACTTGTATATTAATTTGTTAGCTATACAAATTTACGCTTTTTCCTATAATTCGCAATGGTGTTGTATTTTCAGGAATGTTCCGAAATTATTTGAAAACTGCTGCCCGCAACCTGCTGCGGGGGAAGGTCTTCACCCTGATCAACGTCGCCGGTCTTGCCCTGGGCATTGCCGCCTTCATCGGCATCAGCGCCTACGTGCGCTACGAACGCAGTTATGACCTCATGCTGATCCCAAAGGGTCAGACCATCTACCGCGTCGAAAGCCAGTTTTATAAGGGCGACAGGTTGAATGACGACTGGGCGACCAGCACCAACGGCTATGCGCCCGCGCTGAAAGACCATTTCCCCCAGGTCGCGGAATACACGCGGATCAACTGGAATAACAGCGAACGGGTCGTCCGCCAGGGAACCATCCGATTCCGCGAGCCCCACGTGTGCTTTGCCGATAGTAATTTCTTTACCTTCTTTCCATATCCCTGGCTGGAAGGAGATAAGGCCACGGCGCTAAAAGAGATCAACTCCGTTGTCATCAGCGCTTCGGCCGCACACAAGTATTTCGGAAACGCGGACCCGCTGGGCAAGGAACTCGAGATCAGCACCATCGCCGACCATTTTCCCTGCAAGGTCACGGGCGTCTTTCAGGACCCGCCCCAAAATTCAACCATGCAGTTCTCCATGCTCCTGAGTTGGATGACATCTCCGCAATGGCAAAAGACGACGTGGTATCTTCACGAGAGCTATACCTTCCTGAAGCTGGCGCCGGGCGCATCCCCCGCGACCATGGAAGCAGGCTTCCCCGCCATGGCGGAAGGCTATAAGTATGGCCCCGCGCTGAAAGACTTACGGTGGGGAATTCGGCTCGTGCCCATGCAGGATATCCATCTGCAGTCCGTCAAGCCCAACGAGATCGAGGTCAAGGGCAACCGCCTGGCCGTCGAATTTCTCAGCCTCCTTTCCTTTGGAATATTGTTGATCGCGTGTATCAATTATATCAACCTGACTACTGCTCGGGCGCTTCAACGGGCCAAGGAGATAGGGATGCGCAAAGTCAGCGGGGCGCGCCCCCGCCAATTGATGCTGCAATTCCTGCTCGAATCGCTGCTGCTGGGTCTCCCGGCGCTATTGCTGGGGGTGATCCTGGCGGTCCTGGCGAATGTGTTGATTCCGCGGTGGATCGGCTCCGGAGGCGACTATGGTTCCGTGGCGGATGCGGCTTTCTGGGTGCGCATCGGGGCCATCTGCCTGGGGGCCATGCTGCTGTCGGGTGTCTATCCGGCCTTGGTGCTCACGCGCTTTAAGCCGATTACCGTATTGAAGGGTCGCTATTCTTTTTCGCGGGGTGGAATTTTTTTAAGAAAAGGGTTGGTCACCTTCCAGTTCGTGATCTCATTTCTGCTGATCGCCGGAACCCTGGCGGTATACCGCCAACTATCCTACATGCGCAACCAGGACGCGGGCGTCCCCGTTGCACAAACACTGGTGCTGAAGGCGCCCGTCAACACACCCGGATATAAAGACAAGACGATTGCCCTGAAGAACGAATTGCAAAAGCTGGCCGGGGTATCGGGGGTCACTACCTCGGGCGCAGTGCCCGGCATGGAAGTGGGGGAGTTCCTGGCGAACCGTCGCTTTGGGGCAGACAAGCGCGAAGAACGCCTCTATGAGATGCTGAAAATAGACTTCGACTTCATGCGACTTTACCAACCCACGGTGATAGCAGGGCGGCCTTTCTCAATTGACCACCCCTCCGACAGTACAGGACTTGTGCTGAACGAGTCCGCGGTTCGGCAACTTGGCTTTGCCTCCCCTTCAGCGGCGCTGGGGCAGCAGGTATGGCTGGAAGTGAACCCGGGCCGGACAGACAGGGTTATTGGCGTCATCCGTGATTACCACCAGCAGGGTTTGCAACAGGCCTATACCCCGCTGATCCTGTTCATGGACCCGGCTTACCAGTGGATACCCATGAGGTATTTTTCGATACAACTGCGGAGCTCGGATATGGCGCGGTCGGTGGGGGATGTTCAGTCGGTCTGGAATAATGTATTTCCAGAATCATCCTTCGACTATTTCTTCCTCGACGAATACTACGACCGTCAATACCGGGACGACCGCCAGTTCGCGCGCGTGGCGGCGCTCTTCAGCGGGCTGGCCATTTTCATCGGACTGATTGGCCTTTTGGGATTGACAGCTCATGCGGCTTCCCGTCGTACCCGTGAGATCGGCGTGCGGAAGGTGCTGGGGGCTTCGGTATATCGCATTGTTTCGTTATTGACGATGGATTTCATTCGGTTGATGGTGCTGGGGTCGCTGCTGGCGATGCCACTCTCTTTATGGCTGATCGTGGAATGGATGAAGGGGTATGCTTTCAGGGCATCCTTGAATTGGGGGCTACTACTGGCTCCGCTGCCGGTCCTCATCTTCGTCACCGTCGGGGCGACGGTGTGGTTGACGTTGAGGGCGGCAAGGGCGAATCCGGTGAGGGCGTTGAAGGAGGAGTGATCGATTCCTACGACGTCGTTGGTATCGGGGATATCTGGTCGAATTGGAGGTTGCTCGACCCTTCGCCGGTACCGGTTTCCTTGAATCTCCCCATCCAAAGAAAGGTCGCCCCCTGCAGCCACCGGGTCCGGTTGAGCGCGCGCTGCACGATGATGCCCGCGCGCGGCAGTTCCTCTTCGTTGATATAATAGGGGGCAGGCGTTTCGGAAATGACCTGGCCCAAAGCGCCTTTGGCGCCAGGCATGGCGGCCCGCTGAAACCGGATCTCGGTATCGCTGCCGGCCATATGCACCGGTATGAAAGGGATCCAATTGAAGGGGACGGTCGTCCCCAGGATGTATCGGATAGAGGCGGTCCCGGCCGGTACGAAAGGAGGCGGGGTTGTATTATTCAAAGCGATCAGGTTTCCGCTGACACCTTTTCCGGCCTGGGAGGGAACGCGGTTCTCCACAGCCCAAACCATTTCCGCGGCTTCATCCCGGAGGAAGTTCACTTCTTCGAGGGGGTTGTTTTCCAAAGATCCTGTGACGGAGGGAGCCAGGTAAAACAGGTGGTTGTCGGGTGCGTTGGGGTTGACGTCGGTCTGGCGGTAAAGGGCCCAGCTCTGCCAATCATTATTGGCGCCCGAGCCGGCGGGGTTGACGAGCACGTGCTCTCCGAATACGTCAGTCACCACCAGTCCTTTGATTTCGCAAAGGGTGTTCACATTCAGCGGATAGGGCAGCATGAACCAATCGTTGCCATAGATGAGACCGAATTCGGCCAGCAGCAGGTGGAGGAGACCGGTGGGACTGGTATCGATCTTTCCGAAATCGGTCTGGCTGTCCTCCATCATCCAGAGCCTGGGATTGGGCATGCCCTTAAAGGAGACAGGAGCCGGAATAAATGAAACGAGGTTCTCTACGACAGGCGTAGGGTTAGGCGGCTCCGGTTGCAACGGCATGCTGCCCTGTGAATCCAGGTCAAAGGAATACCAATCCAGGTGTCCACCGTAGAATTGGTCGGCAGTCAATACTTTTTGCGCTCCCGAAGCGGGGGAAGCTCCCGAAGCGGGGGGAGATGCGAGCTCGAACTGGTATTCGAGCTGGGAAGACTTCCACGCGGGATTGGTCTGGCCCGGGGCGGCTTGCGTATAGGTGCGCGCGTACCAGTCGGACAGGTTTCCCGCGAGCGTAACCAGGGTTGCCTGGTCGGGGGCAGGGATGCCTTGCGCCTGCAGCCAACTGCTGAATTTCGTGCCCGTGCCCTCGACCGTCTGCACATCCCTCCACATGGCGCAGCCGTCGAACAGGGTGGTCTGGACAGCCAGGTCTAGCTGCAGGCCGTCCTTGTCATTCGGGTCGATGGCATAGGTCAACGGATACGCGGCGTTCAGCCGGGTAAGGTAAACAGGGTTCAGGGACTGGGACTGCATCAGCTTCAGGAAATAGCGGGCAATCTGCACGGCCAGGTAAAGGCTGTCTTTCAGCGACTCCTTCTCTACCGTGGTTTCCAAAGGAATGGATGGATCATAGGGGATAGGGGAATTTCCTCCCAGGCTCATGCGGTCTATGGCGGTATGCTCTCCGAGGATCACGGCGGAAATGGGGCTGCCGGCGTCTTCTCCCTGGAATTCCCCGAATTGCCACTGCCTGGTCAACATCCAAAGGGGATCCCGAACCTGTGCAGCCAGACCCTGATCCAGGTCCGAGGTGCGGGGAGTGGCTTCAAGCCTGTTATAGCCAGTGATCGAGGGGATCCTGAAGGCGGGCAGCATGATTTTTTTCGGATCGATGGTCGTTGCAGGCATGGGCGGGTTTTATTGGTTCGTTACGGCTAAGACGGGTAACTTCTCCTCTACATAACTGATGTTCGAGCGGTAGTCCAGGGACAGGTCGAGGTCATACTGGGTAAAGTTGGAAAGCACAGCCGGTAGCAGCACACTGCTTTCGACTTTGTCCACGGTGGCGAGCAATTCCGGTTCTACCGCCCGGAGTTTGGCCCTGAGGAGGGTATCCTGTAGGATTCCTACCAGCTCGTCCCAGTCCCAGGCGCCTTTCACGGCGGGCGGGACCGCCAGTAAAATCGCCTGGGGCGGGAAGGCGCTGGGCTGGTTGTAATTGAAGGTGATCCCGGTGACCTGTTCCTCGGTAGGGATGGCTTCCGTCCATTCGTCGATCATTATTCCGCAGTGGGAAGCTCCCTGGACAAAGGCCTGGTCCCCATGGATCGTCACGGACAGCGTGTCCTGCGTGACCGTGAAGGGCTGGGTGGGGTCCAGGGCGTCGGTGGCGGGAAATTCTACCGCCAGCCAGCTATCTTTGGCCATATAAGGGACCTGCACGGGCTTCAGGGGGAGCGTCGCACCGGCGGCTTCCGACAGCATTCGCACCGTATCCCAACGGGACAGCCGTGGTCGCACCTGGGCCGAGCTCTGCATCCATTCGTCGGCGGGGAAGATCATGCCGAGGTTGGCAGTGGCATTTGTCAGCAACTGGGCGCGATCCGCGTCGGATTGAAGGATATCGCTTTCATTGTTATAGGTGAAAAGGGGAAGGATGTTGAAGTCGACTCCCAGCAGGGCTTTTCCTGCGTTGATCAGGGTTTCGGCCGCCTTCGCGGGGTCCGTAAGGGTCGCGGCCTGTGTCATCAATTTGGTGGCGTCCTGATCGGCCGAGGTCATCTGTGCGGAAACGCTTCTGGCCTGCTCCAGGAGGACGATCTGGAGTGCCTCCGTGGAAGGCGAAGTCACGTTCGGGAAAGCGTTGCCGAAAGAAAGGTTGGCCAGAACGATCATCTGGTTCCTCAACGTAATGGCGTCCGCGGACGCGAAAGTGATCCCCACGGTTGTATCTGCAAAGGTCAACCCGGCAGCGTCCAGGGCTGTAAATGCCGTTCCCAACGTACTGTAAATAGTGGCTGCGACCTGGGCCTGGATCGGGATATTCTGAAGGATTTGCAGTTGCTGCTCATAATTCGTTTTGATCCCTTGTATCCTGCCGGTCAATTCCATGGTATCATATCCTTTGGGATTGTTAGGATCGGCCGAGGCGGTTTGGCTGGGTGGGTTGAAGTCCTGGGCGTTCAGGTAGCGCGAATCGGTAATCATGGATTTCAGGGTCCTCAGCATGGGTAGCCACTGGCCCAGGGGTCGCTGGCCCGCCACGCCCTGGGGCTGCAGGAAAGCGATGTTGACGGGGATACTGTCGTCCAGGCCATTCGCCGCACGGTAGGCGTATGCAAACCGGCTTTCCAATTCCGAGGCGCCCGTTTTGTTTTCCTGCCCCGGCCTCGGGTTCCCGGTGCTCAGGTCCGTGCCTGCAATATAGATCAGGTCGATCGGTTGAATACCCAATTGGTCCAGACCCAGGGTCATCGTATTGGTGTTGTTCCCCGAAGCGTCCACCTGGGATACCTGCACCACCGTGGCGGTTGGTGCGCCCAGGATGGTCTGCAACCAAAGATTTACGCCGGTTTCCATGGTGGCCCGGGCTGTCAGGGGAATCGAAGGCCACGGGTTGGCCGCCGCGCTGGCGGGGTCGGCATTGGCGAATTGGATCGTGACACGGTTCGTAAACCCGAACGCGCTGCCCCGGGGCGTATCGATGCTTTCCAAAACGGGAGGCAGGTCTCCATTCTGCAAGGCGTTCACCGTAGCGGTGACGCGGTCATAGTTACCCAACACCAATTGATAAACGCTTTCTACGGTCAGCAGGTCCTTCACGGCATCGAGCGTATCGGCCAGGTTGTTCTTTTCGGCCTCGATGGCTGCGATCTCCGCCGCGGTGGCGGAGGTGACGTCCCCGGTAGCGCCATAAGGGAAGGCAAGCGTAGACTGCGCCAGGGCAAGGCCATCGACCACGTCATTGGCCGGGATCGTTTCCTGCGGGGCGCCCCCTTGCTGCTGCACGAGGTTTGTCTGTACCGGGAACGCCGTCCTGAATTCGTAAATGTATTCGTTGAGCCTGAGCAGGCTGTTGTCTGCGGAAGCCCGGTCGTGCAGCCCCCTTTCGAATTGATATCCCAGCAGCGCGGGGAGGGTTTGACCGTTGCGCATCCCTTCCATGACCATCAGGGCGCTGCGCACGCGCGCCGAAGACAGGTTCACCGAAAGGGCGTCCGGGGTTCCCACATTGGCGTGGCTCAGGTAGCCGCTGCGCAGCACGGCAGCCGCCGAAGCATGGTTGATCGAGGGGGCGTGCACCAGGCCTCCGTTGTTGCTGTACTCGTACACCGGACCCTGATCGGCCGGTTGGAGCTGAGGGGGAAGGCTGCCGGTCGGAACTTTTTGCCGCGAGGAAGGGCGAATGTTCTCCAGCCAGCCATAGGCACCGAGGTAGATGCCCTGTTTTCGCGGATTTTTTTCGTTTGTCGAGGCTATATTCCGTTGGTTACGCAACCGGATGTCGAATAGGGCCATCTGCCAGCTATCCAGCCGGTAAGTCAGCGTATCGATATGCTCGGTAAAACAGCGTTGAAGGCTGGCGGTGCTGTTTCCCGACAATGCCGTCAGGACATTCAGGATGTTTTGAGGGACCTGCGCCTGGGGCTCCGTCTTTCCGGGCCCGAGGAGGTAATCCGCCACGGCCAGGTTTGCATGCGCATGGGCGGGCGCGGCAACGGACAGGGGAGCTTTCATTACCTCCCATTTGGTGAGCGTTCCCCCGGGGCGGATGTTGTGAAAATTAATCGCTCCCAGGGTGGCGCTGAAATCGGCCCCGTTGGCTTCGAACCAACTGACGGAACCGGCATGCAGGGCCTGTAGCAGCGCCTTGCGCAACATCAGGTACAGCAGCGAGGTAGGTGCCGCTATGCCTGCCCCGAAATCCTGCTGATTCAACTCGTCGGCGGTGGTGGCTGCGGCCAGCCAGTCCAGGTAATTCAAACTCAGGGGGGTGGTTTCGGAGACCGGTACGCTGTCCACCAGATTGGCAGGGTCCAGGGTCGTCGTAAAGTGTTGGTACACCAGCCTCAGGATTTGGGGCACGTTTTCAGCGGTGTACCCCAAAGCCTGCAGCCAGGCCATGCCCAGCGTTTTGCTGATGAAATTTTTCTGCGCGTCTGCATAATACTTCCCGCCGAACTGGAAGGCGTCCAGATTGTAGAGGTTATCCGTGCTGTAGGCATTGCGCTGAAAAAAGGTAGAAGCCCCGGATTGCAGACCAAGGATATTCAGTAAGACCGTGCCGGGGTCCGCTCCCGCTTTGCCCGTGTACTGCAGCTTGTCCTGAAGGCCCAGCCATATCTGTTGATAGTCGGTCAGCACCTTATACTGTGTCTGCATGAAGGCTGGCGGATACGCCGCCTCCCGCTCCTGCATTTTCCAGGCGCTGAAGTCGCTGGTCAGTAGGATGCCATACGGCTGGTTCCCGACCCTGAAGGCGGGCAAGGGCCCCCTGCCTGTGACATAGCGTGTATAGAAGTCCGAAAGGTTTTGCTGGGCGGTGGTGTCTAGCACAGGATCCAGCAGGGAGCCCAGGTAATACCCCAGGGTGCCGGGGAAGAGCGCCTCATTCATCAGGACGGCGTCCCTGTTGTCTGTCCCGTCGCTGTAGGCGACGTGCTGGAGGACCTCATAATCTATGCCCAGGGCATCGGCCATATTCTTCCCGTCGCAGTCGTCGGTAGCCGTAAATAATGGACTCCCCGCTTCCACGAGGTAGCTGAGGTTATCGAACGGATCGGCTTTTGTAAAGGCGGAGCTTTCCTGGGTCGTATTGTGCGTGGGTGCGCCCTGGGGCACCAGGCTGAAGCCTTGGGTAGAAAAATGGTGGTTGTCGATCAGGTCCTCCAGGGCTTGCTGACTGTCAGTCTCGTCCCGGGATAGATACAGGCCAAGGACGAGCAGGCTGTCGAATCCCGCGATTGCCTGTTGTGCGGTCAGGGGTATCCGGAAGCCCATGCCCAGCGTCACGGCCCGGTCGAAATCGGAAGCCCAATCGAAGTCGGGCCCGAAGCTCAGTTGATTTCCCGTCGTGACGAAGCTGTTACCCGCATCCATGGGGTCGGGACCCACGATCAGCTCGTCTGGTACCAGGTTACCCGTTACCTCCGCCACCTTCGTACCCCCCGTATACAACATGACCACGAATTTGTCGGGCAGCACGTTGGTCCTGGGCGCCTGGCTCCAGGCCTGCGTCTTGGTGAGGCTGAAGACCGGGAAGACGAGCTGGCTCACGTTACTGATGCCGGAAAGGTCGTCGGTCCAATTCGTTGGTTTGGTTTGCAAGGCCACCCAGGCTGCGCGCCCGGAGCCGAAGTGCGTCACCAGGTCGCTCCAGGCGGCCTTCTTGTCGTCCTCGGAGGCGCTTTCGGTCGCTGTGTACAAAGCTTGCCAGTAGGTTTCACCGGCGGTGACCTCCTGGCCTGTCAGCGTCTTTTCATGCGTCACGATGGCGACGTCGTCCGGGTACACCCGGACCCACAATTCGGAAGCTGCACTGGTGGCGGCGGCTCTGATAGGATTTCCGTTAGGAGTCATGACATTGAAGCGCGTCTCGATCCGCACCGGCAGCAGGGCAATGGGTACACTATCCGGCAACTGCCCGATGAGTTGCTGGGGACCGCCCTGCCCGTACAGATTTCCGATGGCATCGCCCAGTGCGGCTCGCGCGGCAATCAGGCCTTGCTGGTTGGTAACCTGCGTGGCCTGCAGTTCCTTGAGCTGTGCCTGGAGCTTTTCCACTTCCCCCGGTTGTGTGCGTAGGGCCAGGTTCAGTTGGCTCTGCACCTGCTGCAACTGCAGGGTGCCTGCGTATACCTGCTGGTCGAGTCCGTCACGCTGGCTCCGTAAGGCGCTGATCGATTGTAGGGTCATGGTCATGTATTATATGGAAGGAAGATTTTGTAACATCTCGGAAGCATGGACCGCCACCATGCTTGGGTCCCGGAAAAGGATATACGCCATGTCCGCGGAATCCGCTCCCCAGCGGAACCCCTCCGGGTAGGCGAGGGTTGGGCGTACCCCCGCCGTAATAAAGGTCATGGCATCCGGTTGGGCGAAGTCTTCCCAGGACAGGTCCGCCCAGTCGAGGCCCGAACTGCTCGTCACGTGGGTTACGTTCATGCCGAAGCGGGGCTCGCCGGGGACTTCCTGAATGACAAAAAACCATCCCAGGTTATCCGTAAATCCCGGGCTGGGTGCCGTGCCCTTGGCCTGGTCGATGGTCAGCTGGAACCCAAAGAATTTGATATCGGGTGAAGCGTCCGCCTTATACAGCGGGAACATCACTTCCTTAGGAAAGGTCTGGTCGGTCAGCGACAGGTCGATGACGGGCGGCTTGCCCTTAGGCCCCGCAATGGCTTTCTGGGCGAATATGAGTGTATTCGGATAGCGCTTGAGGAGTTCTCCCCGGATTACCAGCACCGCCTGGGGTGACGTGGAACCGGCCAGGGCGGCCCGGTTATTATGGCTCCCGAGCGGTGTACTGATACCCCAACGGTCGATGGGCGTAATGTCTTTGTATGCCTCCGTCAGTTGGGCCTCGGTCATGGTGGTGGAGGGTTCGATAATCCCTTTGACGTCCCAGAACTGACGGAAATAGCTGCCGCGCTCATCGGTCGGGTATTCGTTCCAAAGGAGTTCCTTGCCCATTTCGTGGTTGAGGCCTACCATGTAGGACTCAATGAATTTGGGATTGGTCTGGACCAGCGAGATCGAATTTTCCGGGACCAACTGGATATTGGGCAACATCAGCTCCTGGGAAATCGCGTTGAGGTATTTGTACATCGGGTCTTCAAAATCGGGGTAGGCCATGGCCGGGAAAATCTTATCCGGGGCCGTCAACGAAATATAGCCGGGGAAACGGATCAGGGCCGACAGGCGCAAGGGGAATGACGTGTGCGGGTGAATGGCCGCGCTGACCTTGGTATACGCGTTCCCCAGGTCGAGGGGGATGATGGCCGCCACGGGCACGGACAAGGCCATGCGCGTGTCCACGTCGGTAAGGGCCAGCCTGAAATTGGCGGCTTCCACGCTGTCGGCGCCCGGCGCCCCGGGTGTAGGCGGAGGCGTCGTGGTCTCGTCGCTGAGGTGCAAAGAGAAAGTGGGCTGGGGAGGAATGGTGGCAATACTGGCCAGCGCTGCTTGCGGATTGTCCAGGTCGGTGGCGACGGTGGCGCTTACCTGCAGACTGCCCAGGTAAAGGTAGGCTGCTACCGCCGCCGCGGCCAGGAGGCCGAACCAAATCCAGGCACTCGTCAGGATGCCTAATATGATGCAGACCACCAGGATCAGGATCAGCAGCAAAAGGCGGTGAGCCATCAGCCATTGCAGCCATGCAGGCGGCGTTGGCCCGGTCAGCTGGGTCGCTATATCCTGGGTATTCGGCAGGCCGGCGGGCGTGACGGAGACGGGTGCTACGCTGAGTGTTCCGCTGTTCAGGTCCGTCACCAACTGACCATAGTCGAAGGTGCCGGCGAGTCTTTGGACGAGCTTTCCCCGGGGCCGGATCATCCTGCGGAAAGCACCTGAAAAGACAGCCGCGGGGGTATTGCTTTGCACGATTTGTTGCAAGACGGTCGTTGGACTGCCCAGGACCCGTGACAATACCGGGCGGCTGAGCGCCAATAAGGAAGTTTGCGGGATCTGACTGAGCGTTTTCAAGGTGAATTGCAGCGCCACATTCATCATAAAAACCGATGCCTTGATCAGCTTATTGGCCTGCAGGATGCCGGCTACCTGGGCCCAGGCCTTGGGCATCAGGTAGGACTGGTTGTTCTGCACCACCCGCGTGCCGAAACCGGCGGGTACCCGGGTCCTGGGATCCCTGTTCAGGTCGTTGACCCAGTTGCTGCTGGTGATATCGAGCTCCACCACATCCGTCGCGCTTTGTTTGGCGTGGTTGCTGCCGTAAATGGGCACCGAGATGACGGGATCGCCCGAAGTGCTGGTGCCGATGATGGTCACGGGTAGATTGGCGATCTTCTGCAACTCTACCTGAAATGCATTGGACGCGGGTGGATTGGGAAATACGGTAGATACCGTGGAAGGTGACTTGAGGGCCCCTTCCAGGCCAAGGATAGGCGGTTGTGTGCCTGGTATTCCAACGGCGGGGTTCTCCGCTTCTACATATCCGGGAACCGAACAATCCATATCGCGGATGCCCACGCTGGGGTCCATGGGCTGTGGCTCCAGAAGGTTGACCAGGGACTCGAAATCCTCGTCGATCCCCGTCGTGAAATCCCATTGGTAATAGACGGGCATGAGCCCTCTGGCACCGTTTGAATCCCAGGAGGGCATCTGGGCGTGCGTGGTGGAAGTGTCTTCCCCGAGACCCGCCAGCCGACCCGTTTCAAAGGCCGGCACCAGGAAGGCGGTATAGGACGTCTGGGCTGCCAGCTTGCGGGGACACAGCAGGCGGCAGTACAACTGATCGGGGTCGGCATTCATGGTTTGGTTCAGGGTCAACAACCATTGCTCGTAATTGGTCAACTGGCTGTCAGGGATATCGGCATTGCTGTGCATGTGCGCCCACAGCCACGTCTCGGTATAAGGGGGAAAGACACTATTGGAGGAGATGGTAAGCGTCGGAAGGGGTACTACATTGGTGATCAACTTGTATTCGTCCTGCTGCAGCACCAATAAGAGGAGCCATGGCCGCAACTTGGATCCCGTAGGAGCCGCCGGGGTGTACCGCCACGCAAAGTCTTCGTCATAGAACTCCAAAAAAGCCAGGTAGTTCGGTTCAAAATTCGTGATATGGACGACGGGCTCCGTCCTGATGATCATGTTGCTGTTGACACCGATGATATCCCCAGGCCCGACAAGCAGGAAATTCTTTGATTGGGCGCTGCCGTTCAGCGTGACGCCGACAGGCACCTGGGCCCTTTCTATCTGGGCGGAGGTGCCTGCTCCCAGATCGTCCACTTCGCTGATACGGGTGGATATCCCCCTCCTTGACCAGGAATGGAATTGGTAACGGGCGATTTCAATGCTCATAAACGTTTAATTCGAATTCAGTTCATAATCGAAAACAATCTGGACCTGGCCCTTGAGCGAAGGTTGCCCGGCAAGGAGTTTTTGGTACATGTCATTGGCCTCGGTAAAACTGCCTGCGACCGTTGTCCCTGCTGTCAGCTTCATATCCGCCGTTCCGGCAATGGCATATTTCGCGGCATTGACGGTCACGGTGTCCGGGGCGTTCACCGAGACCCGGTTGGTGGCAAAAGACAAGGAAGACTTCGAGACCGCGGAAGACTGGAGGTTGGATTGGAAATAGGATTTCGCATAACCATAGGCTCCGGCGAATTCAAGGGTATTGGTTGCCCTCCTGAGGTAAGTGAGCTGATAATCCACGTCCTCGCTTACGACGTCCGCCGTCTGCAGGCTGGTGGATCCGGTGATGGAAAACCCGCTGGCCATGCTTTCGAAGGACGGTTGGGAAAGCTTTTGGTCATCGGTCAGGTTGAAAAAATTGTTCGGTGCAAACTCCGCCGTGGTGGGCACGGTCAGGTCGCCGGCGTCGCTATCGACAATGTTGAAGTTGTCAGCATCCTGCGGTATGCCGTTCCCGAATTTGACAATAGTCACATTCAGGGGCACGATACTTTCGCTGAACGTCAGCGAACCGAATGGATGGATGACCATCTCATTACCCGCCTGACTGACTGCCCTGAGACTGACGTGCTGTGAATTGTTGTCGGGGATGACGGCCTTCCAATTACCGTTGTCGGCGATGGCCGCTACCAACAGGCTCAGGATGTCCACCTTCGGTTGGTTCACCGTTTGTCCGCTTTGCCCCCAGGTCTCATGGAAGCCTACACTGATGGAAAAGAAAAGGATGGTGAAGCTGGCGCTGCCTTTGATATCCCATGGGGTGGGACCCGAGAGCTCCCCTGACAGGGTAATCCCCATGATGACCGATGAGCCCGAACGCAGCGACAGGCCCGCGTAGATATCGACCTCGAAGTAAAAAGGATCGAATTGGAAAAGTACATCGAATCCCAGGTACCCGTATACGTTGAAAGCTCCGCAGCCGGCATACAACGTCACTTTGGCCCCGAATTGCACGGTATTCGAGGTCACGGCGAAATAGCAGGCGACCGAGATCGTAGCAACATCGTTATTGAGGAGGACCATACCCAGCCTCGTCATATTCTGCAGGTCGGGGGGCGCATCCTTATAAGCCGGGTTAAATCCGCCCACGCTAAGAATAAAGTACGCATCGCTCCCCCAACTCAACCGGAATGCCATTTGCCCTGTCAGAGGATAAATCAGGATATAGGAGTCGTACAGGTCGGCGTCAAAAGAAATGTATTGATTGGGGATGTCTATGACCCCCAGGAAATTGATCTGTATCTTGAGCAGGGGCAAATCCGGGTCGGGGATGATCGCGCTGATCACACCCAGGATGGCAACGGTGGGGTCGGGTATTTCAACGAGTATTCCTATCTCCAGGGTAATAATCTCGGCCCACCCGAGTTCGCCCATGGGCCCTACGATAAAATGCCCCTCATAGACCGGGAATATCTGCTGGATGTCACTGATGATCTTGTTGATATTGTTTACGATATCCTGAGGGAACAGGATGCTTTGGATCGCGCCTGTTTTGACCCCTTCCTTGAGGACGTCCACGTCCATGGTGCGGTTGAGGCCCAATAGCCCTCCTACGCCGTTCAGGGTAAATCCGAAGCCCAACTGAATAGGGATAAAGTCGGCGGTGATGAGGATCAGGAGCGAAAACCCGCTGCTCCCGTCCGGCATCTTCGTATTGATGATGCCCACCGCTTTGAGGCTGAACAGGTCCTGGAATTCGAGCTCGAGGGCTCCGTAGTATTCCCCCTGGTCGGGATTGAAGTACAGGTACCCGGCTCCCACAATGAGGCCGGTGTTCACACTGAGGCCGACTCCTTTGGGAGGAGCAAAGGAAAATTCAATGTCGGCCATACCCAGGTTGCCCTTCCCGTCCGAAGGGAACGTGATTCCAACATTGACGCCCATT
>CAZJDB010000080.1:0-3096 GCA_964544695.1 uncultured Chitinophagaceae bacterium
CGGCGGCAGCACGCCATAGGCATCGCAGGTCAAAAAGAAGATGTGACGGGGCGTAGGGCCCATGCCCTTCTCCTGGACGTGGTCGATATAATGCAAGGGATAGGAAACGCGGGTATTTTCGGTGATCGATTTGTCCGCAAAATTGATGCGCCGGGTTCCGGGGTAACAGCGCGCGTTTTCCACCAGGGCTCCTTCCCGGATCGCCTGATAGATATCCGGTTCTCCTTCGGGATTCAGGTCGATGCATTTCGCATAGCAGCCCCCTTCAAAGTTGAACACCCCTTTTTCGGTCCACCCATGCTCATCATCTCCGATCAATGACCTGGAAGGGTCCGTGCTGAGGGTCGTCTTACCCGTTCCGCTGAGGCCAAAGAAAATGGCTGTATCCCCCTCGGCACCTGAATTGGCGCTGCAATGCATCGACAGCACTTTCCGGCGCAGGGGCAGCAGGTAATTCAGGATGGTGAAAACCCCTTTCTTGATTTCCCCCGTATACGCAGTACCCCCTATTAGGATCATGCGCCTGGAAAAGTGGATCAGGGCGAAATTAGACTGACGCGTGCCATCCTGGGGTGGGTCGGCCTTGAAGCCGGGGGCATGGATCACCTGCCATTCCGGCTCAAAGCTTTCCAGCCTGGAATCCGACGGACGCCCGAACATATTATAGCAAAACAGGTTTGCAGAAGGGTCTTCGTTGAAAACGCGGATGTTCAGGCGGTATTCGGGGTCGGCGCAAGCATAACAATCCCTGACCCAAACGTCCCCCTGGTCCAGGTAATGCATCATCTTCCGGTAGAGGGGTTCGAAGAAGGATTCATCGATGGGGAGATTGAAATCATTCCAGTTCACGGTACCCTCTGTCTGGGCGTCGCGCACGATGAATTTGTCCTTGGGGGAACGGCCCGTAAATGCGCCTGTGCGGATCATCAATGCACCCTTGTCGCTCAGGATACCTTCCCCCCTCCTCAGGGTTTCCTCCACCAATTCATCCGGCGTCCATTGATAGTGGATCCGGTCGAGGTGATTCAAACCCATCTGCCTCAATTTTGCCTGGGATAAGGTGATCGTGGGAATCGACATGGCAACGCGTTCATTTTGGGGTGAACGACAAAAGTAAATATTTAAAATTTTCTAAAAAAGGAGCCTAATTTAGGGGCGCTGTAAGAATTTTCGAAAACAATCGATTGTTTTTTTACGATTTTTAAAAAATTATGCCCAATATGAACGGTTGTTAGTTCTGCGACGCCTTTATTGAAAGAATGCTAAATTTTTAGCATCTTAAATTAGCAGCCCAATGAAGTATCTACCCCTCAATTCCCAGCTTTTCGCCGAAAACCGGCGCCGCTTTGTCCAGGCCATGAAACCCTCCTCGATTGCGATCTTCGTCAGCAACGATGAATGGCCCTCCAATGGAGACGCCCTTTTCCCCTTCAAACAAAACAGCGATATGTTCTGGCTGACCGGGATCGTCCAGGAGGACTCGATGCTGGTGCTCTTTCCCGGCAATCCCGAGGAAAAGTACCGCGAGGTCCTGGTCCTGGTGAGACCCAACGAACTGAAGGAGAAATGGGACGGGAAGCGCCTCCGGAAGGAAGAGGCCCAGTCGATTTCGGGGATAAAGACAATCGTCTGGCTGGACAGCCTGGAGCCACTGCTGCAACCATGGGTCCATCTGGCCGACCGGATTTACCTCGACACCAACGAAAATGACCGGAAGTCCACAAAAATCCGCTCCAGGGAATACCGCTTTATCGACCGTATGCGGGAAGACTACCCCCTCCACAAGTACGAACGCTCCGCCAGGATTCTGAAGGAACAAAGGGCCATCAAGACACCATACGAAGTGGAAGTCCAGCAGATCGCCATCGATATTACGGCCAGGGCCTTCCAAAGGGTCCTTGGATTTATTCGTCCCGGGGTCATGGAATTCGAGATCGAAGCTGAAATCCTCTACGAATTTTTGCGCAACCGGGCTACAGGTCCGGCATATAGTAGTATCATTGCTTCCGGAGACCGTGCGCGCACCCTGCACTACATTTCGAATAACCAGGAATGTATGGACGGGGAGCTGGTGCTCATGGATTTCGGGGCAGAATACGGTGGGTATAACGCGGACCTGACCAGGACCGTTCCCGTGAACGGGAAGTTCACTCCCCGTCAAAAGGATGTATACAATGCGTGCCTGCACCTGCACAACTTCGCGAAGTCCCTGCTGAAACCGGGGATCAGCCTGGTGGCTTATACGGACAAGGTGGGCGATGAAGCCACGGAAGTATTTCAAAAGTTGGGATTGATCACCAAGGCGGACGTGAAGAATGAGGATCCCGACAACCGTGCCTACCGGAAATACCTGTACCACGGCATTTCCCATCACCTGGGGATCGACGTGCACGACCTGGGGACCCGTACGGAGCCCCTGTCCGAAGGGATGGTCCTGACTGTGGAACCGGGCATTTATATTGCCGAAGAGCAAATGGGGGTGCGCATCGAAAATAATGTGTGGCTGACGAAGAATGGGAATACCGACTTGATGAAGCACATTCCCATCACCGTCGAAGAGATCGAGTCAGCAATGGCGCGGCGTTGAACGGCACGCGGCCACGCCGAAAAGTCGGCACGCGGCCACGCCGAAAAGTCGGCCGGCGGCGCCGCAAAAAGATTGATATGAAACAAATCCCGAATATCGTCACCTTATTGAATCTAGTCTTCGGCTGCCTGGCCCTGGTTTGCATTCTCCAGCCGGGCGAAAACATCGCCATCCTCGATGACAACAACGTCCTGCACATCAATTTGCCTCCGGCGCTCACGATGGGTTCGGTGTTTATCGGTTGCGCCGCCCTGGTCGATTTCGTGGACGGCTTTGTGGCGCGCCTCATGAAGGTGGCCTCCCCCCTGGGTAAGGAGCTCGACTCCCTAGCCGACCTGGTCAGCTTCGGGGTGGCCCCGGGAGCGTTGCTTTACCAGCTCCTCAGGATGAGCTACCTCAGGGAGCCTTCGGCCTTCGATACCCCCCTGTGGGTATTCCTGCCGGTCCTTCTGTTCCCCTGTGCTGCGGCCTACCGGCTGGCAAAATTCAATACGGGGAACGGACAGGAT
>CAZJDB010000081.1:0-71575 GCA_964544695.1 uncultured Chitinophagaceae bacterium
ATCGGGCATACCCCTCACTGTTCGTGTGATGATTCCACCCGCATTGATATCCCAATTCTGTCCAACAGGTGTTGGGCTTTCACCCATTTTGACCCCACCTGCAAAATAATCCAGGGATACATCCAAATACAATCCATTATGATGAGTATAATGGTAAATCGGTACTGAAATCTGAGGGATACCCGTATATAAATTTATTGGTGTACTCGCCCATTTACCCGCCGCAGCAGATTCCCCGGTTTGCGTTGCCGAGTTGGAACTGTTTGGTGCGTCATTCTGCTGCGCCCAAAGGTGATCGGCGACAAGGATAAGGCTTCCCAGTAAAAGCGATGTTATAACCGTCCTTTTCATTTCAATAATTGAATGTTCTCACTAGAAACTAAACCCGGTACGGAAAACAATAGGTTGTGTTGCCGGTATATGTTGATTGTAAAGGGCGTCGTAGAGGAGTTGAATCGTGCCCTCCCGGCCACCTTTTATTTTGTATTTCTTTGAAATTCCTATTAGAGCGCTCTTTTGCCAGATATTCACCTGATATAGATCTGCGACTCTTTGAAATGCTTGCATATAGTTATATTCAAAACCTCCTGTGATCCAAAGGCTACCCTTAGCTTTTATATCAAAACCACTACGTAATCCCAGGCCTTGACTGGTTAATGCGACATGGTCTATGCCACCGCTCCCAACCCCGAGAATATAACTACCCCCCAAATCCGCAGTTATATTATCCCTGATTTTATAAGTGGCCGTAAATGCAATATTTTCCGTTGCAGGAACCGCCGTAGTCGCTCCTTGTGCTTGAATATTAAACCCTAGTGTAATCCGTTTCAAAAATGTCTTGGTATGCTGGCTGTTTGGTTGGAAGTCGGGCATGGTTACATCTCCGGTTCCACCAGAATTGCCAAGAAGGCTTAACTTCTCTTTTAGTTGATCCATTGCCTGGGCGCCTTGTTGAACGTGCTGTTGCAAGTATTGTCCCGGATTAGCATTGCTACCACCAACTTGGGTTGATCCCATCATTTGAGTAATCAATTGCTGCACCTGCGCCTTGGTTTGTAATCCAACAATGCCCTGGGGGGTTCCATAGTCTGCCGGTAACCCGAATAGCTGAGCCAGGTAACTATGCTTATTCATAAAATCCTGAAATGCCGGGACTTGCTCAGCTAGAATCACTACTTCCTGCTCCATCTTTTGCCGATCGTGGAGCATTTCCTTGTATTCTACTATTTGCTGTTGAGCATAGTATGCTTCCTTGTTTATACTGGAAAGTTGACTTCCGAGGCTGCTATATTGACTCAGTTGGGATTGTAGCAATTGCTCCCTGGAATTAACAAATTGCTGGGCTTCCTGCGCTTGCTGCATTGTACCCTGAAATTGTTGTATTTGCTGGTACGTATTCTGAATCTCCTGAATCTTGCTCTCGGCGATATTTAGCTTCCCACCTTCAGAGTTCAGGAAGTTCAAAGCAGTTTGAAGACTATCTACATTGGGAATATACTGCTTGATAGGGGCGGTTATGCCTCCATTTGCAAATGACCCGATCTTTTGTTGCAATGAAGCATATTTACTTTGTATACCTGTAAAAAGGCCAGAAGCGTTTAATGAATCTGCGGAAGGAATATTGTGCTGTAATGAACCCTCATATGTTTGCATATGAGCAAGCATTTGGCTTGTCCTGCCTTCCACCAATTTTTGCATGCGTCGGTATTTCCTCCGAATGCTTCTAAGGGCCTGGGAGCTGACAACTATAGGTCGAAGCTGTGAAGTGTCGTCATTAATTGAATTTGGAGAATAAAAAGGGCTTGAGATCCCTTGAAGCGGAGCTATATAAGATAGGATAATCAGAGCCCCTATAGATAAGGCAATAACAAAGCCCTTCATGGTTTATGAGGTATGCAGGTTGAAGAATATGTAATTAGGGAAGGATTACAGACGAGTCAATACTAGATAAAATATTCCTAAAAAGGTAACTACTTGTAAACTTTTTTCGACACGGAGAGTATAAAATAATCCTTTCGACAAAAGAAAAAAGGGTGAAAACACCCTTTTTAATTCAAATATTTTTTACTATTGAGGATTCACTTCCAAATACAGTATCCGCTATCGACAGTTACTGATAGCCATATGCCACACCTGTAAAGCTAACTTTAGTCCCGCTACTCAAACCATGGGACCCAGTACGGCTATTGCTGGCTAACTAAAACAGATAGATCAGCTAATTGTCCTCTTAGTCTTAGCAGAGCGGGTTCCACGTCCCGTGGCCGAAAATACTGGTGCAGCGCGATGTGGTTATGGGGCCGGTATCGGCTTTTCGTTCGTAAGTTTCGATCGAAGCGGCCATTGAAAAAAAGGTTGGCCCGAAGTGCCTTTACCAAAGGATCAGTCAACCAAGTCTCGGCTGGACCCTGGCGACTATCGTAAATCGCCACTTTCAGCGGGGCTATTGTATTGAAGGTTGTCAAATGTTGTCCCGGTTCAAAAATGACATAAGGGGCTTTGCTGCGTTTCTGCCAGTCAGCATGCGGATCGCCGAAGGGTTCGTAGTGCGCCTCCACGCCGTCCAGATAGTTCACCAGCAGATTGAAAAAGGAACGGTATACATGATATTCCTCGTCTTCCCAAATTATGCGCCGCTCCACCGTTTCTCTAACGGTACCATACCCGACGTAGAAGTACTCCCATAGACCGACCGTGGAAAGAGATTGACGACCACAGAAGAAAATGACCAGATCGCCGGGTATCAATTGCCGCCGAACATTAGGGCGGCAGACACCCCAAGTCGCGTAGCTCGCGTCCTCGAAAACCTCCGTGGCCGAAAAAAAAGCGGGGTCGTCTCCCCAGTCGTAAAAGCAGTTTGGTTGCCCGTACCGGCTCAAGAAGGTCTGCAATAAAGGCTGATGCATTGCCGCAGCCTCCACTCGCTGCCGAATGTTCGGGCCAACGGCGGGTTGGCGATATACACAAATAAACGCCTTCATCTTTCTTTACGGTTTTTTGAATACCTCCAGTATAGTATACTGTAAGTGTCGTGCGCCATTCGTCTGAATCCATTGCTCCGCTTCATCTGCTGTCACGAATATTTGATGTACTACCGTTACTAAACCATTTACGCGGGTAGCCGCCTGTACATGCGCATCTTCAATTGAGAAGATTTGATATCCCTTTACTGCTTTATAGCTATTCTCCATAGAAAGTAGTTTTCAATTTACTATTCATAAAAAACCTCCCGATAATAATAGAATTCATTACGCATCCAGATCGGTGATTACTCATTCCAAAGCCACAATTTTATTCAACCGATTCGGGTTAAATGACTAAAGACGTCAAGATAAAGGTTACCAATTAATATTACAATAGGTGAAAACACCCATTTTATTAAATCTGGTTTAAGGCTTGCATTCCTGATACTCATTATAGCCGCCTTCATCATTCACCTCATATAAAACACCGCTTTCAAACTTGAATCGATTAGTTAAATATTGGGGTGGGTCCTTTGTGATGATTTTGCCATTCCTAATTACACCAACTACGGTTTCTTTTAGATTAACCTTATCCTTTTGATAGGTATTATCCTTATCGGCATATAACCGAAGAGTTATTTTATCACCTACGATGGTCACTTTGTAATACCAACCTCCCTGCCCATCGCAAAACTTCTTGGTACCCGTGAACCAATGTGTGCTGCTAGTTACAGTATCTCCACTGGAAGAAGCCTTATGCCCCACATGGGTTCTAGCACCTTCCTGCCTACCGAGGTTGATAACAATGGTATTTTCATCAGAAACCAACTTACCGTACAGTACCCACCTCCTAAGGGTGAGTGGTGAAACATTCAACAGCAAAGCCGCCTCCTTCAAATTAAGGAACTCCTTTGCTTGAATCGCCTTGATCCGATCCTCGGTAATAAACGCTTCCGGCTTCTGCCTAATTTCCGTTTTCAGGCTGGCTTCAGCCATCTTCTCAAGACGCTTCTTCTCCTTGTAATAACGCTTCGCGCAAGGGTCAGAACAACAATCCGTAACTGTCGTCCTAGCGACAAATTCTCGCCCACAAGACTTGCAAACCTTAACAATCTGCATTTTACTACTCATCACTATTTGCGGTTAGTGGCTTCAATTTCCTCTTTAAGACTATGATGACACCTGCGCAATGCCTAGCCTGCGAATAAAGGTCTGCATTAGTAATTTCATCATCAGTCTTAATCTGATCCGTTAACAACAAGGAAGCTTCAATACTGACGACATTGACCTCAAAATCAGTCTTGTCATCGGAGTCAAATACCTCCGTTAACCATCGTGTATATTTCCGCCATACAATATCTAAATGCTCATCAACCTGGGAAGGAAATTTTACGGTGCAATCTATTTCAATACATGCAAAATAAGCACGTTTAATTTTAGATAGCCCATGTTTTTCATCATGGAGATGCAGAAGTTCCATGAGCCTTATAATATCCCTGTGAAATCTCTTATAGTCTGGGCTGACCAACTTAACTTCTATGGCAGTAAGAGGGTTGCTAGTTTTGGCATTGTAAATTGCAATATCTAGATACCCCTTCCTAGTAGTATTCAATCGACCAGTCCGTATAATTGTTTCAAATATATTATTCCATTTAATACTCTCTACACACCTATCCGCAAAACGACGTGTCGGTTCTTCTGGCCTTATTAGAAAAGGTTCGCCAGGACTATAATTGGTGTTTCCAATGGCCTGGGAAATATTAACAGTTATCAAATATTCAGGTGAGACTTTAGTGGTGAAAGACCCACAAAAGTTAATGGCGTCCTTGCAAGTATTTTCAAGTCCCGTCCTTATTCCGTCTTCAATCATTTGAAAGAGGTCCATCTAAGAAGCTTTAATTTCATTTTTGTTTTTACTGCTCACCACTTTCGATTTTTGGTCACTAATACCCGGATTCACCGTATCATACCGTATCATTATGTATCATACTGTATCATACCGTATCAAATTCCCGGGCCAATAATCTGAATATCCCCAATAAATCGAAGTAGTGACCGGATCAGTGACAAAAATTCGTCTACAAAGAGCAAGAAAAGCATAAAGAAAGCCAAGGAACCAACCAGAAAATCCGCATAAACAGTAAGTCCCACGTATCAACCGCGCACCCAGAAAGACCCGGTCACTTCCCTATACAAAACTCTCCAAAAATCACCCCCAACACCTCCTCATTACTCACCTCACCCGTAATCTCTCCCAAATAATACAAACACCTCCTAATATCCAACGCCAACAAATCCCCAGGTATTCCCGAATCCAATCCCACCCTAATATCTGAAAGCGATTTCAAAACTTCAGTTAAAGCTGCAAAATGCCGCGCATTCGTGACCACCACCCCTTCCGAATGAACCTTCCCACCGGTAACTAAACCCACCAATGCATCCTTCAATTCTGCGATCCCAGAAGAAGATTTGGCACTAATTGATAAAACTCCCGGAAAGGAGAGAGACGAAGCCAAATCCGCCTTATTCCCCACCAACAAAAAAGACTTCCCCCTAAGCCGAAGCTCCAACGATACAGCTTCCAGCTCCACCACCGAAGCAGTCGACAGGTCCACCAAATAAACAATCACATCCGCGGAGTCCATGGCCGCGCGGGAGCGCTCTATGCCCATGTTTTCAACAGCATCCGTAGTATGTTCCCGGATTCCTGCGGTGTCCACCAGACGAAAGAGGATTCCGGAGATATTGATGACTTCCTCTATCGTATCCCGGGTAGTCCCGGCAATCTCGCTGACGATGGCCCTGTTTTCATTGAGTAAGGCGTTCAACAAGGTGGACTTCCCTGCGTTGGGTTTCCCTACGATGGCAACGCGGACCCCGTTCTTGATGACGTTTCCCCACCCGAAGGATTGTAGGAGTTGCTTTGTCGTAGCAGTGGCCTCCTCGATCAATGTGTAAAAAGCTGAACGGTCGGCAAATTCCACATCCTCCTGGGAGAAATCGAGTTCCAACTCAATTAGGGCGGAAAACCGAACCAGGCGGCCACGAAGCGAGCGTAAAACTGATGAAAAACCTCCGCGCATATTCACCAATGCCGTATGCTGGGAGGCTGAAGTATTGCTTGCAATCAGGTCCGCGACGGCTTCGGCCTGGGCAAGGTCCATTTTACCATTGAGGAAGGCCCTTTGGGTAAATTCACCAGGTCGCGCCATCCTGGCTCCCAGGCGTATGCAGGCCTGTATGACCTGCCCTTGTACGAAGGGGGAGCCGTGGCAGGATATTTCCACCACATCTTCACCCGTATACGAGCGAGGTCCTTTGAATAGCGAAACGACTGCTTCATCGAGTGGGGTATCTCCCTCTCTCAATAACCCAACATGGAGGGTATTGGGCGCCTGCGCGAGTAAATTCTTGGAGGAGAATAATGCGTCTGCTATGGTCCACGCCTCCTTGCCGCTCAAGCGGATCACACCAATGGCTCCAACCCCAGGCGGCGTCGCCAGGGCTACAATGGTATCGTCCCATCCTGCCAGATTACCTGTCATGATGCAAAGAAAGGGAAAAAAAAGAAAGGGCCGGTATACACCGACCCTTCGACCATAACGGTCTGTACTCACCCCACAAATCCTAACAACACAGCCTAATTGCCCTTCTCCACAATCATATATCGACCCACATCGCAAATAGTCATTTCATCGAGTACCCCAATGAGTTGCTCATAACTTAGCTCTCGGTCGGGCTTGATGATGACCGTCATGTCCCTTTTACTAAACCGTGTACTATGCGCCAACCTCTTTTGAAGGCTCACAATTTCCTCCCGCACGGACGGGCTCCTGTCTAGGAAGGCTTCGCGCAAGGGGTGCTCACCAGGCTTGCCTTCTTAATAGTGAATGGATTTTGCGCCCGGGTATAGCGTAAGTGTTGCCGACGCCGGCGCCTCGGACGAATCTATCTTCGTTTTATCAGGCATATTCAGCCTCATTGCCCTGGGATCGGTAATCGTCCTTGTGAATAAGAAAAATGAGATCAAAATAAATCCGAGGTCCACCATTGGGGTTAAATCGACCTTCAGGTGCTTTCCGGAATTTTCGCCGGTGAGTATTGCTTCTGCCATCTGGATCGTTTATATCTAAGATGCACCGGGCAGCTTATTTCCATATCGGGACTAGATTATTTTAAAATATACGTCTTTATGCGGAGTGTCTTTTATTACGAGTATGGCAAACGCATTCGCATGGTACAGGTTTATTGCCAGCCGGCTGTAAAAAAAACTTTTGGGATCGATATGATTTTATCACCTTTCCACTCATCCTTGCAGGCCTCCACCTAGGGCTCTTTTCTATGGTCTCCACAACTACCTTTGCGAATATAGTGCCCTGCATGGTTTTCGCTTGCACGTCTCTTACTATTCCATCCGTGTCAATGGCAAATAAAACCGCACATGTACCAGTAGTATCCTCCACTTCGCCTATATGCCTGCAAATTCCCGTTCTTAAATAGCATGCCCAGCCACTATCCCCTCCCGGAAAAGAAGCCTCGATCTCCTCACTTTTAATTGCGTGGTAATTAGCCTTACTCTTCTTTAACCCAGCCTTTCCCCTTGCTTCGCCTTCGCACCATAAAACCACGAGAAAAAGGACTGTCCCCAGAAGCATCTTGTCCCACTTGTTTATGCAAATCATATAAATGAGATGCGGCAGTCCGTTTTTTTCCATAAAATTCGCCCATCATTTCCTTCAGAGCGTGCAGCCCGATTAAAACTTAAAAAAAACGAATCCCACTTTTCATTGGACCTGAGTTCGCCCATTTAGTTGCCAGCGGAACGGGAAGAGGTCACTAACAATGCTTTCAGGCCCCCCGCAACCAGCTCTGCAATATGGAATGTCACCGAGGGGCCTGACGTGGCGGTGAGTGGCTCTCCTTCCTCTCCGCGGGTGAAAAACAAAATGGCAAGACGAAAGAGGAATAATAGAAAAAGCCCCCTTTGGAAAAAGGAGGCGCAACCTATCAAACAACTATAAAATGAAAACCCCTCATTGATCCTCTTGAATCTGGAACGTCACCTTCTGTTTCCGGTAAGCTTTTACAAAACGCCCATTTTGTTGCGCAGGTTTCCAATGGGGTCCCCTGCGAAGTGCGTTCACTGCGATTTCGGCGAGCTTGGTACCCTGCATGGTCAGGGCCTCTACGTCGGATACGACTCCGTCCTTATCCACGATGAACTGCAATTCCACGGTTCCGCTCTTGCCCTCTTCCTGCAATTCATCGATGTGTGTGTTCATTGCCTTCGTCACATAGGCGATCCAGGCTGCATCCCCACCAGGGAATTGCGCATCGACCTCCACCTTGGTGAAAGTTCTTTCGTCTTCCTGGGGCGAGGCAACAACCTTGCTCCCGTTGTCCGACTTGGGCGGATTTACCACATCGGGCCCCGCCATTCCGGCTTGGTTGATCTTCCCAATGGCCGCATCCGATAGATCATCCATATCGTGCACCTGTTTGTCCTGATGCGGTTGATCCACAAGTTTGATGGCGGTAAATTGTTCTATATGGATCCTTGGAGGCTGCACAGTCCTCGGAGGAGGTATAAATACAGGCGGTTTCGGCGCTTTGTCGGCAATCGCACTTAAGTTTACCTCGTCCATATGTAGTCTATGACTATCCCTATACGCAGCCCAAGCCTTACCGATCCACATCCCACCTACTGAAAAAATTGCCAATACGGTCGTGATAAGCAAAGCCAGCTTCAGTCTCTTGTTATAATCTTTGCGGAGCTTATATGCCCCGTAGTCTTTGTTCATATGCTCAAATAAAATATCGAGCATATCAGCCGTTAGAATTCTACTTGCCTCCATAAACGATGATTTTAAGCGGGTTTACAAAAAAAGGTCTCTCCTAAATGAGATGCACCAACCCCTTTTTTCCATACTTCCCGCGAGGCTTTTAGATTCTTTTAACACTCCTAACGACATGAGTCTTTTGAGGCGTGCAGCCCAATTAAAAACTTAAACAACCGAATCCCACCTTTTCTTTTCATTGGACCCCGAGTTTGCCCATTTGATTGCCAGCGGACAGGGAGGAGGCTACGAACTTCGCTTTCAGGCCCCCGAAACAAGTAATGAAATATGGAATGTCTACGCAGGGCCTGACGCGGAGTGAGTGGCCTTCTCCCTGCCCGCGGGTGAAAACTAAAATGGCAAAAAAGCGAAAGGGAAGAAAATGAAAAGGCCCAGCTTGGAAAAGCCGGGCCGTCTTTTGGTATTGAAAAGTACTTACTATTAGGATTATTCCTCCGGCATCTGGAAGGTGATCTTCTGCTTCCGGTAGGCTTTTACTTTACGACCGTTCTGCTGGGCCGGCGTCCAGTGGGGACCGCGACGGATGGCATTCACGGCGATTTCGGCGAGTTTGGAGCCTTGCATGGTCAACGCAGTGACTTCACTCACGGCGCCGTCTTTATCCACGATGAACTGAACTTCGCAGGTACCGCTTTTACCTTCTTCCTGGAGTTCGTCCATGTGTTTGGTAATTTCGTTCCTTACGTAGTTGCTCCAGGCAGCGTCGCCGCCGGGGAACTGGGCTTCGATTTCCACCTTGGTGAACACCTTGTTGTCATCGTCCGAAGGGGCGGCTACTACCTTACTTTCCTGATCCACCTTGGGAGGATTGACCACATCGGGGGCCTTGATACCGGCCTGGTCGATATGGCCGATCGTCGTATTGTCCAGTTCGTCCTGTTGCTTTACTTCCTTCTTTTGGTCGGGCTGATCTACGATCTTGGGCGGCGTAAAACTCTTGATTTCAATTTTCGGGGGCTCCACCTTGGGAGGCGGAGGCGGAGGAGGTACCGGAGGAGGCGGCGCCTTATTCTCTACGTTGGTCAGCGTCACATCGGCAACTTGTGCCTTGTGTTTGGCCAAGTACTTCGCAAACGCCATTTGCAGGAACATCCCACCGATGACGAGGAAGGCAATGGCAGCCGTAATGAGCAAGGCAATACGTAAGCGTCTGTTGTATCCCTTACGAAGGGGATAAGCTCCGTACTCCTTATTCATATTCTCGAATATAATATCGAGAATATCGGCCGATAATATTTTATTAGGTTCCATGATTTTCCTGTTTAAATCAATTTATACCATTGGCCTTCTCGGTCTGTTGGACCAGTGAATATTCATCCGGGCGTATGGATACCATCGCGTATTTAGTAATATCGTTGATGGTCATCTCGTCCAGCAAAGCGACTGTATCCTTATAGGTGGCGTCCTGGTCGGGCTTGATAATGACCACGAGCTTGTCCGCAGGCGTACGACCTTTCTTATCCAGGATCTTATCCCGGATACCCTTGATATTGGTCGCCTGCATGGTCTTGGGATCATCGCCCTCGTAATAGTAGCACTGATCGTTCTTTCCAAGAAGGATGGTGAATGCGCCTGCCTTCGCAGCCTCGTTTTGTTCCTCGGGTTTGGCTGTTTCATCCGGCATGTTCAACTTCATGGCCGAAGGCGAAGTCAGTGTGGTCGTGAACATGAAGAACGTAATCAGCAGGAACCCAAGATCCACCATGGGGGTCAGATCGACCCTGGTGGATAATTTTTTCCCCTTCTTTACGCCGGGACCCTGTTTACCATGGCCGCCGCCTTTCACTTCCATTTCTGCCATATCGAAAAAATTTAAATAGCGTTAATAATGTGCCGACGAATCGTTCCTTATAAAATTAACGATTCGTCGGCACGATCGCTAATTATTGGCCCTTCGGGCCGCGCACCTCCGGTGCGCTGAAGCCAAACGATAATTGTGGCGGGATTACTTCCCTCCAGCCAATTTACGCAATTTCTCCCACAAAGCCGAGCCAACCGGGGCGTCGGACATAGCGGTAACAAGCTTGAAGTGAAAAACCTTATTATCCGTAAAAGCCCGGATGACCTCTTTGAATTCAGGATACTTTGCCTGGTTATCGCCCTTGATCAAGACGTTATCCGGCTGCTTGCCGCCATCCGCCTTCAAAAGGGTGGAAACCCAGATTCTCAATTCATTATGAGCAGAATCGGGCATGGGAATTCCGGGTTGTTTGACCTCCTTAACGGCGTCGGGATCGAGATCCAAAAGCGACTTTAAAGAAGAAATGGGTACCCCAATACCCTGATTTTCAACAATCCTGGTGAAGTTTTTCTCTTCGGCGGGTGTAAGCCCAAGATTTTCAGCGGTATTCAACTGGTCGATGAGCGGTAGAACATTATCCGGATCGTTGTAGGTAAAGAAGACCTTTCCATCCTTATCGAAAAGGACCTGGAGGGCGTTCTTATCAGGAACGATGTCCGAGGAAACCGAGCTGGGTGTTTTGACTTTGACCGGATCGTCCGGCTTGAATTTCGTTGCCAACATAAAGAACGTCAGCAGCAGGAAAGCCACGTCACACATGGCGGTCATGTCCACATTCGTACTCTTCCGCGGCACTTTAACTCTTGGCATGGAATCAAATTTTAGCTGTAATTAGGTATAAGATGCATTTTCCCCCATTTTCCATAAAAATGGCTCCCTTTTTTCGGGGAGGTCCATTATTTATAGTTGGAGGCAAAGCTCTGTGTCAGCGTAAATCCTGATTCGTCGATACCGTAGGTGATGCTATCGATGCGGGTGGTGAAAACGTTGTACATGATGATGGATACAGCGGAAGTACCGATACCCAGGGCGGTGTTGTACAAGGCTTCAGAGATACCTTTTGCCAGGTCATTGGCTGCACTTGAACCGCCTTGGTCACCCAGTGAACTGAAGGCCCGGATCATCCCGATAACCGTTCCGAGCAGACCGATCAGGGTGGCCACGGAAGCGATCGTGGAAAGGAATACCAGGTTCTTTTCCAGCATAGGCAGTTCCAAAGCAGTGGCTTCTTCTACTTCCTTTTGAATGCTGAGCACTTTTTGCTCGGTATCCAGCTCGTTATTGGAAATCATTTCTTTATACTTGCGGAGACCGGCCTTCATTACATTGCCTACCGAACCTTGCTGCTTGTCGCATTCCTGAAGTGCGGCGTCGACATTCTTGTTGGCCAGGTGGTATTGAACCTTGCGGACGAAATCAGCGATGCTGCCTTTTCCCAGGGCCTTGGTGATGGTGAGAAAGCGTTCGATGACAAATACGAGAACGATTAGAAACAGCGTAATCAACAACGGGACAATGGGCCCGCCCTCGTGCATCTTTCCCATCCAGTTTGCACCTTTGCCGTTCACGAAGTTATCCTTGTTACCCAGTACAAAAATGTAAAAGGAAACCCCTGCAACCAGGCAAATCAAGGGAGCTACCCAGGAGATGGAGTTGCTGGATTTTCCCTTTTGTGCGGAAGTTCCGGCTTTGGAAGCAGTCCCACTCGCAGAGGCAGTTACAGTTGATTTAGTTTCAGCCATGATCTTTGATTTTTCAATGTTGATGAATGGTAAAAAATTGATTTAGCACAGCAATTCTAAGGAAAAAAGTCTTTTTATCGACAAAATTCAAAAACAAAAATTTTCTAGGGAGGAGTGGAAAGTTAATAAAATAATGGACAAGGGTGAAGAATTTAGATTATTTTTTTCTGAAATATAAGGTGAAAAAAGGCCAACTATTGTTTCGAAAGACGTACCAATCATCTGCAATTGTGTCCTTTTGTACAAAGGAAAGCCTAATCATGTCTTCTTTCTATAATTTCAACTCCCTGAAACAAATTTTCATCCATCAGCCCATCAGAATCAACGCCTTCCAAGATTCCGGGCCGAAAAATCACCAAAAAAGAACATCAGAATGAAGAAAATGTTATTCCCATGTGCACTGGCTTTCTTGTGCATGGTGGCCTTACAATCACTAGCGCAAAATCGGGGGCCCGCGTCCGACAGCAGCGCCCGGCCGAACCGGATTGGTCAGGCCAGAGGTGAATCGGCCCGGACGGAACCCAAGCCTTACAAGGAAGTGATCACTTCCAAAGCCATCTCGAAATCAGGTCTTTTTACCGTACACCACGTAGAAGATAAATGGTACTTCGAGATTCCCGATTCCATCATGGGACGGGAATTCATGGCCATTACCCGTTATTCCAAAACCCCCGGCGGAGGTGGGATCTACGGTGGTGAGGTCGCCAATGAACAAACCATGCGTTGGGAAATCGGACCCGACAACAAGGTCTTCCTGCGCAGCGTCACCCTGATCAGTGTGGCTAAGGACAGTACCGAGCCCATCTTCAGGGCGGTCCGGAATTCATATGTGGACCCGATCGCTGCAGCCTTCGATATAAAGGCATTTGGTCATGATTCTTCAAGTGTCGTTATTGATGTCACGGACTTTTTCAAGGGTGACAATCAAGTGGTCTCCATTGACCCCGGCAATAAAAGGAGGTTCAACTTGGGAGGCCTGGCCAGTGACCGTTCCTACATCGAAAGGATCAGCACCTATCCCATCAACACCGAGATCAAGACGGTTAAAACCTTCTCATCCTCCCCCGCTCCTGTCAACCCCCTGATGCCCCAGGGTGGCGGGCGCAGTTTCCCCGCAGCAGGGGACGCCGGATCCGTAACCTTCGAGATCAATACCTCCATGCTCCTCCTGCCCAAAGTGCCGATGAAAAAGCGCTTGTTTGATCCGAGGGTCGGATTCTTCGCCGACGACTATACCGTGTATAGCGACGACCAGCAAAAAGTGGACGAAGAAACCTTCATCACCCGCTGGAGGCTGGAACCCAAGGACGAGGATATTGAAAAATACAAGAGGGGAGAACTCGTCGAACCCAAAAAGCAAATTGTCTATTATATAGATCCGGCTACACCAAAAAAATGGAGGCCCTACCTCATTGCCGGGATCAACGACTGGCAGAAGGCCTTTGAACAAGCCGGCTTCAAGAATGCTATCGTCGGAAAGGAATGGCCCGAGGACGATACGACCATGAGCCTGGAAGACGCCCGCTTTTCGGCGATCCGATATTTCGCATCCGATATTGAAAATGCATACGGTCCCAACGTCCACGATCCGCGAAGCGGGGAAATCCTGGAAAGCCACGTGGGTTGGTATCACAACGTCATGAAGCTGCTGCACGATTGGTACTTCATCCAAACCGCCGCCGTCGATCCCCGCGCCCGGACCATGAAGTTCGACGACGAGCTCATGGGGAACCTGATCCGTTTCGTCTCCTCCCATGAAATCGGGCATACGCTCGGCCTGAGGCACAACATGGGTTCCAGCAGCACGGTTCCCGTGGAAAAACTAAGGGATAAAGCCTTCGTGGAAGCCCACGGTCATACCCCCAGCATCATGGACTATGCGCGCTTCAACTATGTAGCCCAACCCGAAGACGGGATCACCGAAGCGGGTCTTTTCCCCCGTATCGGCGACTATGACCGTTGGGCCATCGAATGGGGTTACAAAGGTATTTACGATACCAAGGATGAACAGGAGGACAAAAAAATCCTCAGCAAGTTGATCATTGACAGCCTGAGCAAGAATCCCCGCCTGTTCTTCGGGACCGAGACCAATCAATACGATCCCCGCGAACAGACCGAAGACCTGGGGGATAACAGCATGAAGGCAAGTGCCTATGGGATCAAAAACCTCAAACGCATCATCGTCAAGTTGCCCGAATGGACCAAAGAGGAAGCCGATACCTACGACAACCTCGAGGGAATGTACCAGCAGTTATACATTCAGTTTTCGCGCTACATGGGCCACGTGTTGAAAAACGTGGGCGGGATTTATGAAACGCCGAAGAGCGTAGAACAAAGCGGCGATGTCTACGAACCCACTCCGAAAGCACGTCAGCAGGAAGCTGTAGCGTTCCTCAACGAGCAGCTCTTCACCACGCCTACCTGGCTCCTGGACAGAAATATCCTCAACAAGTTCTCCAACCCCATTACGGAATCCATCAGTGATCTGCAGGATAACATCCTGGGGAGCCTGCTTTCCGCTCCCCGCCTCGAAAGGATGATCATTGCCGGGAACCGTACCACCGACCCCTATACGATCGACGCCCTGTTCAGCGATCTGAACAAGGGTATCTTCACCGAGTTGGGTACGGGAAAAGCTATCGACAATTATCGCCGGAACCTGCAAAGGAGTTATGTGGAAAGGCAGATTGCCCTCCTCGGCGCACAAGCGACGGCGACGATCAATTTTAATGGCCGCGGGATCACCATCGCGCAGGGAGAGGATCCCATGAAATCCGACATACCGGCAGTCGTCAGGGCAAACCTTACCAGCCTGAGAGCCCGCATGAGGGCCGCCTTGCCGGGTGTTTCGGACACCATGACCAAGTATCATCTGCAAGACCTGATAGAACGAATTACCCAGGCACTGGAGCCGAAAAAGTAAAGTAAAAAGGCCGCCCGAACTGGGCGGCCTTTTTTTATTCGTAGCGAAGCGCTACGATAGGATCGAGCCGCGAAGCCTTGATAGCCGGCCACAACCCCGCCAGGAGTCCCGTCACCGCGCATACGAAGATGCCAATCCCCGCCCACAACCAGGGTATCACGAATCCGGTACTGACCACGAGGGAAAACAGGTTCCCCACGCACACCCCCAGGAAAATCCCGAAGGCGGCGCCGAAGAGGCTGATGATCATACTCTCCAGAAGAAACTGGGTTCGGATGGTTTTTTTGCGGGCACCCAGTGATTTGACCAGGCCTATTTCCCGGGTCCGTTCGCTCACCGCCACCAGCATAATGTTCATCAGGCCAATGGCGGCGCCCACCAGCGTAATGAAGCCGATCAGGATCGCTGCCAAGCTCACATTACCCAGTACTTGCTCCAGTTGTTCGGCCAGGCTATCGCTACGGTCTATGTAAAAATTATTGCTTTCCGTAACGCTGAGTCCTCGAACAACACGGAACACACCGGTCGCCTCACCTATCGCGGCATCCATCTGGCGTATATCATGCACAGTGACACTCAGGTTCATGGTCGAAAAAGTCCCCTGGTATACCCGTCGTACATTGTTCAGGCTCGTGATGACGATATTGTCCAGGCTCAGCAGTGAGCTCGCCCCCTTGGCCTGCAGCACGCCTATGACCCTGTACCGGGTCCCCCCGATGCGGATAAGGCTGTTTTCGGCTGTCCTCCACAATTCCCCATACAGTTTGGTGGCCACATCCATACCCAGGATCACGACATTACGGCCTGTTTCAATATCCAATTGCGAAAAATTCCGCCCCACCGCCAACTGGTATCCGCTGCTGTACAGATAATTTTCGTCACCTCCCAGGACCCTTACCGTGGGATTCGTTTTGCGCCCTCCATAAAAGACCGTGGCGTTGAAATCACCGGTTTGGGAAATGCTGACGCTGGCCGGGAAATGAAATCGCTCCTTGAAGGATTCCGCCTGGCGGTATGTAATGGGCACTCCTTCCTGGGATTTCTTCACTTTGTCCGCGTCCTTCCGGGAGGTTCTCTTGACTTCCTGGTTCCCATCCCCTCCGAAAAAGTCCCGGGACCGGAAATGGATGATGAACGTATTGGCACCCAGGAGCGTGAAGTTCTCGTAAATGGACTGGTTCATGGCCTCGATGGCCGTGCGGATGCCGATCAGGGCCATGATGCCCAGGGCGATGATGGCCACGGTAATACCCGTCCGCAAGCGGTTTCCCCTTACGGTCCTAAGGGCAAGGGAAAAAGTATCGGCCAATTTCATTAGTAGAACATTTGCCAGTTGATCATCAGACCGTACGGCACAACACCCAACAAGATAATCAACAACGTCAATCCCAGCAAGGCCACCTTCCAGCCCGCTCCCACCGGGGCTGCCAGGACGGGGGTCCCTTCCTTGAAATACATGGCCTGGATTACGCGGAAATAATAATAAGCGCTGATGGCTGCGCACAGGATGGCAAGTATGGCGAGCCAGAAGTGGCCGACATCCACGAGCGCGCTCAACATATAGAACTTTCCCAGGAAACCCCCCGTCAGGGGTATGCCGGCCAGGGACAAAAGGCAAATGGCGGCGACGAAAGCGGTGAGCGGTTCTTTTTTTGCAAGCCCGTTGAAACCCTCGAGACTGGGGTCCTTTAGCTTACCCAGCACCGCGAATATCCCGATCGTTGCCAGGCAATATGAAGCCGTATAGATCAGCAGCCCGTCATGTCCGTGTTCGTTGGGCGTGTATACCGCGATCAGCATAAATCCCGCTTGTGCGATGCTGGAATAGGCCATCATGCGCTTGACGCTCATTTGGAAAACGGCGGTGAGGTTGCCCACGAGCAGGGTCAGGCCGATCAACACCGAAATGGCGAGCCCCCAGGAAATGACCCCTTCCCCGTAACCTTCCGCCACCAGGCGGAAAAAAGCGATAAATGCCCCCGCCTTGACAATGGTCGCCATGAAGGAGGTAAAGGGCGTGGGCGCACCGTCATAAACATCCGGAGTCCAGAAATGGAAAGGAGCAGCTGAAACCTTGAAGGCCAGGGCAAACATCACGAGCAACACGCCCACTTGTGTCATGACGGGCAGCGCCATACCCTCGAAAGCGAAGGGCAAGGGAGGAGGTTTGAGTAAAAACGAGCCCGATTCCCCGTAGATCAAGGCAATCCCCAGGAGCAGGATGCCGGTCGAAAAGGAACCCATCAGGAAATATTTCAGGGAGGCCTCGTTGCTCTTGAGGTTCTTTTTATCGGAACCCGTGAGTATATACAAAGGGATGGAAAGAACTTCTATTCCCAGGAACAGCATCAACAGGTTGCTGTAGGAAGCGCACAGGCATATGCCCGTGATGACGAAGAAGATCAGGGCGTAAAAATCGAAAGAGCTGTGACCCACCGCTTCAATGTCCTTGCCGGAGAGAACGAAATAAAACAGCGTCGCAACCAGGAGTACGGCAATGAATATCTCGTAATAGCCGGTAAAGTCCAGCATACCGAAGGTGTTACGGGTCAGGACTATACCTGCCCCGTCTCCGATGTTTCCCAGGAGGAGGAAGATCATTCCGGCGATTGCCAGCGAGGTAGCCTGGCTGTTTTTTTTCAGCCACAGGCCGCCAAACATCATCACTATGCCCCAAACAGTTGAAAGTATAAGTACGTTCATAATATTATCTCAATTGAGCAATAATGGCCTGGACCGTGTCCTGTGTGATCTTGAACAAGGGCTCGGGATAAGTGCCGTACACAAGGATCAGGATACTGATCGCACCAAGCATGAGCCTTTGGTTCAGGCTCAGGTCTGTCATCGATCGCGTGAGGCTGTTTTCCTTTCCATAAAGAACCTTTTGCACCATTCTCAGGGTGTACACCGCGCCCAGGATGATGCTCAGGCCCGCGAATGCCATATACCACGCATTGAATCGATAGACCCCATCGAACATCATGAACTCCCCTACAAAGGCATTCGTCAGGGGCAGGGCGACATTGGCCAGGGACATTACCACCAGGGCGATAGCCAGGTGGGGTGCGGATTGGGCCAATCCTCCCATTTCGCTCATCTTACGCGTGCCCAGGTGCTGCTCGATGGCATCCACGACGATCCACAATCCGATGATGTTGATTCCATGATTGAACATCTGCACCAGCACGCCCTGCAAGCCAATTTGGTTGTACGAAAAGACGGCTGCGCACATCAGTCCAATATGCGCCATGGACGAATAGGCCACCAGACGCTTCAGGTCATCCTGCTTCAGGGCGATCAGGGATGCATATACCATCCCCACCACGCTCAGGCCTATGACGATGTTTTCATTGTGATGAACCGCTTCGGGGAATATGGGGAGTACCCAACGGATGGCGCCCAGGAGACCCATCTTCACCATAACCCCGCTGAGGATCATCGTAACGGACGTGGGCGCCTGCTCATACGTATCGGGTTGCCAGGTATGGAAAGGGAAAATGGGCATCTTGATGGCAAAGGCCACGAAGAACATCCAGAAAAGAATATCCTGCCTGTCCGGACTCAACTTCATAGCGTAAAAGGAAGACAGGGAAAATGAGCCCGCGGGATTGAAAGCGCGGAGGTACAAAAGGCCCACCAGCATGAAGAGGGAACCGGTAAATGTGTAAACGAAGAACTTGAAGGTCACGGCGATCCGGCGCTCCCCTCCCCAGCCCGAGGACAGGAAATAGACGGGGATCAGGGCCAGTTCCCAGAAGAAGTAAAACAAGAGTCCGTCGGTTGCCAGGAAAACCCCCATCAGGCCGGCTTGGGACAACAGCATCAGGCCGTAATAGTTCGCCGGGTTCTTATAATTGTTCCCGTAGGTGGAGACCAGGACGAGGACCAGGGAAATACCCGTGAGTAAGACGAGGATCGCGCCCATGCCGTCCACGGAGAGAGAGAAGCTGGCACCTATGGACTGCAGCCAATCCCCATGGAAGTCACGCATGGCAGGGCGTTTATCCAGGACGGCCTCCAGGGACAAGCCCAGCGTAACCAGGGAGGACAAAAGAGACCAGACCTTGGCGGCATTACCCTGCCTGAGGAAGAAGGTCAGGATTCCTGTCAATACCGGGATCAATATAAGTAACAGTGCGATCATAGCTTGTTTAAGAATATCTGGATCACGAATAGTACCACCACGCCAATGACCATCAGCAGGATGTACGCGCCGACCTGGCCGCTTTGCAGCAGGCGGATCTGGCGGCTGAAATATTGCACTAGCTTCCCGACCCCGTCAGTCAAACGGTCCAGGCCGAGCCTTTCCACATATTTATTCAGGAACCCCGCCAGGGCATTCAGCGGTTTGACGATAACCGCATCGTAGAGTTCGTCCACATACCATTTGTTCTCCAAAATCTTCGCGAAACCAGTCGATTCCTTTACCGCCACACCCTTTTTAAATTTCGTCCAGGCCCATGCGGAAACGGCCAGGATAAGGGACACACTTACCCCCGTCAGGAGCCATTCCATGCTGGCCGAGGGCAGGGAAGCAGCCCGGATTTCATCGGATGCTGCAAACACAGGGGCCAGGAATTTCTCCAGGACGTGGGTCTGGGGCTTCATAAATTCAGGTATCCCAAGGAAGCCGGCGCAGGCGGCGCCGACAGCCAGGATGATCAGGGGCACGGTGATGGCCCAGGGGCTTTCGTGCAGGTGGTGTTCCTGTTCATGGGTCCCCCTGAAGCTCCCCTTGAAGGTGAGGCTGTACAAACGGAACATATAAAATGCGGTGAACAAGGCACCCAGCAAGCCCAGCCAATACAATACGGGGTTATTTGCATAGGCATGGGCCAGGATCTCGTCTTTGGAAAAGAACCCGGAGAAAGGGGGAATTCCCGCGATGGCCACGGTGCCTATCCAGAATGTCCACCGCGTCACCGGCATGAACTTTCCAAGACCGCCCATTTTCCGGATGTCCTGTTCGCCGCCCAAGGCATGGATCACACTCCCCGCGCCCAGGAACAGCAGTGCTTTGAAAAAGGCATGCGTCAAGACGTGGAATACGGCTCCCGTATAGGCGCCTACACCCAATCCCAGGAACATATAGCCCAACTGACTGACAGTGGAATAGGCCAGGACCTTTTTAATATCGTTTTGTCTGAGGGCGATGGATGCCGCCAGCAGGGCCGTGCAGAGACCAATCACCGCGATAACCCCTTGGGTAACGGGAGCCAGCGTGTACAAGACGTTGCAACGGGCAATCATGTAGATCCCTGCCGTAACCATGGTCGCCGCGTGGATTAGTGCGGAGACGGGCGTGGGACCCGCCATGGCGTCGGGCAACCATGTATATAAAGGGATTTGAGCTGATTTGCCCGTGGCACCCGCAAACAGCAGAAGGGTGATTCCCACCAGGACCGGGCCGGTAGCGCCTCCCTGGGCCCTGGAAAATACTTCCTGAAAATTCAGGGTGCCGAATTGGGCGAGTATCCAGAATATGCCGATGAGGAAGGCAACATCCCCGATACGGTTCATGATGAAGGCCTTTCGGGCCGCGTCATCATACGCCTCGTTGGTGAACCAGAATCCGATGAGGAGGTAAGAACACAAACCCACCCCTTCCCAACCGATAAAGAGGATCAGGAAGTTGGACCCGAGCACGAGCAACAGCATCGAAAAGACGAACAGGTTCAGGTAGGAGAAATACCGCGCGAACTGGGCCGGTTTTTCCTCCTTCATGTAGGAGGTCGAATAGACGTGTATCAGGAATCCGATCCCTGTGATGATAAGAAGAAACAAGGCCGACAACTGATCTACCTGGAAAGCGAAGGGAATGTTCAGGCCGCTCGTGTGTATGAAGTCGAACAACCTTACCGTGACGGGCAGGAAACCCGGCACCCGGACTTCATTGAAAATGAGCAGGCTGACCACGAAAGAAGCCAGCACGGCCGTGCAGCCGATCAGGCCCGTCAGGGTTCTGGACCAAATATTGCGCCCCAGACCGCAAACCAGGAATCCGATCAGCGGAAACAGGGGGACTAAATAAACGAATTGACTCATATTTAGTGTTTCAACCTATTCAGGAAATTGACGTCCACCGAATGGGTGTTCCGGTACATCATCACTATGATGGCAAGTCCCACGCTCACCTCCGCTGCCGCGACCACCATGATGAAAAATACGAACAGTTGGCCGTCCGCGCCCACCAGGGTGTTGTCAGCCCCGTGAGCGGTGGCCAGTGCATGGCGGGCTTGGGAAAAGGCCACCAGCAAAAGATTCACCGCGTTCAGCATCAGCTCGATGCTCATGAAGATGATGATGGCGTTCCGACGCGTCAGCACTCCGATCACCCCGATGCAGAATAAAACGATCCCCAGGAAAATATAATAGTTGACTGGCATATCCATTAGTTTTTCTTGCCGATGACCACGGCCCCGACCATGGCGCTCAGAAATAGTACGCTGCTTATTTCAAAAGGCAACACATATTGTTTGAAGAGCACCTGCCCCAGGTTCTGGATCAATCCGATGGAACCGGAGCCCAGCGTCACCGTATCATTTGCGGTCGATGCGCTTTTCAGGGCCGCCACCATGGTCAATAACAGGCAGCCTCCTGCCACCACCCCCGCGAGTTGCATCCATTTGTTCTTCTGGGGTTCGGCATCCGAATTGAGGTTCATCAGCATGATCACGAAAAGGAAGAGCACCATAATGGCGCCTGCATACACGATGATGTTTACAATAGCCAGGAATTGGGCATTGAGGAGGATGTAGTGTCCTGAAATGCAAACGAAAGTAATGATCAGCCAAAGCACGCTATACACGGGATTCCTCCGGGTGATCACCATGAGCGCGCTGAAGATGGTCAGGATGGAAAGGAACCAAAACAATATTTGCGTGACGGTCATACGTTTTTGGGTTTTCGTTCGCCCCTGGCCCTGGCATATTCCTCTGGCTGGGTTTTGGGATCAGGAATCAAGAGGACGTCTTTGCCGTATATGAAGCCCTGGCGTTGGTAATTGGACGGAGCAAACGTTTCAGACAGGTAAATCGCATCCTTAGGGCACGCCTCTTCGCAAAGACCGCAGAAGATGCAGCGCAGCATGTTGATCTCATAAACTGCCGCATATTTCTCCTCCCGGTACAACTTCTCCTCATCCGGTTTGCGTTCCGCGGCCTCCATCGTGATCGCTTCGGCTGGGCACGCAAGCGCGCAAAGCCCACACGCCGTGCAGCGCTCCCTCCCCTCTTCGTCCCTGTTCAGTACCTGGATACCCCGGAATACCGGGCTGAAAGGCCGTTTCTGTTCCGGGTAGTTTATCGTCACCTTTTTCTTGAACAGGTGCCTCAGGGTGATGAGCATGCCTTTGGCGATATTGTACAGGTATATCCTTTCCACCCCATTCATGGGCCGGCGGTCTACCGCTTTCGCTTTATTTGTGAGTCTTTCCATAACGCATCATTTTTTGAACCATAAAACTACGGCACCCGTAATGAGCATGTTCGCCAGAGCCAGGGGGATCAACCCCTTCCAACCCAGGTTCATCAGTTGATCATAACGGAACCGGGGGACGGTCCACCGGATCCAGATGAATATGAATATGAATATGGCTGTCTTGATGAATAAGGCCACTCCACCCAGGATGGCCGCCAGGTTGGGGTCGGCGATATGGAGGAAGGGGACATGGTATCCTCCGAAATAAAGGGTCGCCATGAGCGCACTGCTGATGAACATATTCACATATTCCGCAAACAAATAGAAACCCAGTTTCATGGACGAATATTCCTGGTGGTATCCGAAATTCAATTCGTTCTCGGCCTCTGACAGGTCGAATGGAGTCCTGTTGCACTCCGCCAGGGCGCATACGAAGAAAATCAGGAATCCCAGAGGTTGAACCGCCACATACCAGTACCCCTGGTGGGCCTGCTGCTCCACAATGGTTTTCAGGCTCAGGGAACCGGTGACCATCAACAAGGCGATCAGGGAAAGACCCATGGCCAACTCATAGGAAATGATCTGGGAGGCGCCCCGTATGGCGGCAAGCAGGGAAAATTTATTGTTGGAGGCCCACCCGCCCAACATTACTCCATATACACCCATGCTGACGACCCCGAATACATACAATACCCCGATATTCACATCGGCGATCTGCAAGGGTACGGCCTTCCCACCCAGTTTCAGGGCGCTGGACCAAGGAATGACCGCACTGGTCATCATGGCCGTTAGCATGGCCAGGCAGGGTCCCAGCAAAAACAGGAAGCGGTTGGAACTGGATGGAAAAATCTCTTCCTTCATAAAAAGTTTCAACCCGTCCGCGAGAGGCTGCAAAATCCCCATAGGGCCGGCCCTGCTCGGTCCCCTGCGGTCCTGGATCCAGGCCGCAACCTTGCGCTCAAACCAGGTCGAATACATGGCGACCACCAGCGATATCGAAACCACAATTACGATCAACACTACTTTTTCCACCAGAAATAACCAATCCATATTACTTATTTATTTGAAATCGTCCGAATGTGCAGGCCCCGGAAGCTGTGACAGATCATGACGGTCCACGTGACTTACGCTGTGAATGTCCATCAGCAGCCTGGGCGCCCGGCCCATCACCTCGGGCAATGTCTCCTGGGGTTTATAGGCGCCCACGTAATGGTTCGCTGAAATCACGGAGTGAGGGTCTACGACAGAGGGCCCCTCGATCACCCAGTCGCTGGTCTTTTTCTTTTCGAAGCGGCACTCATTGCAAATCCAATCGACCACCTCGCCATAGGTATCCTTACGGGCGGTCACCCGGAACACTTCGTCGCCCCGGTACCACAGTTGTACCTTCCCACTGCACTTGGGGCAATCCCGGTGGGCATCGACTGCCTTGAGGAACCATACCCGGTTCTTGAAGCGGAAGGTTTTATCGGTCAGGGCGCCTACGGGGCACACGTCTATGATATTGCCGATGAAGTCGTGGTCCAGGGATTGCTTGATATAGGTAGCGATCTCCACGTGCTCTCCCCTGTCCAGGATGCCGTGTTGCCTGCCCTCGGTGATCTGATCGGCCGTGAATACGCAACGGAAGCACATGATGCAACGCGTCATGTGGAGTTGAATGTACGGACCCAGATCGTGCTTTTCGAAAGTCCGGCGGGGGAACTCATAGCGGGTACCGCTGGTTCCGTTCTCATAACTCAGGTCCTGTAATTTGCACTCACCGGCCTGGTCGCAAACGGGACAGTCCAGGGGGTGATTGATGAGCAGGAATTCCACTACCCCGTGACGCGCATCGATCGCCTTGTCGCTCGTCATGCTCTTCACCTCCATTCCATCCATAACGGTGGTCCTGCAGCTGGCTATCATCTTAGGCATGGGGCGGGGATCGGCGGTGCTTCCTTTGGATACTTCCACCAGGCAGGTGCGGCACTTGCCTCCGCTGCCCTTGAGCTTAGTATAATAACACATGGCCGGCGGCACCACCTCTCCCCCGATCAACCTTGCGGCGTTCAGGATGGTAGTACCCGGTTCCACCTCCACGGTAATGTTATCGATCGTGACCTTGAACAATTTCTTTTCGTCGCTCATACAATGATTTTTAAGCCGTAACCGGAACAGGCAGTGGATCCGCATAATGCGCCAACCCATAGTTTCGCTTCAGGGCTTCCTCCGGGTGATCCACGTGCCACTCGAATTCATCCCTGAAATGACGGATGGCTGCAGCCACGGGCCACGCGGCGGCGTCCCCGAGAGGGCAGATGGTGTTCCCTTCTATCCTCCTTTGTATGTCCCAGAGCAGGTCTATATCGCTTTTCTTTCCCTTACCATATTCGATATTCTTCAGGATACGGAACATCCAACCTGTTCCTTCCCGGCAGGGTGAACACTGGCCGCAGCTCTCGTGTTGGTAAAAACGCGCCAGGGTCATGGTATGCCGGACGACGCATTGGTCTTCGTCCAGGACGATGAAACCTCCTGAGCCCATCATGGTGCCCGTGATGAAGCCGCCGTCCTGCAGACTTTCATAGGTCATCATGCGCGTCTCGCCCTTAGCCGTTTTCAGCAGCAGGTTGGCGGGTAGGATAGGCACCGACGATCCTCCGGGTATGCACGCCTTGAGGCGTTTGCCATTGGGAATGCCTCCGCAATAGTCGTCCGAGTATATGAATTCTTCCACCGAAATGGTCATATCGATCTCGTAAATTCCAGGCTTATTGATATTTCCGCAGGCGGAAATCAATTTGGTTCCCGTGGATTTGCCCACGCCGATCTTGGCGTATTCCTCTCCTCCCATATTGATGATGGGCACAACGGCCGCCAGCGTTTCCACATTGTTCACCACCGTGGGTCGATCCCAAACCCCTTTCACGGCTGGGAAGGGCGGCTTGATCCGCGGGTTTCCCCTTTTGCCTTCCAGCGATTCCAGCAGCGCGGTTTCCTCTCCACAGATATACGCGCCCGCGCCCTTGTGTACATAGATCTCGCACGCAAAGCCGCTCCCCAGGATGTCCGGTCCGAGCCAACCGTTTTGCTTTGCCTCGGAAATGGCCTGTTCCAGGATGTCCGCAATCCAGGCATATTCTCCGCGAATGTAGATATAAGTGAGATTGGCGCCCAGGGCGTAAGAGGAGACGATCAGGCCTTCGATCAGAAGATGAGGCAGGAATTCCATCAGGTATCTGTCCTTGAAGGTGCCCGGTTCTGATTCATCCGCGTTGCAAACGAGGTGCCTTGGAACGCCCTCGGGCTTGGCGATGAAGCTCCATTTCATTCCGGTCGGAAAGCCTGCGCCTCCGCGACCCCGTAAACCGCTTTTTTTCACCTCTTCCACCACCTGCTCGGGGCTCATTGTTTTCAAAACCTTCTCCACACTGGCATATCCTCCCTCCCGGCGATATGTATCGTAGAAGCGGATACCTTCCACCGAGTCCTTTTCCAATAACAGTTTTCTACTTCCCATATCTAAAGTTTGATCCGTATCCCACCACTGACCAGACCCAGGTATCCGTACCCAAGCTCGAAGAACAACTTGACCTTTTTCTTTCCCAGTTCGCCCCCAATGGGCGTGTACTGATAGGCAAAGCCATTGTCGCTGCTGCTGTGGTCAGGGGTCAGGTAGGAATTATTTTCCGTCAGCTTCGAATTCACCTGATAATACCCGAAGGCAACACCCCCGTACAACCTCAAGTTCTGGAAAACGGTTACGTAGGGCCATTGGACCCTTGCCATGGCCGTCCAATAACTGTTGGTCACTTTGACGGTTCCGACCTCTTCGGTGCTTCCATTATAAGTGCTGAAGTTGTTGGTGATCGGGATGATCTCATAAGACCCCTCAACGCCAAAAGTAAGCTTCCAGATCTTTGCCGTTAAGGCAGCATGGAAGGAGCCTGTGCTGATGACTTGTATTTTCGATCCAATGATGTAATTGGCAAAAAATTCGGACCGGACCTTGGCCTGTCCCGACAGGATTGGGGGAGTCCATCCTCCATATCCGATCTCCAGCGTAGGTTCCGTCAACTGTTGTGCCTTGGCCATCACACCCAAGCCCGCAATAAAAAATAAAATAAAGATTGTTTTTTTCATATTGTAGTTTATTATCACTGACAGCCCCGACGTTTAGCGAGCTGCGCGTGCCTCTTCTATAATCTTGTCGACTTTTTCTTTGGTAAGGTGTTCCCTGTAGGTTTTTCCCATTTGCATCATAGGAGCATATCCGCAAGCCCCCAGGCACTCCGTGACCTTCAATGTAAACAGGCCGTCCGGGGTCGTCTCTCCGGGGTTGATCCCAAGCTTTTCCCGGAAATAGGTTATGATCTCGTCACTGCCATTCAACATACAGGGGCCCGTCTGGCAAACTTCGAACATGTACTTCCCCACAGGTTTGAGGTTGAACATCGAGTAGAAAGTCGCCACCTCGTATACCTCGATCGGCTCGAGCTGGAGGAGGCTTGCCACGTAGTCCATCACCGGTACATCCAGCCAGCCCCCGAAAGTATCCTGGGCCACATGGAGCACAGGCAACAGGGCGCTTTTCTGCTTCCCCTCCGGGTAATGAGAGACGATTTCCTTTACTTTCCCTAACGTATCTTCCGAAAACTGTATCATTATATTCTTGTTATGCGTCCATTTCCCCCGCAATGAGGTTCAGACTGCTCATCGTGATCACGGCGTCACTCAACATACTTCCCTTGGTCAACTCGAGATAGGACTGGTAGTAAATAAAGCAGGGCCTGCGGAAATGGAGGCGGAAAGGCGTCCTACCCCCGTCGCTGATCAGGTAGAATCCAAGTTCCCCGTTTGCTCCTTCCACGGAGTGATAAACTTCCCCCTTGGGCATCTCGACCTCGCCCATGATAATCTTGAAGTGCCAGATCAGCGCCTCCATCTTGGTATAGACATCCTCTTTCTTCGGCAGGTAGTACTCCGGGACATCCGCATGAAATACCTCCGCATCAGCTCCCTTGAAGGACTGTATCTTTTCGTAAGCCTGCTTCAGAATGCCCAGGGATTCCCACATTTCCTGCTCTCTGACCAGCCAGCGGTCATAATTATCACCGGTGCTGCCCACGGGGACATTGAAGGAAAAATCCTCGTAGGAGGAATAAGGCTGGAGGACCCTTACGTCATAATCCACTCCCGTAGCCCTGAGGTTAGGGCCCGTAAAACCATAATTCAGGGCCCTTTCGGCGGATATGCCCCCCGTGCCCATGGTCCGCTCCAGGAAAATGCGGTTGCGCATGAACATATTCTCGAACTCCTTCAGGACTCCGGGATACTCTCTGAGGAATTTCTCCAGTTTCGTGAAGGCGGTATTGGTAAAATTTCTTTCGAAGCCGCCGATGCGCCCGATGTTGGTCGTAAGCCTGGAGCCACATATTTCCTCGTAGATCTCATAGATCAGCTCCCTGTATTGCATGACGTATAGGAAGCCCGTATAGGCTCCCGCATCCACTCCAACGATGGAATTGCAAATCAGGTGGTCTGAAATCCGGGCCAGCTCCATGATGATCACACGCAGATAGTCTACGCGCTTGGGTGTCTTTACCCCCAGTAGCTTTTCGCAGGTGAGGTGCCAGCCCATATTGTTAATGGGAGAAGAGCAATAATTCAGGCGGTCGGTCAGCGGGGTGATTTGATAAAGGGGGCGGCGTTCCGCGATCTTTTCGAAGGCCCGGTGTATATACCCCACCGTGGAGTCAGCGGAAACGATCCTTTCCCCGTCGAGTTCCAGGATGTTCTGGAATACGCCATGGGTTGCCGGATGCGTTGGCCCCATATTCAAAGTCGTGGTCGTCTTTTCGATCGACCCTTCCGGCAGTTTTACGTGTTGGTGTTGTTCTATTTGTTCCGACATAATTCCTTTTAAATTCCAATATGCCCCCCTCGCCCGAACATGGCATCGTCCTTATCTGCCCGCGTCTGGTCCTCGAGGGGGAACTCCTTACGCATGGGGAAATAATCCATTTCGTCAACATTCAGGATCCGCTTGAGGTTCGGGTGACCAACGAAGTTCACTCCGTAGAAATCGAACGTTTCCCGTTCCATCCAATTCGCCGATGAAAAAATGCTTGTTGCCGTAAATACATCCGGGTGGTTCACGTCGGTAAACACTTTGAACCGCAACCGGATATTATCTACCAAATTGTGAAGATGATACACGACGGCGAGTTCCTCCCCCTTCCTGTTGGGGTAATGCACACCCGTCAGGTCGGTCAGAAAGCGGAATTTCAACGTCGGATCGTCATAAAGGAATTGCATCACCTTCAGGTTAATATCCTTGGGCGCCTCGAAGGTCAGCAATCCGTAAGGCTCTTCAAAACTTGTCAATTGTCCCGGAAAGTGTTCCTCTAATTTCTGTTTGATGATATCGTTGGTCAAGGGCATCTTCAGGCGTTATTGGATTCCGTAGCTGTTCATCAGTTCCGTGTACCGGTCGGAATTGCGTCGACGTATGGTTTCGCGGTTGTGCACCAATTCCTGCACCTTCATAAAACCATCGATGATCGCCTCGGGACGCGGGGGGCAGCCCGGAACATAAACGTCAACGGGAATGATCTGGTCTATTCCCTGCAAGACGGAATAGGTATCGAATATTCCCCCGGAGGAGGCACACGCTCCAACCGCCATCACCCACCGGGGTTCGGCCATTTGCAAATAAACTTCCTTGACCACCGGTCCCATTTTCTTGGCAATGGTCCCCATCACCATAAGAACATCGCATTGGCGGGGTGAAAAGCCTACCCTTTCCGCACCGAAGCGGCCGAAGTCATAAGTGGACCCCATTAATGCCATGAATTCTATACCGCAACAAGAGGTGGCAAAAGGTAGGGGCCACATGGAATTAGCTCGGGCCAGTCCCACAACCTTATCCAGGCTGGTGGCGAAAAAGCCTTCCCCTGCGTACCCTTCGGGGCCCTCCTTGACCAGCTTTACATCCGCTTCCGCTTGAACATTAAATCGAACTGGACGTGCCATAACTTACATTTTTTTAATCTTCCCAGTGAAGTGCGCCCTTCTTGATGATGTAGATAAATCCTGCCAGGAAAAAGCCAACGAAGACCAGTACTGCCATAAAGCCTTCCCAACCCAGGGACCTGAAGTTGACAGCGTAAGGATAAAAGAAAATTACCTCCACGTCGAAAAGGACGAACAATATAGCTACCAGGAAATATTTAATAGCCATGGGCTGGCGAGCATTCCCAACCGAAGGGATTCCGCTTTCGAAGTTCTTGAGCTTATCCGCAGTTTTGCGTTTCGGACCCAGTAAATGGGTCGCCGTCATCATCACGATAATGATGGCCGTGGCTACCACCAACTGTAGGACGATGGGCAGGTAATTGATGGTATTGTTTACATCCGGCGATGCCGTGAGATTACCAGCCTGCAATAAGAGAACGTCCATGTCCAGTAGGGTTAACTTTCGACAAAAATAAGACAGTGAGGCATAATAACCCAAAAACCGGGGAGGCCTTTTTGAGGCCTCCCCTATCTCTTCCCTACCGGCTGTTAGCCGGCTTCCCTTTAATTACTTCCCCGTCTTGGCTCCGTTCTGCTGCCGGGCCAGGTAGCGTTCCAGTGCTTCTTTGAGGTGCTTGAACTGTTCATTGGTTGGATCGTACACCAAATATTTGTTAATATATTCCAGAGTGCTCTTGTAGTCTTTTTTCTTGAAGTAATACTGGATTAGGTACTGGTATCCCACCTTGACCTGATCGACGAATTTTGTCGAATCCCTGGAGGTATCGGCGACTTCGATCATCTTTTGGAAGTAGGGTATGGCCGAACCCTTTACCAGGTCCGTGTCCAGTGCCCAGTTGGCTCGCGCCCTCCAATAGTAGGCATACACCGAAAAGGCGGGGAATTTGTCGGCATACATGGTAAAAATGCTGTCGGCGGTCCGGTAATAAGGATCCGATAACCCCGTCTTGGCCGTATCCTTTGCCCTGATGTCATCGGCGGCGGTAAATACCGTGCTGCCCCACAGATACAGGTCATTGGGATTGGGGTCCTTATCCATTTTGTAGGTAACGCCTGCCCAATAAGCCTTGGCGGATGGATCGTTCAGGGAGTCGGCGATGTTCATCGCCCTTTGCACGTATGCTTCCTTATTGGCTTCCACAGTATCCATGGCAATGGCCTTCTTCAGGAAAGTGTAGATCGAATCTTCGCTGAAATGGCCCCTGAAATAGATCAACGCAGCGACATCGTAGTTCCTGGGAGCCAGGCTATCGTCGGGATGAGCCAGGTAGGTATCGATATCGGTCTTTGCATCATTATAGTCCTTCAGGAACCCGTAGGAGTACGCCATCAGCTTGTAGTAGTGAGGCTTGAAGGCATCCGGGGCCGTGGGCAGCAGCGATTTGGACCGGTCTATGGCCTGCTGGTAGTGCTGCGCCGCAAACAGGATATCGGCGCTGGCCTCATCCACGATGGGACCCGCATCTGCGTGCGCGATGTACTGGTTCAGATATTCTGTGGACTTTTCGACGTCCGTGTAGTAATAGTCTACATAGAGACGGTAATACGCGGGCGCATAATTCGGATCGGCCGTTATGGCTGCCTCGAATTCGGGGTAATACTGGGTGGGGTTCTTTTGTGTTTCGTAAATCAGGCCGATCTTATAGTGTGCCTCGGCGAATTTCGGATCCGCCTGCAAAGCATTCTGATAATTCGTTACCGCATTTCCACCATCGATCATCCGTGCATAGGCGTCCCCAAGTGCAACATAAAGGGAAGCCTCGACATGCTTCTTTTCCTGGGCGATGGCCTGGTTCAGCTTGGCGATCGCATATTGGTAGTCACCGTGAACCGAATTGATGTTGGCCCTGGCCACGGCAGCCAGGATATTGGCATCCTTGCTCTTGGTCAGGGTGATGGCCATTTCGAACCGGTTTTTGGCATCGGCCGTATTGTTGTCCTTTAGCTCGGTTTCTCCAATACCCACCAATAGCCAGGGATCGTTGGGGTTGGCCTGAACGGCCTTTTGATAAAGGTCCTTGGCGCCGGCGGAATCCCTCAAGCCTATTTCGGCCTGACCGAGCCAGTAAGTCGTTTCCCCATCATTAGGCTTGGCAGCCAATGCTTTCTGAAAAGCGTCCTTGGCGCTTTGGTACCTCTGATAATACATGAATCGCTTTCCATCCTCCACCTGGCCAAACGTCATTTTGCCCAGAACCAGCGCTGCTGCAAGTAAGCTGACTCTCATTTTCATTGTCAATTTCGTTTTAAGTGAATGTACAAATATACTATTAGATTTATCTCATCGGACCTGGGCATCCCTGACATTCAAAGGCATGATGGCCGGGACCAGATATGCCCTCCTGAAAATCAACTGTCCCCTTTCGTACTCCAAAAAATCAACCAATCCAGTCGCTAACCCATCATAATTTTCCTTCTTTATGCAATACAATCCTCGGGTAAAAGGATAACGAAATGTTAAAATATCCTCCTGAGAGGGGTACGTATAGGCTTTGTCCGGGCATAGGTCACAGCGTATTGAAGCGATGTGAACCTTTTCCCGGTAAGTATCCTGGAGTGTATCCTCCGGGTTTCCGATCCAGCTCACCCCGACGAAGCCAATGGCGTCCGGATGACTTTCCACGTACTTGATCACCCCGGTACTGTTCTCGGCGGCGAATACATGGGAAGGATCGAATGCACTTCCTTTCAGGATGGAATCCAGCGCAAAGCGAATCGTAGACGTGGCGTTTAGTCCGTCAAAAACGGCTGTATAGGGTTTGGCCCCATTCTTACCTCCCCTAAGTATGTCCGCGATTTCGGACGTCGTCAGGTTGGTATCCGGGGAAGCGCTGTTTACGATTACGGCAACCGCATCGTAAGCCAACACCTTGAAGGACGGATTGTATTGTAATTTCGACCTGTAATAAGCCATTTCCTCATCGGTAAGCCCCCTGGTAACAAAGATGATCCGGGTACTGTCATTTTGCAGGTCCTTCAGGCATTCGACCTCCGGCTTGTACGAAACCTCTAAATGAGCCTCGGGATGGGAAGATTGGAATACTTTGAATTCCTCTTCCAGCACCGGCCTGAAAGATTCGTCCGCACTAATCCGGATAGAACCTGTAGACAGCGTATCGCCTGGTGATCCGTTTGATCCATTCGAATGGCAAGACAATGCCACTCCCCAAAGAACAGCCCCCACCCAGGTACAAAATCGGTTCATTTCCAGGCTAATATTTTTTTTGGACACCCCTTACAATCCTCCAAATCCCATAAATAGGTGCAAGAACCCCCAGGATGATTTCAGGAACCCTGCCCAACATGGAAGTTCGGACGCCCCACTGTTTATGAAAAAGGAAAAAGAGGCCGGCGAGCACGTAAAAAACTCCCCAACCTAAATCCCTGATGGCGTGTAATTGGGTATTCACCCTCGTTCTTCTCTCCTGTTGTTCCCGAATGTCCATAGTCCGATCTGAGTTGGGCAAGATAAGGAAATCCAGCCATAATAGTGAGATGCACGCGGGCCGATTTTTCCATAAAGACGGCAAAACTTTAACATTCGTACATTTGCGCCCATGCGAATATTGATGGTTTGCCTCGGGAACATCTGCCGTAGCCCGCTGGCGGAAGGTATCCTTCAGCATCAGGCCTCTGTCGCGGGTCTGGGCATCCAGGTCGATAGCGCCGGAACGGCGGGGTATCACATCGGGGAACCGCCCCACCCCCTCTCCCGGAAGGTTGCGCGGATGAACGGGATAGACATCAGCGCCCACAAGGGGAGGCAATTCCGTAAAGAGGACATGGACCACTACGACCGGATTTATGTCATGGACAGTGAGAATTATAACGACGTCCGCCGGGCATCCGGCAATTCTTGGGATCCGTCCAAGGTGGAATTGCTCCTGAATGAGCTGTATCCTGGTCAGAACCGCAGCGTTCCGGATCCCTGGTATGGAGAGGAGGATGGCTATCACGCCGTATACGATATGCTGGACCAGGCCAGCCGCAAGGTCATCGAAAAATATGCAAATTATGTCCAAACCGTCCCTTCCAAGAGGCACCCGTGATTTCGGCCCCGACGTGGTCCGAAAACGGAACTATATCCTGAGCACCATCCGGGAGGTATTTGAATTATATGGATTCCAACCGTTGGAAACTCCCGCCATGGAGAACCTGGAAACCCTGCTGGGGAAATACGGGGAGGAAGGAGACCGGCTCATTTTCAAGATCCTCAACAACGGCCTGGATGACCCGGACAAACGGGAGAAAGCGCGCGAAGACTTCGAGCGGGTACTGGAAGGTAAAAGCGTCAGGGATATTACCGAAAAGGCCCTCAGGTACGACCTTACCATTCCCTTTGCCCGCTACGTGGCCATGAATTATGGGCAGCTCACTTTCCCCTTTCGGCGCTACCAGATTCAACCCGTATGGAGGGCGGATAAGCCCCAGAAGGGCCGTTACCGGGAGTTCACGCAATGCGATGTGGACGTCGTCGGCAGTTATAGTCTGCTGAATGAAGTCGAGCTTGCACATATCTACCATTCCGTCATGACCCGTCTTGGGCTGTATGGTTACGAGCTGAGGGTAAACAACCGTAAGATACTGTCCGCGCTTGCGGAAATCTGCGGGGGTTCTGAAAAGCTCACCGAAATCACCACTGCCATCGACAAGCTCGATAAGATCGGGATAGAAAAAGTCACCGCTGAATTGACGGCCCGCGGACTGACCCCCGAACAAATCGGCACGATCTCAAAATACCTCCGGATAGATGGGGACAATACCGAAAAGATACGCCAGGCAAGGGAACTGATCGGTCATACGGAGGCGGGACGTCAGGGCCTGGAAGAACTCGCTTTCCTGCTGGAACACATGGCCCCGGCCGGAACACCCAATATAGGACCCAATGTCTTTGTCGACTTCACCCTGGCCAGGGGCCTGAATTATTACACCGGACTGATCTTCGAGGTAAAAGCGCCCCCCACGGTCCAGATCGGCAGTATCGGAGGCGGGGGTCGTTATGACGACCTCACGGGTCTGTTCGGAGTGCCGGGTGTCCCGGGCGTGGGGGTCAGCTTCGGGGTGGACAGGATATACGATGTTATCGAATCCATGCAAAAGTTCCCTGATACCGTGCATATCGGCACCCAAGTCCTCTTTTTCAACCTGGGCGCCAGGGAGAGCAGGCAAGCCCTGGGACTGATGCAGCAACTCAGAGGAATGGGGATCCGATGCGAAATTTACCACGAAGCCTCCAAGTTCGATAAACAGTTCCGGTACGCAGAAAAGAAAAATATCCCTTTTGTCGTCATTATCGGTACCCAGGAATTGGAACAGGGGACCTGCATCGTCAAAAACCTGGCAACCGGGCAGCAAAGCGACATCAACCAGGAGGCCCTGGTTAGATACGCCTTCTAGTCTGTATAAATCTGCCTCAAGTGGTGTTCCAAATGCGCCACATAATCGCAAAACAGCCATCCCAGGCTAGGCAACGACCCATCCCGCGTTTCCACGGGCAGTGCCAGTTGTGCCGGTGTCAGGCCTTCGATGACGAAAAAGATCTGGCGGTTCAGGTCCTCCCACAAGGTTACCAGGTGCCCGGCAGGCAATTCCTGGTATCGGTTTACCACCACCAATTCCACCTGGGGATACGACTGTATGACATAAGGCGATGGCGACAAGGGAGTCCGGGTAAAGCGGACCAGGTTGTTGATGGCGGAATCCACCAGGTGGCCCAGGATTTCCTGACGCGTCCACTTACCGGTGGCTTTGCGGTCCAGGCGCCGCTCTTCGGTCATCCCGTTGAAATAGGCAGGGAATACTGCCATATGTCCTTTCAGGTACCCGAGATATCCGGGCACGTCTTCGGTTTCGGCATAAGCGCCGGTTGGTATAAGTGTACTCATAATCCTTCGTAAACAACCGCCGCCCCCTGACCCACACCCACGCACATGGTTGCCAGCCCGTGCCTGGCTTTCCTTCTCCTCATCTCGTGTAGCAATGTCGTGGAAATCCGGGCTCCGCTGCAACCCAGGGGATGGCCGATGGCAATCGCGCCTCCGTTAACATTGACCCGGTCCGGGTTTAGGCCCAGGTCGTGGATACAGGCCAGGGCCTGGACTGCAAACGCTTCGTTCAATTCGACCAAATCCAAATCGCTCGCGGAAATTCCCGCCCGACCCAACGCCTTTCGCGTGGCGGGTACCGGTCCAATGCCCATGATGGCCGGGTCGACACCAGCAGATGCCGACGAAACAACGCGTGCGATTGGCGACAGTCCGTATCGCTTTACCGCCGCTTCGCTGGCCAGCAATAGGGCGGAGGCGCCGTCATTGATCCCGGAGGAATTCCCCGCGGTAACCGATCCATCCTTGGTGAAAGCGGGTTTCAGGGCTCCCAGTTTCTCAAGAGAGGTGGTCCGGGGAGGCTCATCCGTGGATACGATAACCTGTTCCTGGCGGTTAGGGGTAATGGCAACCGGGATGATTTCGGAGGTCCATTTTCCTGCCTTTAACGCTGAGGCATACTTCAGTTGGCTTTCCAGGGCAAACTTATCCTGGGCTTCCCGGGAAATGCCCCAGCGTTCGGCCACATTCTCCGCGGTTTCGCCCATGTTGTATGGATAGTACAGGTCAGCCAGTTTCTGGTTGATCAGCCTCCAACCGATGGTGGTATCGTAGACTTCGGTCTTTCTGGACCAGGCGCCATCGCTCTTGGGCATCACCAGCGGAGCACGGGTCATGCTTTCCACCCCCCCGGCGATATACAGGTCCCCCTCCCCTGAGCGGATCGCCCTTGAGGCATCCATGATCGCCTGCAAACCCGAGGCGCACAGGCGGTTCACGGTATTCCCGCCTACGCTGACCGGAAGGCCTGCGAGCAGGGCTGCCATCCTGGCCACATTCCGGTTGTCTTCACCCGCCTGGTTAGCCGCCCCGGCTATGACATCCTCCACAGCCTCCGGGTCTATCCCCGGATTGCGCTCCAGGAGTGCTTTGATCATCAAGGCCAGTAAATCGTCGGGTCTGCACGTGCTCAGGATTCCCCCATACCGTCCTATGGGTGTCCTTACCGCGTCGATGATGTAAGCTGTAGGCATCGCCAAAAATAGGCAGTTTTTGGGTACCTTTGCGGGATGATCGATTCTGTGCAGCAGCCAAATATCCGCCACCTGTCCCTTCAGGAACTCGAGGCGTATTTTTCGGAAAAAGGGCAACCCCGCTTTCGTGCGAAACAAGTTTACGAGTGGCTATGGCAAAAAAAAGCTAGGAACTTTGACGATATGACCAACGTGAGCAAGGAGCTCAGGGCCGGATTGAAGAAGGAATTTTCCCTCCCGGCGCTCACCTTGGATGCCTCCCAGTTCAGCAGTGACGGCACCGTCAAAAACCGCTTCCGGACGGTGGACGGTCACCTCGTCGAGGGCGTCCTCATCCCCACCGAAGAGCGGCAAACCGCGTGTGTCAGCTCTCAGATAGGATGCTCCCTGAGTTGCAAATTTTGCGCGACCGGCTACATGGGCCGCAAGCGAAACCTTGAATTCGATGAAATTTACGATGAGGTGGTCATGCTCAATCAGCAGGCAGAGGAGACTTACGGAAAAAAGCTGACGAATATCGTATTCATGGGTATGGGCGAGCCCCTGCTCAATTACAACAACGTCCTGACGGCCATCGAAAGAATAGGCGCGCAATATGGGATGGGCATGAGCCACCGCCGGATCACGGTTTCCACGGCGGGCGTGGCCAAAATGATCCGGCAATTGGGCGACGACCAGGTGCGCTTCAAACTGGCCCTGTCCCTCCACGCGGCCAATGACAAGAAGCGCAGCGAGATCATGCCCATCAATGATTCCAACAAACTCAAGTCGTTGGTAGAGGCCCTGAATTATTTCTACAAACAGACGGGCAGCGAAATCACCTTTGAATATATCCTGTTCGATAAATTCAACGACTCCCTCGAGGATGCCGAGGAATTGATCAAGATATACCGGCAGGTGCCCGTGGACCTCGTGAACATTATTGAATATAATCCCATCGACGCTGCGCGCTTTTCCAAGCCCTCCGAAGAAAATATCCAGCGCTTCATGGACTTCCTCACAAAGAACAGGGTCAATGCCCGTCTGCGTCGCAGCCGGGGAAAAGATATAGACGCCGCCTGCGGGCAGTTAGCCAATAAGGGATGATTATGCCAAAGAACCAGTTCGACAAATTCATCAAGTCAAAAAGCAACGCCGCCAAAAAGGAAGAATTCCGCCAGGCCAAAAGGACCATCAAAAAGGAAATCGCCGAAGGCATGGCCAGGACCAGGGCGCGCAAAGCCGCCGAGGCAGCCGCGAAGAAAGCCGCCCGTGACGCGCCGCGGCCCGAGGGACTGGCAAAGGGCGCCCCGGTTCGCGCAAAGGCCGCCCCCGCAACCGCAGCCCCCGCGCAAGCAAAGCCCGCAACCGGCACAACCGTGAAACCCGGCAAACCCGGCGCCCCCCAAATGCCCCTCAACAAATTTCTGTCCCACTCGGGCGTCTCCTCCCGCAGGGAAGCGGCGGAAATCATCAAGGAAGGCCAGGTAAAAGTGAACGGGCAGGTCGTCATAGAGCCGGGATTCAAAGTCTCCGAAGCTGACGACGTACGCTTGAATGGGAAAAAGCTGAAGCCTACGGGCGAACTCGTCTACCTCCTCCTCAACAAGCCCAAGGATTACATCACGACCAGCAGCGACCCCGAAGGAAGGAAAACCGTCCTGGACCTCGTCCGGAAGGCAACTACGGAACGCATCTTCCCCATAGGTCGCCTGGACCGAAACACGACGGGGGTCCTGCTCCTGACCAACGATGGGGAACTGGCCCAAAAGCTATCCCACCCCTCCTACGAAATCAAAAAAATCTACGAGGTCAGGCTGGACGAAGAACTGACCAAAAAGGATTTCGAAACCATACAGGGCGGGGTTACCCTGGAAGACGGCAACATTAAGCCGGACGCCCTGGCCTATGCGGATTCAAAAGATAAGAGCGTCATCGGCATCGAGATTCACAGTGGGAAAAACCGCATCGTCCGCCGGATTTTCGAACACCTGGGTTACAGCGTGCAAAACCTGGACCGCGTCATGTACGCGGGTTTGACCAAAAAGAATGTGGATCGGGGCCGCTGGCGTTTCCTGAGTGAAAAGGAGGTCCGGGTGCTTAAATACCTCAACACCTCCTTTACCAGGAAAAAACCCAAGGCCTAGTGCAAATAGACATCCTGGCGGAAACCCCTCACTTCGTTGCAGTCAACAAGCCTTCGGGTATGCTGAGCATCCCGGACCGTGAAAAAGCCGAACCCTCGCTGAAACAATGGCTGGACCAGCGATTTGGAAAGGTCTTCACCGTGCATCGCCTCGACAGGGACACCAGCGGCGTCATCATTTTTGCAAAGGACGCACCCATGCACCAATATTTATCCGGACTTTTCGAGGGCCGGGAGGTGAAAAAATATTACCTGGGGATCATCCATGGAGAACCCAATGCACCTAACGGAGACCTGGATGGGCCGATCCTGGAAAATCCCGCCCGCAGGGGCAGTATGATGGTGCACGCCAAGGGCAAACCCAGCCTCACAACATATACTGTCCTGGAATCTTTTGGTCTCTATTCTTTGGTGCAGTTCCAAATCCATACCGGCCGCACGCATCAGATCCGGGTGCACAGCGCGGATATGGGGCACCCTGTTGCCGTGGATCCCTTATATGGGGCCGGGGAATCGGTACTCCTGTCGTCATTTAAACGAAATTTCAAATTGTCTAAAAATGTAGAGGAAGAACGGGCCATCCTGGGAAGGCTTGCCCTTCACGCCTGGAAGCTAAGCCTCACCGATCCCGACGGACAGGCCTGGGAGATAGAGGCGCCCTTGCCCAAGGATATGAGCGCCCTGTTGCAACAACTCCGTAAGTGGCGGAAACCCTAAACGGCTTCAACGAACCCCACGCCCACCGTATTGTTGGTAAATTCATCGATCAGGACAAAGGCGCCCCCCGGCGGGTTATCCGCGTACCGGTCCAGGAACAGGGGTTTGGCCGACTTCAGTTGTATGGTCCCGATATCGTTTAGCTGAAAAGTCTTCTTACCGGCCGCGGGGAGGAAGGTATGTATGTCCAGGACCTCTACAGTCTCGATGACTTTTACCTTTACGACCTGGACGCCATGCTGGAGGAGGAATGTCTTTCCTTCGGGCATGGGCTGTTCATCCATCCATGCGATCCGGGCCCGGAAAACGCTAGTCTGGGGATAAGGGACCTCCTCTTTTTTTACCAGCATATTGCCCCTGCTGACGTCCACGTCTTCGTTCAGCGTAAGGGTGATACTTTCTCCTGCCTCAGCCTCGACAACCCGTCGGTCGCCCTTGAATATCGAATGGACCGTTGCCGTTTTTCCAGAAGGCAGGACGGCCAGGGTATCCCCCTGGCGTAACTGGCCGCTTCCAATCCTGCCCGCATAACCCCGGAAATCGTGGAAGGCATCCTGGTGGGGGCGGATGACATACTGAACCGAAAATCGGAAAGGCAATTCGCGAAGGCCCTGACCAGGGTGCAGGGATTCCAGCAAATCCAGCAGGGCCGGACCCTTGTACCAGGGCATGCGGTCGGAGGAAATAACGACGTTGTCTCCGTCTTTTGCTGCAACAGGGATGAACTGCAAAATCGTCCGGTCCAGTCCCAGGTGGCGTGCGATTTCCTCGACCTCGAGGCGGATTTGCCGGAAGGCCAGGGGATCGAAATCGACCAGGTCCATTTTATTGACGCACACGATGACGCTGGGTATCCTTAGCAGGGAGGCGATATAGAGATGACGGCGCGTTTGTTCAACTACCCCGTTCCGGGCATCGATCAGCACGATGGATACGGCCGCGGTCGAGGCGCCGGTAATCATATTCCGGGTATATTCCACGTGCCCGGGCGTATCGGCTATGATGTATTTCCGGGTGAGGGTGGAAAAGTAAATATGGGCCACATCTATGGTGATCCCTTGTTCCCTTTCCGCAATGAGGCCGTCTGTCAGCAGGGAAAGGTCCGTAAAATCAAGTCCCTTTCGCTTGCTGGCGTGTTCCACGGCCTCCAGACGATCCGTGGCAATCGACCGCGTATCATACAAGAGGCGCCCGATCAGGGTACTCTTTCCATCATCGACGCTTCCCGCGGTAGCAATTCTCAAAACTTCCATGTACCAGATTTAAAAGTATCCAACCTGTTTCCTTTTCTCCATGGCTGCCTCGGAACGTTTATCGTCCATGCGGGCGCCACGCTCGGAAATGGTCGCTTCCCGGATTTCTGAAATGATATCGTCGAGGTTATCGGCTTGGGAGAGTACCGCGGCGGTACAGGTCATGTCGCCCACCGTCCGGAAGCGGACCGTCGCTTCGAAAGGGATCTCATCAAGGCCGACCTGCAGGAATTCCGACCAGGGCCAGTAAAACCCATCCCTTTTGATGATGGGCCTCCGGTGGGAAAAATACAAGCTGGGCAGGTCGATCTCTTCTTCCTTTATGTAATTCCATACATCCAACTCCGTCCAATTGGAAATGGGGAACACGCGTACATTCTCTCCGATATGGATGCGGCCATTGAGCATATCGAACAATTCGGGCCGCTGTTGCTTGGCATTCCAACCCCCGAAATCATCCCGAACCGAGAATATGCGTTCTTTAGCCCTGGCCTTTTCTTCATCCCTGCGGGCTCCCCCGATACAGGCGTCGAATTTGAATTCCGAAATGGCATCCAGGAGCGTTACGGTCTGAAGGATATTCCGGCTCGCGAACCTTCCGGTTTCCTCCTTTGCTTTGCCCTGATCGATGGAATCCTGGACGTAACGCACCAGGAGCCGGGCCCCCGTCCGCTCCACCAGCTCGTCCCGGAACTGGAGGGTTTCGGGAAAGTTGTGTCCCGTATCCACATGCAGCAGGGGAAAGGGGATGGCCGCGGGGAAGAAGGCTTTTTTCGCCAGGTGCACCAAAGTGATGGAATCCTTACCACCGGAAAACAACAAGGCGGGGCGTTCAAATTGTGCCGCCACTTCTCTGAGTATGTAGATCGCCTCGTCCTCGAGGGCTCTTGGGAAAGTGCTCATAATCCTTCGCTTTTACCTGATTCCATGTAATCCGCATTCCTTCTGGGATGTCTCCCACCACCAGCGGCCCGCCCTGGGATCTTCACCGGGCCCGGTCGCACGGGTACAAGGAGCGCAGCCGATGCTGACAAACCCCTTGTCGTGTAAAGTGTTGTAGGGAACATGATGCCTGTCGATATAAGACAGGACCTCCTCAAGGCTCCAAAGCAGCAAAGGGTTCAATTTATATAAATGCTTTTCGGTATCCCATTCGGCCACGGTCATTTTACCCCGGTTTACGGATTGATCCGCGCGGATTCCCGATACCCATACCTTGGCTCCTTCCAGGGCCCGATTCAGGGGGTGAACCTTACGGACCGCGCAGCAAGCCTTACGGTTCTCCACGGACTCGTAGAATCCATTGATGCCCCTGGTCCGCACCAGGGCTTCGACTTCCCCGGCATCCGGGTAGTATACATCCACGGGGATTCGGTAACGTGCACCCACCTTGTCCAACAATTCATACGTTTCATTGAACAAACGTCCCGTGTCCAGGGTGAAAATTTGTATATCCAACCTATCCCTGGCGATCATATCGGTCAGCACCTGGTCTTCCTGGCCCAGGGAGGAGGAGAACTTCACAGCACCGGGGAAAAGGCCGGACACATAAGACAATAACTCCTGTGGAGTATGCGCCGCGGCATAAGCGTTTATATCGTTCAACAGGTCCACGGATCATTTATTGGGCTGCGGCGTGTACCGCAGGTAAGGCTTCACCACCTTCACGCCTTTGGGGAATTTCTTTTGGGCGTCTTCGGTGGAAGTGGCGGGCACCACGATAACATCCTGACCGTCCTGCCAATCGGCCGGAGTAGCGACCCCGTGTGCAGCCGTGAGCTGCAGGGAATCGAGCACCCTCAGCACCTCGTTGAAGTTCCTGCCCGTACTGGCGGGATAGGTGATGGAGAGCTTGAGCTTCTTATCCGGGCCGATCACGAAGAGGGAGCGGACCGTCGCCGTTTCGGAAGCATTCGGGTGGATCATATCGTACAAATCGGCCACCTTCCGCTCGGGGTCCGCGATGATGGGAAAGGTGACCGTAGTGTGTTGTGTTTCGTTGATGTCCTTTACCCAGCCCAGGTGTTTATCCAACGGATCCACGCTGACTGCAAGAACCTTGGTATTTCGTTTGGCGAATTCATCTTTCAGTTGGGCCGTCCGGCCCAATTCGGTCGTGCATACAGGGGTATAATCGGCAGGATGGGAGAAAAGGACGCCCCATCCGTTTCCAAGGTATTCGTAAAAATCAATGTCTCCTTCTGTTGTGGAAGCCTTGAAATTCGGGACTACATCCCCTAGACGCAGACTCATATGATTCGGTTTTATGCTTCGAAAGTACGAATAATCCACTATAGTGGTAGACTAAACAGGGGAAAATATTTGTCAGAGACCAAGATACACATCCAGCAATCCCTCGGGCAGGGTCACGTACAATCGTTTACCCCCGTCGTCTATCTTTTCGAGTGTCTTTTCATGCAGGGGGATCAGTACTTCCTTTTGCCGGATGATAACTTTACACAATACCTGCATCGGCTGCTCGATCACTTCCACGATCTCTCCCAGGTCTTCGGCTCCATCGATCAAATGATAACCCAGGTAAGAAATGGGCGTTGCTTTGCCTGCGGTCCTGGAAAAATCCGATTCCTGCAGCCAGACCTCCTTATGAGTAAGGAGTTTTGCCTGTTCCCGGGTACTCACGCCTTCCAGGGTCAGGAATGCCTCCTGGGGTCCTTTGATTCTGATTTGCGCTACGAAATAAGGAAGGAAGCTTTCCGGGCGATCCGGAAGGAATATGACGGTAAGGTCTTGCAAACCGCGGGCATCACCCAGGCTGTGCTTCAGGAGCAACTCTCCTTTCAGGCCGTGGGTGGCCACCAGTCGTCCTACGCTGAAATACTGAGTACTCATATGTAGTTGGCGCGCGAGCAAAAAAAGGGCCTCCCACGCGGAGAGGCCCGTAATAACGTAATGCGCTAAAAGGTTATTCTTCTCCGCTCTTGGCCTCATGGTGTTCGCCACCTCCGCCACCGGGAGCTTCGTGATCATGGGGCTTCGTGCGCCTGATGATCGGCTGGTGCCTTTTCTGGGCACGGTGGTTGCGGTGGTCGTCCTGCCTGATCTTCATTTTGCCCTCATGCTCTTCATGCCATTTCTGGAACTTGGTCATGGCGGTCGCTTCGTCGAAAAGGCCGAGTTTTACCCCCCTCAACAGGTGCTTCAGATAAAGCACGCCTTTGAAGGATAAGATTTTGCGGACAGTGTCGGTCGGCTGGGCGCCTTTGTGGAGCCAATCCAAGGCTCTTTGGCGGTCCAATTGAATGGAGGCAGGAACGGTCAGGGGGTTGTAGGTCCCGAGTTTCTGGATGAACTTCCCGTCTCGTGGAGCGCGGGCATCGGCCACTACAATAAAGTAGAAGGGTCTCTTCTTAGACCCGTGGCGCTGGAGTCTGATTTTAACTGGCATCTTAAATAGAAATTTAAATGCTTGAATGAATAATTTTTTCCTAGGGATTGCAAAGGTAATATAATCGATTTTAATTTTTCCAAGCCCCGGAGGTTAAATTTTAACTAGGCCTTTCTGAGCATACCCGACCTCCCCATGGGCATTTTATTCATGGTTTTCATCATTTGCCGCATCTGGTCGAATTGCTTCATAAACTGTTGCACGTCCGTGAGTTCCTTACCAGCTCCCCGGGCGATTCTCTTCCTTCGGCTCAGGTCTATGGAGTCAGGGTTTGCGCGTTCAAAGGGGGTCATTGAATTGATCATGGCCTCTATGCCCTTGAAGGCGTCATCACTGATATCCAGGTCTTTTATAGCCTTTCCGGCCCCCGGGATCATTCCCAGCAGGTCCTTTATATTACCCATTTTCTTAATCTGTTCCAGTTGCTGCTTGAAATCGGCGAAATCGAACTGGTTTTTCCTGATTTTCTTTTCCAGCCTGGCCGACTGCTCGGCATCGAATTGCTCCTGGGCCTTTTCGACCAGGGTGGTTATATCCCCCATGCCCAGGATACGTTGGGCCATACGGTCGGGGTGGAATACGTCCAGGGTATCCAGCTTTTCCCCGCTACTGACAAAGCTGATAGGCTTGTTGACCATGTACCGGATTGACAACGCCGCTCCACCCCGGGTGTCCCCGTCCAGCTTGGTCAGCACCACGCCATTGAAATTCAGGCGGTCGTTGAAAGCCTTGGCGGTATTCACCGCATCCTGGCCCGTCATGGAATCCACCACAAAGAGGATTTCCTGGGGCTGTACGGCGGCCTTGATCGCGGCCACTTCGGCCATCATGGCTTCATCCACCGCCAGGCGTCCGGCGGTGTCTATAATCAATACATTCTTGTTCTTGGATTTTGCCTCTGCCAGGGCATTCCGGGCAATCTGTACGGCATCCCTGGATTCGGGTTCGCTGTACACGTCTACCCCGATCTGTTCTCCCAGCACCTTCAATTGATCGACTGCAGCGGGACGGTATATGTCCGCAGCCACGAGGAGAGGAGACTTGCCCTTTTTGGATTTCAGGTAATTGGCCAGCTTTCCGCTAAATGTGGTCTTACCAGACCCCTGTAATCCGGCAATCAGGATAATGGTCGGGTTGCCATTCAGAGACAGTTCCGACGCTTGTCCGCCCATGAGGTCCGCGAGCTCGTCCTTCACGATCTTGACCATGAGCTGGCCCGGGGAAATGGCATTCAGCACCTTTTCCCCCATGGCTTTGTCCTTAACCTTGTCGGTAAATTCTTTGGCGATCTTGTAGTTGACATCCGCATCCACCAAGGCTTTGCGGATTTCCTTGACGGTGGCTGCGACGTTTAGCTCGGTGATCCTGCCTTGACCTTTGACCTGCTTGAACGCAGTCTCTAACCTTTCACTTAAACTCTCGAACATAGGACTGCAAATATAAGCCTTGGTGGGGACCTACGGTCCGCCGCTTGCGCGGCCCCTAAGCGCCAAGGTAATTTCGGAGGAGACGGCATCTGGAGTTAGAGCGTAACTTATTGATTGCCTTATCCTTAATTTGCCGAACGCGTTCCCGTGTCAGGTTGAACTTTTCCCCGATGTCTTCCAGGCTCATGGGGTGATCGACCCCGATGCCGAAGAAATAACGGATGACCTCCTTTTGACGGTCAGTCAGGGTTTGGAGTGACCTGGTGATTTCGGTCCTAAGGGATTCGTCGTGTTCTATGGCTGCATCGGCGGATTCCGCATTTGGATTCTCAAGTACGTCGATCAGTGTATTGTCTTCCCCTTCCGCGAAAGGGGCATCCATGCTGACGTGGCGGGCCGCAACACCCAGGGTGGCTGCGACTTCATCGGTATCCATTTCCAGTACTTCCGCCAATTCTTCCGGGGAAGGTTCGCGTTCGTATTCCTGTTCAAGACTAGAGAAAGCTTTATTGATCCGGTTGGTCAACCCGACTTTGTTTAGGGGCAGGCGTACGATACGGCTTTGTTCGGCAAGTGCCTGGAGTATGCTTTGGCGTATCCACCACACGGCGTAGGAAATGAATTTAAAGCCCCTGGTTTCATCGAAGCGCTGGGCAGCCTTGATAAGTCCAAGATTTCCCTCATTGATGAGATCGGATAGGGATAAGCCTTGATTTTGGTACTGCTTGGCCACAGATACGACAAATCTGAGGTTAGCTTTGGTAAGACGTTCCAGGGCAGCCTGATCACCTTGCTTTATCCTGACGGCTAGCTTTACTTCATCTTCAGGAGCCAGCAATTCAACTTTGCCGATCTCCTGCAAATATTTTTCGAGGCTCTGAGACTCGCGGTTAGTAATAGATTTGGTGATCTTGAGTTGACGCATGCTCATATTATAGGGTGTTTTGGCATTGAGGGAGGAAAGAAAAGGGGCACGATCACATGGTCACAACTCGGCTAAATCGTAAGCAAAAACAGTCAATTGCAGTGAGTATTTCCATAGAAAAGTTAAATAGATTTATAATACAAGCCAAAAAAATGTTGGGGCGGGATTTGCATCCGTAATTACACCTACCCGGAAGTGGTATGTTTACCCCCAGCTCAAGCCTGGAAATACTTTCAAAAAAATTTTGAAGTGATTATTTATTTCCTATTATTGCAGACAACGAATCTCGGGATTAACTTATGAAGGAATGAGCAAAAAGGTACAATATACGCTGGAGTATCCAGTCAGGTGTTCACCTACCATCTTATACGAATTTCTTTCTACTCCTGCCGGGCTTCAGGAATGGTTTGCAGACAAGGTTGACGAACGGGAAGGCATGTTTAGTTTCTCATGGAACGGTTCCGTGGAAAGGGCTCAAGTGATCGAAACGGAATTGGACAAATTCATACGTTTCCATTGGCTTACCGCACCTGCAGATGAATTCTTCGAATTCCGCATTGAAAAGTCAGAAGTGACCAATCAGACTATATTGGTTATCAAAGATTTCGCAGAGAAAAAGGAAGTGGCTGACCAAAGCCAGCTTTGGGAATACCAGGTCAAAGACCTCTTTCACCGACTGGGTAACTGACCCATGTCATGATCTCCCTGAAACCCGCTTCCAGTAAGTCATACACATTATCCCACTGATTCAGGGGAATAGTCATGGCCACCTTAAAATAGGCCGGCATTTCCGCGTTGAACGGCGATCCTACGTATCCTTCTCCGTGTACGGTGTGGATCCATTCATCGTCCGAAATAGCCAGCCGCCAGGGCGAACCCAGCGACAAAAGAATCTTCGGAGCATATTGTTCCCGGTACCGTCCCTTCAAGTGCAGGAAAAGAGCAAAATAATGTCCCCACCAAAAAAACGTTCGGACCGCAAACGCATGTTCCTGTTCCCAGGAAGCCGGATAATCCAGGATCATGTAAGGCAGCCCCTCGTAATTTTCCCCCCTGGTCAGTTTGGGAAAGCGGTCCCCAAACGGAGCATGAAGCGCCAGGGTCCTATATCGTTCGGCCATGTCTCCCAGCAGGGCGGCGACCTTATCCATCACCGAACGTTTGGTTAAAATCCAGCGCGGATCCAGCACAAGGGCGGTTTCCTCTGGTGAAAGGCTTATTTTTGCATGCATCGTTTTAAAGGTAGGCAGAAACGTGATCAAAAAACTCGACCGGCTCATCATAAAGGCTTTCATAGGACCTTTCTTCATTACTTTCCTGATAGCCCTGTTCATCCTGGTGATGCAGTTCTTCTGGAAGTACATCGATGATTTGGTTGGAAAGGGACTCGATACGGGAACGCTCCTGGAGCTAACGGGCCTGGTGACCACCACCTGGGTGCCCATTGCACTTCCCCTGGCCATACTCTTATCTTCCATCATGTGTTTCGGCAACCTTGGAGAAAGCTTCGAGTTGGTAGCGATCAAATCAGCGGGCATTCCTTTGCTTCGCTTCATGCGACCCCTGCTGTTTATTTCGGGCCTCCTGTGCCTGCTGGCCTTCCAGTTTGCCAATTATGTTATCCCGGTGGCCAACCTCAAATTCCAAACCCTTCTACAGGATGTATCCGTGAAAAAACCCGCATTCGATATCAAGGAAGGCGTATTCTACAACAAGATCCCGGGATATACCCTTAAGATCAGCACTAAAGATAAAACGGGTACCCGTATTGGAGGTGTCCTGATCTTCGAACAGGGGAACCTCCTCCAGGACAACATGATCAGCGCCGAAAACGGACTGATGACCCTGTCATCCGATCAGCGGTCCCTTGATTTCAAGCTCATGAATGGTCAATACTATGAGGAAAAAGGGCCACGCTATAGCACCGCAACCAATTTCATTCGCATGCGATTCAAGGATTACACCAAGCACCTCGACCTGAGTGCGCTGCAATTCAACCGGACCGCTGACAGCACCTACAAGAACAGCGCTCCCATGCTGAGTGAAAGACAGTTGACCATCTGGATCGATTCCCTGCGCAATCAGGCCAGGGAGTACATGCAAAACAGCTACCGGGGCATCCGGGGCTACCTGCACTTCGACCGGATACACGATACCGCCTGGAAGCATGCGAAGATGGCCCCCGCGCATTGGTTACCCGATTCCCTCAATGCCAACAATTCCCAAAGGGCCCAACAAATGGTACAAGGCCTGAGGAACCAGGTGGACATACAGCTATTGGAATTTCAGGGCCAGGAGACCAATATCCTGAACTACCAGGTGGAACGCCAAAGGAAATACTCCCTGAGTTTCGCCTGTCTGGTCCTCTTCATGATCGGGGCTCCCCTGGGCTCTATTATCCGGAAAGGCGGATTGGGCATGCCCCTGGTTTGCGCGGTTATCTTCTTCGTTATCTTCCACCTCCTCAACACTTTTGGTGAGAAATTCGCCAAGGCAGGCACCCTTTCTCCCTTTGTGGGCATGTGGCTTTCCGTACTGGTCATGCTTCCCATAGGTATGTTCCTGACCTATAAAGCCATGAAGGATTCACAGCTCTTCAGCAAGGAATTCTATTTCCGGTCCCTCAACGCGGTCCGTGCGGCTTGGGTGCGTTTCCGCTCCCCAAGGACCTAAATTTTGTATATTATTCGGAATATTTTAGATTTACCAAATAATATTCTGAATATAATGTACAATTTAGACGAAATTGACCTACGCATCCTGGACCTCCTACAGCCCGACGCGCGCATGTCCAATGCCGCCCTGGCCAAGGAATTGGGTATGGCTCCTTCCGCCGTTTTGGAAAGGGTCCGCAAGCTGGAAACGAAAGGCGTCATTGAAGCATATCATACCCAGGTCAACCCCCTGGCCATCGATCGGAAGCTGCTGGCCTTTATTTTCATCAAGGACAGTTCCCCTCCCGGAGATACAAGGCTCTCCGAGCATCTGACCAACATCCCCGAAATCCAGGAATTGCACATCATTGCAGGAGAGGATTGCCTCCTTGCCAAAGTCCGGACTACGGACGCCCAGTCCCTGATCACCCTGATGCGCGACAAGTTGGGAAAGATCGGGACCATCCAGTCCACCAAAACCACCATCGTTCTCCAAACCGTTAAGGAAAAGAACCTGCTCGTAATACCAAAGCCATGAAATCAAGATTACCCCTGGCCGCCTACCTGGCCGTTTGCATCTTATGGGGATCCACCTACTTGGCCATCGCCCTGGCTGTCAGGACCCTTCCCCCCATTCTCATGATCGGCCTTCGTTTCACCATTGCCGGTACGATCCTGCTCATCTGGTGCCTGGCCAGGGGAGAGCGCCTGCCGCCGTGGAAAACCTTTTTGCACAGCGCCATCACAGGCTTCCTCCTTCTCTGCGTGGGGAACGGGGGATTATCCTGGTCGGAAGTCCGGATTGCCAGCGGTCTTGCCGCCATCATCCTTGCGGCCCTGCCCCTTTGGATGGTCATCCTCGACAAACCTCACTGGCATGAAAATTTCTCCAACGCAAGGGTCATATCAGGACTCCTATTGGGTTTTGCCGGTGTCGTCTACCTGGTAACAGCCGGAGGCTCCTCCGTTCACTTCTCCCTGCACAATACCTCCCAGGTCAGCGCCCTCGTGGTCCTATTCGTTGGTTCCCTGAGCTGGGCGTGGGGATCCCTGTATTCAAAGCGGCATTCCGTCCCGGGTTCCACCTTCATCAAAGGCAGCCTGCAAATGCTATCTGCGGGCGTGGTGCTCCTTCTCTTCAGCCTGTGCATCGGGAACTGGTCCCACATATCATGGGCAAGTGTAAGCCGCCAGTCCTGGGGAGGGTTGATTTACCTGATCATCTTCGGCTCCCTGGTGGGCTACGTCAGTTTCATCTATGTCCTGGACGTTTGGCCCGCCGCCAGGGTAGGTACCTATGCCTACGTCAATCCCGTCGTCGCGGTATTCCTGGGATGGGCCATAGCAGGAGAGCCACTCAGCATTGGACAGTTTATCGGGCTGTCCGTAATCCTGGCCGGGGTAATGCTGGTCAACAGCAAAGCGCTGAGCAAGGGAAGAATCCCTAATTTAGCAGCGCGAAAAACCTGAAACAGCATGCAAGCCTGGAAAGACTATCAGGACAAAAATAAGGATCGTTTCCTGGAGGAGCTGATCGCTCTCCTGCGTATCCCAAGTGTGAGCGCCCGCAGCGAGCATAAGCAGGACATGCTGCTTTGCGCGGAGGCCTTCAAGACTGCTTTGGAAGAAGCCGGTGCCGGGAAGGCGGTGGTCTACCCCACGGCAGGCCATCCCATTGTGTATGGAGAAAAAATTGCGGTCCCAGGCGGACCTACCGTCCTGGTTTACGGACACTATGACGTTCAACCTCCGGATCCCCTTGAATTGTGGCACAGCGGTCCCTTCGATCCTGTCATAAAAGACGGGCGCCTTTACGCCCGGGGAAGCGCTGACGATAAAGGTCAGGTGTATATGCACGTGAAGGCTTTCGAGATGTTGATGCGCACAAATACGCTGCCGTGCAATATCAAGTTCATTATCGAGGGTGAGGAAGAAGTGGGTTCGCCCAACCTCGGGAAGTTTTTGGAAAGCCATACCGACCTGCTAGCCTGCGACGTCGTATTGATCAGCGATACCTCCATGCTCAGTTTGGATACCCCGTCTCTTGACGTGGGCCTAAGGGGTCTCTCCTATATCGAGGTGGCCGTGACCGGACCAAATCGCGATTTACACAGCGGCGTCTATGGGGGCGCGGTAGGCAATCCCATCACTACGCTTGCGACAATGATTGCATCTCTGCACGACGACCGGGGTCGGATTACGATCCCGGGGTTCTACGATGACGTGGCCGAGGTCCCGAAAACCGAAAGGGCCCAACTAGCCAGAGCGCCCTTCGATGAAAAGGCTTATGAGCAGGACCTTGGCGTGAAAGCCCTTTGGGGAGAGGCAGGATATTCCACCAACGAACGAACGGGCATCCGCCCCACCCTCGAATTGAACGGTATCTGGGGGGGCTACACCGGAGAAGGCGCAAAGACAGTCCTCCCTTCTAAAGCCTTCGCAAAGATTTCCTGCCGATTGGTCCCCAATCAGCATAGCGCGGATATAACCCGCTTGCTCCTGGATCACCTGCAAAAAATAGCTCCCCCCTATGTCACCGTTGAAGCCCACGAACATCATGGCGGCGATCCCTATGTCACCCCCGTGGATTCCATTCCCTTCAAAGCAGCCAACAAGGCAATGGAAGCGACCTTCGGTAAAATGCCCATACCCCTCAGGGGAGGAGGAAGCATCCCCATCACGGCATTGTTCGAGAAGCACCTGGGCGTAAAAATCATCCTTCTTGGATTTGGGTTGGACAGCGACAATCTTCATTCCCCGAACGAAAAATTCGACCTCGCCAATTTCTACAAGGGGATCGAGACCATCCCTTATTTTCATAAGTTCTTTGCTGAAATGCATGGAAAAGGATAAGCTGAGGATTGACAAGTACCTGTGGGCCATCCGGCTTTTCAAGACAAGGACGCTTGCAACATTCGCCATCGATGACGGTCGGGTGAAGCTGCAGGGCGCGTCCGTCAAAGCCTCGCGTGCCGTGGTTGTCGGCGACGAATATGAGATCAGGACCGATGGGCGCAAATGGGTCATTCGCGTAACCGGTTTGCTGGCCCAAAGGAAGCAACACGCCGAGGCTATTCAATATTACGAAGACCTTACCCCCGCCGAAGAACTTGAAAGGCTGAAAGCCTTTCAACCTACTTCATTCCATACCGGCAAGCGTCTAAGTAAGCAAGGCCGCCCCACTAAAAAACAACGCCGGGACATAGAAGGATTCATGGAAGGGGAGCCGTAACTTTACACAGATGCGCATCGATATCCTCTCGGTACTTCCCGAGCTCCTGGAAAGTCCCCTCAACCACTCCATTATGAAGAGGGCACGCGAAAAAGGCCTCCTTGAAGTACATACCCATGCCCTGCGCCAGTGGGCGGTCAATAAATACGGACAGGTTGACGACTATCAATTCGGAGGTGGAGCGGGAATGGTAATGATGCCGGAGCCCCTGGTGGCTGCCATAGAGAGTCTTGCGGAACAGCGCGTTTACGATGAAATTATTTATCTGACCCCGGACGGGGAACGGTTAACCCAGCACCTCGTCAACCAATTGTCTCTGAAACAAAACCTGGTCATGATCTGTGGACACTACAAGGGCATCGACGAACGTGTCCGGGAGCACTTCGTGACCCGCGAAATCTCTATAGGGGATTATGTGCTAAGCGGTGGAGAACTGGCCGCCGCGGTGCTGACAGACGCCATTGGCCGTCTTTTGCCGGGTGTGCTGGGGGATGAAACTTCGGCCCTCTTCGATTCCTTTCAGGATGACCTCCTTGCCCCACCGGTCTATACCCGCCCGGCGGACTTCAGGGGCTGGAAAGTCCCTGAAGTCCTGCTCGGCGGGGATCCGAAAAAAGTGGAAGAGTGGAGGCACGAACGCTCCCTGGAAAGGACCAGGGAGCGAAGGCCCGATATGCTCCGCGAAGACTAGGGCTTGGCGAAAAGCTTCGGATCGATCGTCTGGTTAGGGACGACCTTAGTAATCAAAATCTTTATATCCCCGGCCTGTGGGTTGTTGAGCGTGGTGGTATATGCAAACACATATCCTTCCGGACTCTTTTTGTAGTCGGAAAAGAAAAAGTCGCTCGTCACATTCTGACCGTTTGCCGTAACCGTAGCTGAAAACTTGCTTACATAGTAAGTAGTTGGGTCAATGTAGTAGACCTGATCACCTTCTCCCGTCTTGGACAATTTGACCTTATAGCAGTTCGCACCGTTTACCGTGTCCTTCCCAATCAGGGTGGCGGTATACCCGTTGGCTGCATAATTCAGAAAGGAGCCCCTAAGGTCGATACGACCAGCGGATTGCTTCACCTGGTCCGAAGACATGGGTTGAGGATCGTTGTTTCCTGTCATGGGATTTACCATCCACCCCGTATCCTTGGTGATCACGGTAATGATGGTCGAACCCATGGCATCTACTTCATTACGCATGCCCTTGCCATTCAGGACCCATGTCTTGCTGGTGAGGTCATTTCCCATTACGCTCACCGTATTTTCCTCGTAAACCGACAAAAGGGAAGACAATTTGTCCTTGCCTCCCATGGCCTCGATGTTCTTGTTGATGATGTCGTTCACGTCTTGCGCGAAAACGCTTGTGCCGAGGATGCTGAGAGCGGCCGCAAGGATGATCCGTTTATTCAATTGCATATTTAGGGGTTTTGAAACAATTTAGCGTCGATGGGTTGGTTAACCACGATTTTGTTGATGGTCGTCACCAACTCTCCCTGAGGAAGCTCCAGGGTGAATCCGGTGGGGAACACGTATCCTTCGGGCGTCTTATTGTATCCGTTGAATACGATGTCTTGCATCGTAGCGCTCCCATTCATGGTCACTTCGGTAGTAGCCTTGTCGATGTAGTAGGTGGTGGCGTCGATATAATAGGTGGCGTCGGGTTCTCCCGACTTGGTGAGCTTGATTTTGTATGTATTCTTGCCGTTTACGGTATCCTTACCCACCAGCGTGGCCGTATAACCCTGGTCCTTGTAATTAATGAAGGGTCCGGCGAGTTGCATCCTCTTTACAAACCCCTTCATTGCATCGTCGGGGATCGGCTGGGGGTCGCTACTTCCGGCCATGGGGTTGATCATGACCCCCTTGTCCTTGGTGGCGGCATAGACCATTTTGGATCCACTCATATCCATTTCCATCCGGTAGCCCGTTTGGTTGGCGATCCAAACCTTAGCCGGCAGATCATTGCCCATGATCGAATTGTTGGTTTCTTCATATACGGACGTCAGGGTGGCAATTTTATCCTTTCCCCCCATCGCATCGATGTGCTTGGAGATGATGTCGTCTGCGCTCTGTGAAAAGGCCCGGCCTCCGAGAAGGCTAACGGTCATTGTAACGGCGATCCATTTGGTCAGCTGCATAGCTATTTAGTTAATTGCCTACAATATTATAAAACATTCTCCCAATTAGTAGACCGGTTAACGGAAATATTACACTGGATGCGACGAAAGCGCTATGTACTGCGACGAATCGGCGATGCTACCTTATCTTCACCCCATGAACGGAGAACGCATCATTACGGGCCGGGTGGTGGATATACCCCGGAAAACCATATCCCGCGCGGCCCTTACGTTGTCCGGTGGCATCATTATACGGATATCGCCCCTGCCGGACGAGGCTCCCGGTTGGGAGCCCTATATTTGTCCCGGCTTTATCGATGCCCATGTGCACATAGAAAGCTCCATGCTGGTGCCCTCCGAATTTGCCCGCCTGGCGGTGGTTCACGGCACCGTGGCAACCGTCAGCGACCCCCATGAGATTGCCAACGTCTGCGGGATGGAGGGCGTCCGATATATGATCCGCAATGGGCGGCAGGTTCCCTTTCATTTTTATTTCGGCGCGCCGAGTTGCGTTCCGGCCACGACATTCGAAACCGCGGGAGCGGCTTTGCCTCCCGGAGAAGTGCAGACGCTCCTGGAACAGGGAGATATCCATTACCTGAGTGAAATGATGAACTACCCCGGGGTGCTCTCGGGGGACCCGGAGGTCATGGCCAAAATCGAAACAGCCCATCGCCTGGGCAAGCCTGTAGACGGCCACGCGCCCGGCCTTCGCGGCGAACATGCCAGGGCATATATCGCCGCAGGCATCTCCACCGACCACGAATGTTTCACCCTCGAAGAGGCGGCTGAAAAGCTATCCTATGGCATGCACATCATCATCCGGGAGGGCAGCGCCGCAAAAAATTTCGATGCGTTGATCGATCTGCTCAGGGACCATCCGGACAAGATCATGTTTTGTAGCGACGACAAACACCCCGACAGCCTTGTGGAGGGGCATATCAATGTATTGTGCGCCAGGGCGGTATCCGTTGGAATTCCCCTTTTCAATATTTTACAGGCAGCTTGTCTCAATCCTATCCGGCATTACGCCTTGGGAGTGGGACAGCTCAGGGAGGGGGACCCCGGCGACTTTGTCCTCCTCCATGACCTGGAACACTTCCAGGTACACCAAACTTTTATCCGCGGGCAGGTTGTCGCCGAAAGGGGTCAAACCTTAATCGCTTCGGTCCCCGTGGAGGAAATCAATCACTTCAGGACACGGACCCTTCACCCGGAAGATTTCCGTTACCCCCTGCAAAAATGGGGGGATGGGGATCTCGAAAATTTCGAACAAGTCCGGGTCATTGAAGCCTACGATGGGCAATTGCTTACAGGGGCGGGGCTGGTTCCCCTGAGCGACCTGCGCATACACGAGGGCTCCCTCGATGGAAATCCTGAAAAAGACATCCTGAAAATGGTCGTCGTTAACCGGTACAAGGAAGACGCGCCCATGGCACGGGCCTTCGTTCGGAATTTTGGCCTCCGGAAGGGCGCCATCGCATCTTCCGTGGCACACGATAGCCACAACATCATCGCGGTCGGAACCAGCGATAAGCTCCTCCACAGGGCGGTTCAAGCTATCCTGGATAATAGGGGGGGTGTCAGTTGCGCTACCCCGGAGGAGACCTTTTTCCTTCCTTTACCCGTAGGGGGCCTTATGAGCAATGGAGAAGGTTATGACGTCGCCCGGGCCTATACCCGAATTGACCGGATGGCCAAAGCATCCGGGAGCCGGCTTTCAGCCCCTTTTATGACCCTGTCCTTCATGGCACTCCTTGTCATCCCCCACCTGAAGCTGAGCGACCGGGGTCTATTTGATGGTGACAAATTCAAGCTCATATGACTAAGACCCGCTGCCCCTGGTCCGAAAAGGATGACTTGTACAGGGCATATCACGACCTGGAATGGGGAACTCCCCTCCACGATGACCGGAAACTTTTCGAGCTGCTGAATCTGGAAGGTGCCCAGGCCGGCCTCAGTTGGCATACCGTCCTGCAAAAAAGGGAAAATTACCGAAAGGCCTTCGACGATTGGGATCCCGTAAAGATCGCCCGTTACCGGCAGTCGCGCCAGGAAAAACTACTCGCCGATCCGGGCATCATCCGCAACCGGCTCAAGGTAGGGGCCGTCATTTCCAATGCAAAAGCTTTCCTGGCCATTCAAAAGGAATTCGGCAGTTTCGATGCTTATATCTGGCAGTTCGTGGGGCACAAGCCCATCGTCAACTATCCGAAAACAATGGCCGACGTGGCAGCAAAAACACCCGAGTCCGATGCGATGAGCAAAGACCTGAAAAAAAGGGGATTCAAGTTCGTCGGCAGTACCATTTGTTACTCCTTCATGCAGGCTACGGGTATGGTCGACGATCACCTGGTTTCCTGCTGGCGGAAGCACTAACCGATCTGCACCACCTCCCTTTGTCGGGACTCCTTCATCCCAGGAGGTATATGCCGGAGGATCTCCTCGCGCAAGGCATCCACCAATTTTCGCCGTACGTAGTGCCTATGGATCACCAGGCTTACTTCCCTCACGGGGGCCGGATCCTTGAAATAGCGCACCTGCCTCAGTTGCCACGCGCTCAGGTCCTTTATGGCCAGCTCGGGGAGGATCGTTACCCCCGCATTGGCTTCTACCATTTTGACCAGGGTTTCAATGCTCCCCGCTTCATAATGGAAATTGGTGTGATTCGTTGCTTGCTTGCGCAATTCGCATAGGTTCAGGATTTGGGAACGCATGCAGTGTCCTTCTTCCATCAACCACAAGTGCTTTACGTCGATGTCTTCGGCCAAGACATATTTTTTTTCGGACAAAGGTTCCTCTTTTGCAGTGTACACCACGAATTCCTCATAAAACAAAGGCATTTCCGTGAGTTGCCGATCCCCCAATGGGGTAACCATGACGCCCACATCCAGCACCCCGCTTTTCAAATTTTCTACGATGGTTTCGGTCCTCAATTCGGTGATGACCAAACGAACCAAAGGATATTTTTTCAGGAAGGATTTAATGAACATGGGCAGGAGGTAAGGCGCGAGCGTAGGAATGATGCCCACCTTCAGTTCCCCCGACACCGTGCCCTGCCTTTCCCTTACCAATTCGCGCAGAAAGGCCGCTTCTTTCAGGATAACCCGGGCCTGTTCTACGATGGGCTTACCTACCTCAGTGGTAACGACGGGCTGTTTACTTCGGTCGAAAATTTTAGCGCCCAGTTCTTCCTCCAGCTTTTGAATCATCATGCTCAGCGTGGGCTGGGTGACAAAACACTTCTCTGCCGCGGTGGCAAAGCGCCTGTAGGTATCTACGGCCACGATATATTCCAATTGCTGAAAGTTCATACTTTAATTTTTAGGCGTCCTGACCAGTCCACAATGCTCCTCCAATACTATCGCGGCTCGCTCCGGTAACCGAAGCGAGCACATTTACCTCCTGTCTCCATCGCAATACTCCGAATAAAGCTACCACCAGCGCTTCCTTGAAGTTAACCAGGTCCGGGTCAGGGACCATAACCTGGATACCCAAGGGCTCCACATGCGCTGCGATTCGGGCCACCAGGTAGCGATTATGAGCGCCGCCGCCCGTTACCAGCATCTCCCCGGGAGCGCCGCCCTGAAGCGCCGCCGCTACCTGAAGGGCGATGTGCTCGGTATAGGTTCTGAGCCCGTCTTCGGGGCTGCAACCGCTGTCCCGGATGATACCGTAAACGATCTCTGTCCCAAAGGCATTGTCCAGGGATTTGGGGGGAGGCAGGCGGTAATAATCCAGGCCGTTCAAAGCCGCGAGTAGATCGGGGAGCAGACGCCCGGCCGAGGCCCAGGCCCCGCCGGGGTCGAAGGAAGCGCCCTTGCGTGAGGCCAGGAGGTTCAATACCCGGTTGGCCGGACAGACATCAAAAGCGATGCGGTCCCCGGTCGAGACATTGGCGATGCCCCCCAGATTCAGGAAATACGCGTAAGTGGGAAATAGCCATTTTTCTCCAATGGGTACAATGGGTGCACCCTGGCCCCCAAGGGCCATATCGAGAGTCCTGAGATCGGTCACCACGGGAAGTCCCGTGATAGCCGCAATCGGGGCGCCGTCCCCCAGTTGGGCGGTCATACCCATGGATGGGAGATGGAATACCGTGTGCCCATGGGAAGCGACGAGCTGCACCTGGAAATCCAGGTTCCTGGTTTGAATAAATTGGTTCACCCTTTCCCCGAGATAACATCCGAAGTTATGATGAAGCACCAGGTAATCCCTCGCATTCAGTGCGGAAGCCCCTTCCAGGAGGCCCCTCCATTCCACGGAATAGGGTAACGTTTCGGCTTCAACCAGGGTATATCCCCATTTGCCAGCGCCCGAATGAAGGTGAACATATGCCAAATCCAATCCGTCCAGTGAACTTCCGCTCATGAGGCCCAGAACCCGGTATATCATACAAAAAGTATAGATTTGTCCAAAGCTGCAATTTAGAATATTCGGGTATGGCAGTAGTCAATCTCAGCGAAAAACATTCCCTCGTAAGCAACTGGATCGCCGAAATCCGGGATTTGGAAAAGCAAACGGACCGTATGCGGTTTAGGCGCAACCTGGAAAGGATCGGGGAGGTATTTGCCTACGAGATCAGCCGGCACCTTCCTTGGGATGAGGTGGAAGTGGCTACACCCATGGGAACGGCAAACGCGAAAGTGCTCCATGAGCAACCGGTATTAGCCACGATCCTGAGAGCCGGGTTGCCTTTGCACCAGGGCCTCCTCAATTTCTTCGATCGCGCGGACAACGCGTTCATTTCGGCTTACCGGAAACACGATCGTGACGGTTCATTCGAAATCAGCCTGGAATATGTCAGCTCTCCATCCCTGGAGGGCCGGGTCCTCATCGTTTCCGATCCTATGCTGGCTACCGGGGCCTCGCTCGTAAAAACCCTGCAATTCCTGAATGAGGAAGGGCACCCTTCAGAAATCCACCTCGTAACGGCCATTGCCTGTACCGTAGGGATAGAATACGTACTACGGAGTCACCCGGGGGTGCATATCTGGTGCGGGGACATAGATGACGAATTGACAGCAAAGGGCTATATCGTCCCGGGACTGGGGGACGCCGGGGACCTCTCCTATGGCGTAAAAGTCCAAATGTAAGGCGCCCCAAACCCGCATCAAATAAGCCCCGGTTTTATTTTTTTTGAGTATATTAGTATCCCCGAATCCGGCGTTTAATATTATCCACCCTTTGAAAACAAAAAGGATCACTGAGGGGCCCCGTGGGTTCCTATGAAAATCTTGACTGATGAAAAAATGGCTGATACTGCTGCTGATGCCTCTTTCATATGCGACACTCCGTGCCCAGGATCCGCATTTCTCCCAATTTTTTGCCTCCCCCCTCACCCTCAACCCCGCTCTGACCGGCAAATTCGATGGACTTTACCGTATCGCGGGTAATTATCGCAATCAATGGCCTACCATCAATAACGCTTTCACCACGGCAACCCTGTCCGTCGATACCCGGATCATGGCAAACCGCATCCCGGAAAACGACGACTGGGGAATTGGTTTCATTGCGCTGACCGATCAGCAGGCCTCCGGGGTTCTCGACCAGAACTATTTCTCCTTTTCCACGGCCTACCACAAAGGCCTGGATGAAGACGGGTACCACCAGTTGTCCATCGGTTTTCAGGGCACATATGCCGCCAGCCGGCTGGATGGAACCAAGGTCAACCTGGGAGACGAACTCGCCCCTGATGGGACCTGGACCGTTCCTTCCAACGATCCTTTTGCCAATCGCGTTTTTCAGGCGCACTATTTCGATTTCAATTCAGGGATTCTGTATAACGGATCGACCAGCGACCGAAATAACTTCTATATCGGAGGTTCCCTTTACCATATCAATCGTCCCAGGCAAAGTTTCGATCAGGATGACGGCGTCAATTATTACCTCCCCATACGCTGGACGGTACATGCGGGGGGACATTTCCCCATCGCCGACAACGCCGCCCTTTACATGAGCGCCCTTCACCAATCCCAGGCCGGAGCCCAGGAGAACCTGGTAGGCGCGGCCATTGCATTGAATGCCAACGATGATTGGTTCGTGAATCCCACCAATGTTTACATTGGTGCCTGGGTCCGTTTCGGCGATGCGATCCTGCCTTATGTCTCGCTGGAATTCGATGGGTTGCAGCTGGGTATTTCCTACGACACGAATATTTCCCCCCTGAAGACCGCTTCCGACAGCCGGGGAGGTATCGAGGTTTCCCTCATTTACATCAAGAAGCCCTCCGATCCCAACAAGCGTCACCTCAACTGCCCGAAGTTCTAGGAGGCCTGCTGACCTGGGGATGGCCGGGTATCGAAAACCGGTAAGGTAATAAGGCATCCTCACCAGCATAATCCACGCCAATCCGCACGGACTCTTCCAGATCCGGCGTGATGTAGCCATCATCGGCAATGTACAGTTCGGATCCCAGGAGGCTCAATCCCGTTTGGGCGGTAGTGATGCCCAGGGCCTTGGAAACATTCCCCGGCCCGCGGCCCATGGTAGGATCGCCGGACCTTTTGCCTGTGCGCCGGAGCATCTCCGGGATCCCTTTCAATGGTTCTATTCCCCTGACCAGCACCGCGTGGGGGGTGTCCTTCCCATGCGTCACGACATTGAACAGGTAATGGATCCCATAGCACAGGTATACGTACGCCGTTCCCCCCCGCCCAAACATCACTTCCGTCCTGGACGTCCGTCTTCCACCATAAGCGTGGGACGCCCTGTCCGATACGCCCTCATACGCCTCCGTTTCCACGATTCGACCACTTGTCGGGTGCCCGCCGATACGGCTGACCAATACCTTTCCGATCAGGTCCCGGGCAATCCTGGTTACATCCGGCCGTTCGTAAAAATCCCTGGGTAATTTTTTCATGCGAAATCATTTACATTTAGGCCCCGCAAAATCATCGGTATTGCTAAAGGAGCTCATTATATCTTTCCAATCTTATTACCAGGCGCACGTCTTTATCCGCCGGCACAAATTATGGAAATGGATCATTATCCCGGGCATCCTTTACGCCGTTCTGTTTTCCGCGGGGCTTTGGTTCTTTATAGGCTCCTCGACGGACGCCATCGGCTACCTGTCGGGGCTATTGGGTATCCCCCACTGGCTGGATAAGATGCAGAGCGGATGGCTCAACTTCTTCGTATTGTTCGATGGCGTCATTCTGAAATTACTTCTCCTGCTGTTCTATTTTTCCCTGTTCAAATACCTGATCCTGGTCCTGGGTTCTCCCCTTTTCTCTTACCTCAGCGAAAAGACCGAAGCCATTATGGAGGGTACGGACTATCATGTCAATATCGCTTCCATCCGGAAAGATATGGCCAGGGGAATCGGCCAGGCCAGCCGGAACATAGGGTGGCAGACTGTATACACCTTCACCCTCCTGTTGTTGTCCTTCGTTCCCGTAGCGGGCTGGATTACCCCGCTGGTGGCCTTTTTCGTGGAATGCTATTTTTTCGGCTTTTCCATGTTGGATTATAGTTGCGCCCGTCACTTCCTGTCGGTGGGGCGGAGTAATGAATTCATTGCGGAAAGGAGGGGGTTGGCTATCGGCAACGGGATCGTCTTTTATGCGATGCACCTATTCATTGTCGTGGGCTGGATATTGGCTCCCGCCTATGCCCTGGTTGCTGCCACCCTTAGCCTTTATCCCATCAAGCAGCAACCCCAATGAACGTCCAGGTATACCTCATTCCGACTGTACTTTCCGAAGAGGCGATCGATTCCATTCCAGCCTACGTATTGCAGGCCATCCAAACCTGTTCGGCCCTTTATGTGGAAAATGAAAGGACCAGTCGCCGCTTCCTCCGGAAACTCTCCAAAGACATCGTCATCGACTATTATAAATGGGTATCTATCGGCAAAGCCGAAGATCCTGTCCTGGTCGAATTCCAGAAAGACCTTCGGGAGGGGCGCGTGGTGGGTATCCTCAGTGAGGCCGGTTGTCCGGGGATTGCGGATCCGGGCCAGCTTCTCGTGCGCGCCGCCCAGGAGGGAGGCTATACCGTACGGCCGCTGGTCGGTCCCAGCTCGATTCTCCTGGGCCTGATGGCCAGTGGCATGAATGGACAGCTCTTCCGCTTCAATGGTTACTTGCCCATCGATTCGGAAGAAAGGGGAAAAACGATCCGGAGGCTCGAAACGGAAGCCCACCTTACGGGTTGCACCCAAATATTCATTGAAACGCCTTATCGAAACAAAGTGCTCCTGGATGCCTTTTTGAAGCACTGCAGGGCCGACACACACCTATGCATCGCCAGGGACATTACCGGCCCGGCCGAGTCCATACGCACCAAAACCATTTCCGAATGGAAAAAGGAAGTGCCTGACCTGCAAAAGGTCCCGACGTTGTTTTTATTGGGGGAATGAACCAGTGCCCACTCCCGGCTGGATAGAGATAATACTGTCTACCACAAAGCGGCTGTCCCCCCTCCAGGGCAGGCTCCCGATATATTGCTTGTAGTGCAATTTCACGACGCCCGTACCCAACCGCATAAGTTTTTGGGCCACGCTATCTCCGACCACCGAAAATTTAAGCTCGTTGGATTGAACAGCGCCGTTCACCGTTTTGGAGGTAAATCCCACCTGGATCATTTTCCCTTCAAACGTCTTGAACAGGAACCCACTCCTGACGACATAATTGAGCTGGCCCTCCGTCTCTCCCTCCTTGTAGACGAAGTAGAAACGGAAATAGAAGAATATGGCAATCACAGCGACTACCACAACAATGAACCAAGTAAGGAATTTTTTCATAAGCCGTACTTACTTACAAGATAAACCAAACCCGCCATATTCACTGCCCCCAGCAACAATTCCCTCCGGTTGACCGCGTCAAACACGTCATTGGCCGCGTGGTGGAAATCGAAATACCGCTGGGAATCGGGTTGCAACTCTCCTACGACTGCCTTTACGGATGTCAGGGGGTTCACATCGGCGCCCCCGCCTCCTTCCTTCCATTCACAAGCACCGTAAGGCTCCAGGAGAGGTTCCCAGGGACGCATGACCCGCAGTCCCTGAGCCTGGATGGAGAATCCCCTTGGGGAAAATCCTCCGGCATCGCTTTCAAGGCCAAATATGTAATGGAGACCGTCCTTTGCCGCCGCGGCCGCATAGGCTTGTCCGCCCCTTCCTCCGTTTTCTTCATTCATGAACATGACCGCCCGGATCGTCCTTGCCGGACGAATCCCGGAGGCCTTGATGGTCCGGAGGACCTCGATGCTTTGCACGATGCCTGCCCCATCGTCCTGGGCACCTTCGGCAAGGTCCCAGGAATCCAGGTGACCGCCCACGGTGATAATCTCATCCGGGTGCTCGACTCCCCTCAACTCTCCGATGACGTTAAAGGAAGGGGTATCGGGTAGCATCCTGCAACCGGCTTTCATGGATAATTTAGCCACCATCTTCATTTTCAGAAAGTGGCTCAGTTTTTCCGCATCGTTGGTGCTCACGGCAAAGGCAGGGATTTTCGGGAGCGTGGTGTCGTAGCGCGTCGTACCCGTATGCGGATAATCGTTTAACGAAGTGGAAAGGGTGCGCAGCAGGAAGCCCACGGCACCGTATTTTGCCGAGCGGCTTGGTCCCTGAACGCGATAGACGACCGCATCCCCGTATGCCGCAAAAGTATTGATCAGTGTCTGTTTCATGGGGTAGTTCAGGAAGACGATCTTTCCCTCTATTTCCTTCTTTCCCAATTTATCAAGCTCGTCGAATGACTGTACTTCTATGACCGGCGCGGTGACCCCAGCCGGGGCCGTTCCCACTGAATTTCCCAGGGCGCAAACGTTCAAGGAGATATTCTTCCCTCCTGCCATCAACAGGTCTGCTTCTTCCTTCGGACCTCTGACCCAATGCGGGACCATGCAAGGCTGAAGATACACGGTATCCGCGCCAGCGTCCTGGAGCATTTTACGCGCGATTTCCACCGCCTTGGCAGCATTGGCCGATCCCGAAAGGCGAGCCGGAGCCTCCTTACATAAAGTCCTCAGGTTTTCATAAGCCGTACCCTGGTTCAGTATATCGTCCGCCATCCGACGGATCACCACGGAATCCTCCTGGAAAGATTGGGCGGATACCTGGGAGCCGACTAATAAAAAAAAGAGTAAGTATCTCATATGCGCGCTTTGGGTTTTGCGCTAAGCTAATTAAATCTTACTAACTTCGGGTGCGTAAACTAATCGCGTTCATTGGATGAGAATCGGAATCGTTTGCTATCCGACTTTCGGAGGTAGTGGGGTACTCGCCACCGAATTGGGCAAGGCCCTGGCGGAAAAAGGTCATTTCATACACTTCGTCACTTATCGGGAACCCGTCCGCCTGGGAGGGTTCAATGCCAATATCTTTTATCACGAAGTCCGGGTCCCCACCTACCCCCTTTTCGAGTATCCCCCTTATGAATCGGCCCTGGCTTCGACGCTGGTGGACGTCACCATCAATAACAACCTGGACCTCCTACACGTCCACTACGCCATTCCGCATGCTTCCTCCGCCTATATGGCGCAGAAAATACTGGAAAAAAACCAGGGTAGGACCATTCCTTTCATCACCACCCTGCACGGAACGGACATTACCCTTGTCGGCAGGGACAAGACCTACGAACCCGTGGTGACCTTTTCCATCAATGAATCGGATGCTATCACGGCCGTATCGGAAAACCTCCGGGAAGAAACCCTTAGGTCCTTCAACATTACCAAGCCCATCCACGTGATCCATAATTTTGTCGATGTAAGGCGCTTCCAACGCAAACCCATTGACGCTTTTCGAAGGGTAATCGCTCCCCAGGGAGAGAAGATCCTCCTCCATGCATCCAACTTCCGGAAGATCAAACGCGTGGAAGACGTCGTGCGGACCTTTGCGGAAGTGAGGAGGGTCCTGCCCGCCAAGTTGCTGATGGTGGGAGACGGCCCCGAGCGCCACATGGCCGAAAGCATGTGCCGGGAAACGGGATATTGCGACGACATCCGCTTTGTGGGGAAACAGGAACAAATGGAGGACATCATGGTCATTTCGGACCTCTTCCTGTTGCCCTCCGAATATGAAAGTTTCGGACTCTCCGCCCTGGAAGCAATGGCGGCAGGGGTTCCCGTCATCTCCTCAGACGCGGGGGGGTTGCCCGAAATCGTAATCCAGGGAGTGAATGGCTTTATGAGCAGGGTTGGAGACGTGGAATCCATGGCGCGTCACGCCATCGAACTACTCAAGGACGAAGCAATGTACAAGCAGTTCAGTGAGGCGGCCCGGAACCAGGCCAAGAAATTCGACATTCAGAATACCGTTCCGTTATACGAGGATTTGTACAAGCAATTTGTACCGCAGGCAGTAATTTAGTGGCCGATGGGCCTCAACCAGGATTCCGGATTGATATTATCCATTTCCCTCATCATCGTAAATTCCAACTGGCCGCCACCCGAATCTCCCTCCGCAACCGTTCCAACTACCTGGCCCGTCTGCACCTTGTCGCCTTTGTTGACGGAAACCGAAGCCAGATTTCCATAGGAAGTGAAATAATTCCCGTGCCGGACAATGACGTTCGATTTTCCACCTATGTCCTGGACTGCGGTAACCGTACCATCGAAGATAACTTTCACGGAGGAGCCTACCTCCGTCCCGACCGTAAGGCCGGAGTTGAAATAATCAAGGGACATTCCTTCGACGTAATTCTTCCCGTAATGCGCCATGATCCACCCTTTGGACACAGGCCAGGGTAAGCGGCCCTTGTTTTTCTCGAAGTTATTGGCCAGGTTTTTCGCTTCCGCGTTGTCCAGGAGTACGCTGGTATGAATGGTCTTGGGAACTTCCCCCCTGGTGACATTGGCAGCGGGTGCCGTCACCGGGGCGGTGGGATGGGCCGCCGCTGCTGCTTTTGTTTCCTTTTCTATTTCATGGCGCACGGCCGACTTGATACCGAGTTCCAGCCTGCTGAGTTCTCTTTGCTTATTGCGGATGTTCGTCGCCAACTCTTTTTCCTTTCCCCGCAAATCCGCGACGACCGCGTCCTTTTCCTTCTTTTCCTCCTGGAGCTTCGCCCTGGCCTTGCTATCGTTAACCAGCACCTCTCCCTTTGCCACCTTGGCGTTGGCGAAATCCTTGGCCTTGGATGCAATCAGGTTTTGTGTCTTGAGAATATCTGCCACTTGTTGTTCGCGGTTGGCACGGTAGGACTTCAGGTATTCCACGCGTCTTACGGCGTCGTTGAAGCTGGTGGCGGAAAAGATGAAATTGAGGAAGTCGTAGCTGCTTCGGTTCTTATAGGCGTAAATGAGGCTTTTCGCGTAGTTGGCTTTGAGGGTATCCAGGTCACCCTTGAGGCGGTAGATTTCGCGGTTGATAAAAAACAGGCTATCGTCCACCGCCCGGATCTGAGAATTGATGTTTTCGATTTCCCTCGTGCGGAGGCGCAGCTTCTGCTGGACCAGGTTGAGCTGTCCCAGGCTTTCCTTCTTGTTCTTTTTGACTTCGTTGTAGGTATTGTTGATCTCCTCCAGCTCCCTGAGAGTCTCCTGGCGCTGCCTTTCGAGCTCCGTGCGCGATTGTTGGGCACGGATGGCCGTGGCGCTGCAAAGACTCAGCAGGAGTAAGACTAAGGATAGGAATCGCATTACTGCAATTTAGCAAATTTAACGCTAAAAGCTGCCGGGATATTGCATTATCGTATGACCTTCACGCGCTTCGGCAACGGGAAGGGATAGGTAAGGGGCGTGTTGAACTCGAATTGCTTGAAGTTGAGCTCTACGTCCACCCTCGATTTCTCGGACACTTCGACGCTGCGCGTGGTAGGAAAAAAGATGCTGCCCTGCCGGACATAGTCCTCGTAGGTCAGGTCGGCCGTACGGTTACGGGTAGGGTCTGCATCGTCGAGTTTGCAGTGCATGAGACGGTAGTCGCTGTTGGCCAGGGTTACCAGGTTCTTAAACAGGTCCCCCGTGCTCAACATAAAGATGGACCCGGGTCCCTGGCGGAAAGAGGTAATCTTCGAGCTGTCGAAAAAGATCGGGTTTCCCACCATCAAATCCTGCAGGGTTTTAAAATCCATCGGCAGGTCCGCCACATCCTGGAGGGTAGACAAGGCCCGGATCGTAAGCGTCCCCTCCTGCCGGTTGAACAACCTCACGGAATCGCGTGTGATCAATGCCCGGATGTCAACCAGGCCGAGGGCTGCTGAAATGTCGATCCAAACGATGCTGTCCTTTTTCATGCGGACATTGGCCGTGAATTCGGGTTTCCTCCCCTGGGCATCGCTATACTCGACCTTGATTTTTGCGGAAAACGTGGTGTAATCTATGTGATGGGCAAATAAACCCGATAGCGCATTATAGAGGTGCTCAAGGGAATCGGGGGTTTGGTTGGGGTGGACCAGGACGATGGCTGTCGTGTCTTTCTTGCTAATGACCTCTTGAATTTTCCTTGCCGACTTGGAGGGTCCGCAGGCGCTGAAAAAGGTTATTCCGCAAGCAAAAACCAAAAAGACCGTGATTAAACGCATGTACCCATGATTTATTGATGCCCCGTGTGTCCGAAACCACCTTCATTGCGCTCCGTCGCCTCGATTTCCGTAACGGGAATCCAGGTGATTTGCTCCACTTTCTGGATGACCATCTGGGCGATCCGGTCACCGTGTCCTATAACCTGGTTTTCTCCCGAGAGGTTGATGAGAATGACCTTTATCTCCCCCCTATAATCCGCATCGATGGTCCCCGGCGTGTTCAGACAAGTAAGTCCTTGTTTGATGGCCAACCCGCTCCTCGGCCTGACCTGTGCCTCAAATCCTGCGGGTAGCTCCATATAAAGCCCCGTTGGTATGAAGACCCTTTCCAGGGGCTTCAGGGTGATCGGAGCAGGCAGGTCCGCCCTGAGGTCCATACCCGAGGAACCGCTGGTGGCATATGCCGGTAAAGGATTGGAGGAACGGTTGATGATGTTGATGCTGAGTTGGGTCATGGGTGCAAATGTAGCAAAACGGTCGCATACGCTATCAACCCTTCCTGCCTTCCGACAAATCCCAGTTGCTCGGTGGTGGTGGCTTTGACGGAAACATCTTTCGCACTTACTCCCAGGATCCTCGCGATGACCTCCTGCATCTCCGCCACGTGGGGCTTGATCTTAGGTTTCTCCAGGCACACGGTGCTGTCTACATTGACAACTCCATATCCTTCCGCGCGTATGAGCTTGACGCATCTTTCCAGTAGTATTTTCGAATCGATTCCCTTGAACTCCTCTTTCGTATCGGGAAAATGCGTCCCAATATCCCCCAGCGCCAGCGCCCCCAACAGCGCATCGCATATCGCATGCAATAAGACATCCGCATCGCTATGCCCCAGCGCCCCCTTTTCCGCCGGAATTTTCACCCCCCCCAGCCACAGCTCGCGCCCCTCTTTGAGCTGGTGAAAATCCACCCCATACCCTATCCTATAAGACATATCTTTTTGCAATAATAGACGTTTTTTATCTTTTTCTGCCCCGGGGGTTGCGGATGACGCTTTGGAGGACGCACAATACAAAAGCGTCCTCCAAAGCGCCCTCCGCAACCCCGTGACGTGTCTTTAAGTATGCCCGATGGCCGACTTTTAAGCACGCCCGGTGGGCGCGAGGCACCCTATGAATATCGCTTTTGTATTGTGCGATATTCATAGGGTGCCTCGCGCCCACCGGGGGTTGCAATAAAAAAAACCGCCCCGCAGGGTCAAAAAAATAAACCACCCTTTCGGGTGGTTTGAATATTTAGCAGAAAAGTTATTTAGCGTCGCCAGCCGTATTGGTCTCCGTCTTCCCCAGGTCAAACAACACCCCGAAGCGAATCGTATTGGAAAGCGGATTGCGGGTAGTACCGGACCCCGAAGGAACCAGGTAGGAAAAATTCAAGCCGTAAGCGAGATACTTCAAACCGATACCTACGGAGACATATTGCAGGTCCCCCTGGGAACGGTCTTCGTAATAGTAACCCGCGCGCAGCGCGAACTGGCTATTGTACCAATATTCAGCCCCGAAAGACATCTGGAGCAACCTCAGTTGGTTGCCAAAACCACCGGCGTCCCCGAAGGAACTGAACCAGCTCGACACGAGCGCCTTGCTTCTGTAGGCGGTAAGGGAAGAGTCCGTGTCATCGTTCGGAGGTGTGGGCACCAGGAGCTTATTCACGTCGAACGCGAAAGTGATTTTATTGTATTCGTCGAATACCTTGGTATAGGCCACCCCGAGGCCGAGGTTGGCGGGAATATAGTCTTTTGCGGAAGCATCATTGGTATAATCGATCTTGGCGCCCAGGTTGGTGATGGCTACGCCGAGGGATAAACCGCCCGTGGTTTCCTTGACATTGTTATAATACCAGGAGATATCGCCGGCCACCGAGGAGCCCGCCTTGTAATTCACACCGGAGTTATTGACATCCCCCGTCGCCAGTTTGGAATTGATATAGCGCAAGGCGATCGCCACGCCCATCTTATCTGTAAGTCTCCTGGAATACCCCGCATCCCAGGCGAATTCGCGGGGATTCTGGGAAGCCAGCGGATTACCCGAATAATCCACGAACTGGATATTCCCCAGGTTGAAATATCTGATCGAAGTCGAAATGGCCTGGTCGTCCGCGATTTTATAATACGCGGCCCCGGAAAGAAGGTACACGTCGGTAACACCAATATCTTTCAGCCATGGAGAGTAGGTCAGGCCTATGCCTGCTTGCTTTTCCATGAAAGGTATCTTGGAAAGATTCGAGAACACACTGTTGACATCGGGTGCTGTAGCTATGGAAGCATCACCCATGCCGCCGGAACGGGCATCGGCTGAAATACGTAACATGGGAACTGCCGTGGTTACCACCGGCAATGTATTGCTCTGGGCCAAAAGGCCAGTGGCGGTAAACGAAAAAAGCAGAGTGGCGGCAATTAGTTTCAGGTTGATAGCACTTTGGTTCATCAAGTACATGGATTTAATACGTAAAGTGTTGTGATTCAATAAGCATTTCAAAGTAAAACCATTTTGTTCATAGCAGTAGCAGTTTGGCCTGCTGAAGTAGTGACCTGAAGTTCAAACAAATATACTCCTTTACCGAGTTTATTTCCAAAATCATCACGTCCATCCCACTCCAAGTCTGTAGAACGGTATCCCGTCGAAATTATTGTTTTCCGCAATGTCTTTATTATTTTACCCGTAACCGTAAGGATTCGGATCATTACCTCCAGGGGCTGGCCGGGCTGGTTGTGCTCGAACCAAAATTGGGTATGGGTGGTAAATGGATTGGGGTAATTCAGGACGTGCGAAAGGACCAGTTTCCCATTCCCTTCCACGATGAAGGTCAGGGTAACCTCGCTGGAATTATCGACCACATCCCAGGCCCTGATGAGTAGGGTATGCTCCCCCGGGGTCAGGCCGGAGAAGGGGAATTGGACCGTCCCGCTTTGATAGCTATTGGTGGCCGCCTGGTAATACTTATCGAGGATATAAGGGTTTGTGGTATTATTATCCAGAACGGCCGTAATATCATGTCCTACCCCTTCTCCCGTGGTATTGATTCCCGTCGAATCGAAAAGGTTCAGCAACAACAAAGGGTTCTGATTGGTAATGGAGCCATTTACGAATTGATTATCATTCAGATAGGCTTTGATTACGGGCCCCGTGTGGTCATTTCCCACTCCCGAACCGGTACCCCCAACAAGGATGGAATCAACACCGCAGGCATCCGTTGTTCCATTATCTGCATAATAAAGGATCCTCCCTGTTCCCAGGGTATAGTCGATGTCCTTTGGAATCACGAAGCTGACCTGGAACTTTCCACCTGTGACCGTAGCTTTCCCGTTATACAGGACGCTACTTTCTTGGGTAAAGGTCGTCACCAGGCTTCCCGGGTTATTCGCGCGCGTCTTGTCAGTGACCGGCTTATCGTAAACGGTAACGTATGCGGTACCATTGAACCCCTGCTGGAGCTGCCCGACGGCATTGGTA
>CAZJDB010000082.1:0-29213 GCA_964544695.1 uncultured Chitinophagaceae bacterium
CATGGCTCGTTTGTTTTTTGGTACTGACTTTTTCCTGGAGAAATTGAAAAATCACAAACAATACCGGAATAATAAATACGCCGAGGATAACGCCCGTGAGCATACCTCCCACCGCTCCGGTTCCGATAGAGCGGTTCCCCAGCGCGGAAGCCCCCGTCACGCGAAGCAACGGCAACAGCCCCACGATGAAGGCGAATGAAGTCATCAAAATCGGACGAAGCCGCAGTTGGGCCGCCTCGAGGGCGGAAGCCACCAACCCCATGCCTGAACGCCGCCGCTGCACCGCATATTCCACGATCAGGATGGCGTTCTTGGCTAGCAGGCCGATCAGCATGATGAGGCTCACCTGTACATATATATTGTTATCCACGCCCATCATGTGGATGAAGGCGAAGACGCCGAAGACGCCCACGGGAATGGACAGGACCACGGCCAGGGGCAGGACGTAGCTTTCGTATTGGGCGGCGAGGAGGAAGTACACGAAGACGAGGCTCATGATGAAGATGAAGATCATCTGCGAGCCCGACTTGATTTCTTCGCGGGTCATCCCCGTCCATTCATAGCCGTACCCCCTGGGCAGGACCTGGCGGGCGGTTTCCTCGATGGCCTTGATGGCGTCCCCGGTGCTGTACCCGGGCTTGGGGACGCCGTTGATCGTGACGGCGTTGTAGAGGTTGTTCCGCGTCACTGTTTCGGGGCCGAATACGCGCTTGAGGGTCACGAGCTGGTTTACGGGGACCATGTTTCCCTGGCCGTTCTTCACATACACATTTTCCAGGGAGGCGGGGTCGGCCCGGTAGGGGGCGTCGGCCTGGGCCATGACGCGATAATATTTTCCGAAGCGGTTGAAGTCATCCACAAAGCTGCTGCCATAGTATATCTGCATCGTCTGCAACAGGTCCGCCACGGATACGCCAAGCTGCCGCGCCTTGTCGTCGTCCACGACGATCTGGTACTGTGGGTTGCCGCTGGCGAAGGTGGTAAAGGCATAGGCGATCTCTTTCCTTTGCATGAGGGCGCCGATCAGGGCCTGGGCGGTGGCGCCCAGTTTGTCGAGTGAGCCGTTGGTTTGGTCCTCCAGCATGAATTCAAAGCCCGCGACGTTCCCAAAGCCCTGTATGGTGGGGAAGGTGAAGAAGAAGGCGTGCGCATCCTTCACCTGCATGGCCACTTTTTGGGTCAGGTCGTTGGATATGGCTTCTATGTCTTTTAACGGTCCCCTTTCGTCCACGGGTTTCATGCGGATGAAGCCCGCGCCATAGGGGGCGGCGCTGGCATTGGTTATAAAGTTCAGCCCCTCCACCGTGTAGTGGCGGTCGGTGATGGGGTCGCTTTTGATGATGTTCCCGATTTCATCCATGGCCTTGTGCGTTTGCGCAAGCGAGCTGCCCGGAGGCGTATTCACGGCGTACAACAGGAAGCCCTGGTCCTCGGTGGGGATGAAGCCCGTGGGCGTTTTTTGCATGATCCAGAAGGTCACCAGGATGATGCCGACCAGGCCGCCGATGGCGACCCAGCGACGCCGGAAGAGAAACCGCAGGCTCGACAGGTATTTGGCGGTCATCGCGGCGAAAGCGGCGTTGAAAGCGGTGAAGAAGCGCCCGGCCAGGCCACGGCGCGTGCCTTCGGCGGCGGCGCCCTCCGCGGCATGGCCGCCTTTCAGGAACAACGCGCACAACGCGGGGCTCAACGTCAATGCATTCACGGCGGATATAAGAATGGCGATGGCCAGTGTAAACGCAAACTGCCGGTAAAACACGCCCGCAGGGCCCTGCATAAATCCCACAGGAACGAACACCGCGGCCATCACCAGGGTGATCGATATGATGGCCCCCGAGATTTCATTCATCGAGGAGACCGTCGCCTCGCGTGCGGGCAGGCCGGTGCGCTCCATTTTGGTATGCACGGCTTCCACCACGACGATGGCGTCATCCACGACGATCCCGATGGCGAGGACCAGTGCAAATAACGTAAGGAGGTTAATCGTAAACCCGAAGAGCTGAAGGAAAAAGAAGGTTCCGATGATGGCCACGGGCACGGCGATCGCGGGGATCAGCGTGGACCGGATGTCTTGGAGGAAGAGGAATACCACGATGAACACCAGGATGAAGGCTTCCAGGAGGGTATGCTTCACCTGCGAGATGGAGGCGTCCAGGAACTCCTTGGAGTTGTACATGATGGTGGTATGGATTCCTTTCGGCAGGTCGCTGGAGAACTGCTTGATGAGGGCCTCGGCTTCGGTGAGGATGTCGTTGGCGTTGGAACCCGCGGTTTGAAAGACGGCGAAGCCGGAGGTTGCGTGGCCGTTCAGCATACTGTTGGCGGAATAGGCCAGGGCGCCGAATTCCACGCGCGCCACGTCTTTCAACCGGATCGACGAGCCGTCGGGATTGGCGCGGAGGATGATGTTTTCGTAGTCTTCGTTGCGGTTCAGCTTGCCTTTGTATTTCAGGACGTATTCGAAGACCTGTGAACTTTGTTGCCCGAGGCGGCCCGGTGCTACTTCCAGGCTTTGGTCACGGATCGCGTCCGTGACCTCCATGGGCGAAAGGTTATACGCGGCCAGGCGGTCGGGCTTGAGCCAGATGCGCATGGAATAGTCCTTGGCCCCGAATACCTGGGCGTCCCCCACCCCGGGGATACGCTGGATCTTGGGGATCAGGTTTATTTTAATATAGTTTTGAAGAAAGGTCTCATCATAGCTGGTATCGGTCGAGTATACACCGATAAACATGATGATGCTGTTCTGCTGCTTTTGCGTCGAAATTCCGGACTGGATGACTTCCTGGGGGATCTGGCTCGTGGCCTTGGCGACACGGTTTTGGACGTTCACCGAAGCAATGTCGGGGTTGGTCCCCTGCTTGAAGTAGACCGACAGGGTCATGGAACCGTCGTTGCTTGAGTTGGAGGTCATGTACGTCATGTTCTCCACGCCGTTGATGGCTTCCTCCAGGGGCGTCGCCACGGAGCGCGCCACCACTTCCGCGTTGGCGCCCGGGTAGTTTGCCGACACCACGACGCACGGAGGCGCGATGTCAGGGAAGAGCGTAATGGGCAGCGTGGTCAACGACAGGATGCCCAGCAAGGTCAATAGTATGGATACGACCGTGGAGAGCACGGGTCGCTCGATGAATTTTCGTAGCATGTTTAGAGTGGGCTTGCTTTAAGTAAACTGTCCAATGAAATGGCCTGGGGCGTGATCACCATCCCATCCCGGAGACGGTCCAGGCCTGTGTATACGATCCGGTCTCCGGATTTCACTCCCCCTGATACGAGGTAATAGTTCCCGCTGCGTCCGCTTACCGTGAGGGGCTTGCTTTCTACCTTATTACTGTCCCCCAGGGCGAAGACCAATACCTTATCCTGCAATTCATATGTAGCCTCCTGGGGCACGATCAGGACGGAAGCCTGGGGCGCGGGCAGGCGCACCTTTCCCGTATTGCCCGACCGGAGAAGTCCGTGGGGGTTGGGGAAGACGACGCGGAAGGGGATGGCCCCCGTTGTCTTGTCGAATTGCCCTTCCACCGTTTCGACCTTACCCCGCTCGGAATATACCGTGTTGTCGGGAAGGATGAGTTCCACCGGCGGGATGTGTTTGATCTTCTCCTCTACCGTGGTGCCTTCGTATTGGCCCTTGAAGGCCAGGAAATCCTTTTCGCTCATGGAAAAGTAGGCGTACACGTCGTTGACTTCACTCAGGACGGTCAGGGGTAAAGCATCCGCTTTCCCAACCAAACTTCCCATTTTATAAGGTATCCTACCCAAATAACCGTCCACGGGTGCGGTGACTTCGGTATAGCTCACGTTGATCCCGGCGTTGGTGACCATGGCCTCGGCCTGCGCCACGTTTGCCTTGGCGGCGTCGAGGTTGGCTTGAGCCGTTTTCAGTTGCACGTCGCTCACGACGCCACCGGAGACCAGGGGCGTGAGCTTGTTGACGTTGATTTGTGCCGCTTCCTGGGCAGCTTTGGCACTCAGCAGGTTGGCCCGGGCGTTGTCAAGCTGGGCACGGTAAACGCGGTCGTCGATCTTGAACAGGAGCTGCCCGCGATGCACGAAGGCACCCTCGTCCGGGTAGATTTTTTCAATGTACCCGTCCACCTGGGGGCGGATGTCCACATTGCGCGTCCCTTCCAGGGAAGCGGTGAAGGTTTCGAACGTAGCTGCGTCGGTTTGGCGCACCTGGAATACGGGCAGGACCGGAGTCGGCAAAGCATTGTATCCGCTTTCCCCTGACGAGCTGGTGCACCCCGCGTACAAGATGGCTGCTGCCACGATCCATGTGTTCCTCATATGCTTTAACATTGTTATGTTATTTACCACTGTTAAATTTTGATGAAAAAAATATACTAACCTCTAATATCTGCTATGATCGCCCGGACGGCATCCCTAAGAATGGACCGGTTCACCTCCCGCGTTAGCGTCCCCCTGCGGACGATGTTCAGGGAGATGAGGCCGTGCACCACCGCCCAGAAGGTATAAAAGCGCCGGTTGGGGTCCTCACCGGGGTGTTTGCTTTCCGCAATCAGCGCGTGGAGCGAACCGTTCAGCAATTCCGCGGCCGTCGTACCCTCCGGGACCATCTCCTCCAATCGGCAACAATCCACGTCCACACCATACATCAACTGGTAATATTCCTGGTGCTCGAAAGCAAAGTCCCAATATGCCATCCACATCGCTTCCAGTTGGTTCCCCGGGTCGTTGATCCCTTCCCTGGCCTCGCTGACCCGGGCGCTCAGGATACGGAAGCCCTGGCAGGTCAATTCCCGGAGGATCGCCTCCTTATTTTCAAAATACCCGTAGATGATCGGGGCTGTGTATTCGATGGCGTCCGCGATCTTTCGCATGGACAGCGCATGCCAGCCCTCATCTTTTACGATTTGCCAGGAGGCCTCTAAAATCCTGCTCCGCACTTCCTCTTTCAATCTTTGCTTTCGCTCGACGGTCCCCATTCATTAAGGGTATTAAATTTTTTAACGACGTTAAATTTTCATGGGACAAAGCTAAGGGAGAATCTCCATTTCTTCCAAATTAATTTGGAATGACCGCTAAACCAATGTTATAGGAAGGGAATTGGCTGGTGACGAATTTGCTTCCCCAATACTTTGTTGCAATAATGCGGAAGGTGGAATGGATGGCGATCCCAAGGGAAGTTTGGTTGAGCATGAAGGGCTGGTTGTCTGGTTTATTCAGATTGCTGTAGAAGTCCTTATTTCCAATAATCCCGGCGATCCTCGCGCTTGCCAATAAGGTGAAAAGACCGGTTTTTCCCGTCACGTAAGCCGTAAAATCGATCCCGAAATCGGTGTTGAAGGGTGATTGATTGGCCAGCGCACCCATTTGGGGTATATCAAAGGAGAATTTAGGCGTAAACACCACCTTCAACTCCGCTGTAGAACTGGCATTCCCCAGGCCCAGCAGGGGGTACGTAGCAATAAAGGTGGCGTTTCCCCCTCCACCCAGCAACCTTTGAAAAGCGTCCTGCTGGATATTCGCCGTATCCGAAGCGGTGGTGGGTGGTCCCGCGTTTGCCGAGGAAGAATTCGACACCAGGGTACCCAACCCAAGCCGAAAAGGCCCGAAGTAATCGGCATAAATTTCCGTATACAGTGAGGCCTTGGTTGCATCGGCATTAAAGGAAAGAGTGGAATTCTGCAGGAATTTCGATCGCGAATCGTTTAATCCATTCTGATAATAAAGCTGCGCATCAGTGGCATTCCCTACTGGAAAAAAAGGAGTTCTGCTTAGCCTGTCATAAAAATGATCTGTGATGGCGTGGTTCAGGAAAGTGTCCACCACTTGAAGGTTAACGGCGTATTCACTGTCGGCCGAATATTTTTCGGCATTATAATCCTTCACGTCCTGGAGGGTCGATGTCACTGAAATCTGTTTCTTTAAGGCTATTACCTTGGCCTTGTGTTGATCCACGTTAGCCATATATTTTTGATAAGCAACCTTGGCAAAAAGGTAGGCCCCGTACCGATGGAACAGTGTCCGATATGGATTCACTACACCCTGTTTTCTCATGGCGCTATCCGAAGGAATGATGGTCTTGACGGTATCATTAACTGCTCCGGTATCATTAAGTACGACGGCAGTGCGTACCGGGGGGATGGTTTTGAATAAACTGGAGGTAGTTTGCGCATGGGCGGCTCCCGCCATTCCAACCATCAGGACAAGGCAGTGCACTCTTACTTTTAATAGCATAGTTTTGGCTTGAGGAAACCAAGGTAAATAATGCCTTGACCCACCCATACCGTTAAAACACCCATTTTTAAGATTTCATCATATGAATAACTTCCCCCACTTCTACAACCGCGAGCTAAAAAAGCTCCGCGAGGAAATCGCCGCCTACCCTTCCGAAGAATCGCTGTGGCTCACCAGCGGCCAGGTCAAAAATTCAGGGGGTAATCTCAGCATGCACCTCGTCGGCAACCTCAATACCTATATAGGCGCCAGGCTGGGCGGCACCGGCTATGTCCGCGACAGGCCCTTCGAGTTTGCGGGGCGCGGCATCCCCAAAGCCACGTTGATTGCTTCGATCGACGACGTCACGGGGGTCGTGGACCGCACCCTGTCGGGGTTGACCGAAGCCGACCTGGAAAAGGAATACCCCGAGGAAACGCCGGAGGGGCGCGTATCCACGGGGCATTTTCTGCTCCATTTGGCGATGCACCTAAGTTATCATTTAGGCCAGATCAATTACCACCGGAGGTTACTTCCATTTTGACAGGTAGTCCTTCGCGAGCTCTTTACAGGCCTCGAAGTCTCCCCTGCTCATGGAAATACAATGCCGGTTCAATTCTTTCCTCAGAACCTGCAGGTCCGAAGCCTCTTGCGGATTGGAACCAAAGTCGGTCTCGATGTTTTTCTTGGTGAACTCTTTGACGGGGCCGTCGATTGTCTTGGCGTACATGAAGATGCCGTCGATGGTCGAGGCGCCGTTGTATCCCGATTCCTTGCGTTCGTCCATGAGGATGTAAAAAGGAGCCGCTTTGTTGATCACCGCATAGTATTCTTTCGAGGTTTTCAGGTAAAGGAAATCCACGCCGATGCTGCGGAATCCATAGATGGAACCCACGGGAAATTCCTGGTATTCCTTATTGACGGACCGGACCCGCACCTGCCCGAAGGCGGTATAGTCGATGGCGTACCAGGACAGGAGGCCCTTCTGCTCTACGACGGACGGCGAGCCGAAGGTCACCGCGCCCCGGGCGAATTGTTCGGGGGATTGATATACGCCGGAGGGGGACAGGGTGTCCATGGTGGTGCTGCTGGTGGCTGGGGGCGGGGTTTCTACTTTGACGGGCCATCCGTTGGGTTGCGTAGACGGCGTTGTCGTGGTCGCGGCCGTCGTCGGCGGAGTCGTCGCCCCGCCGGAAGGCGGCGCGGCGGCGGTCGTCGGCGCGGTCGTCGCGGCATTTGTCGCCCCGCCGACAGGCGGCGCTGGCCTCGCGGCCCCGGAGCTCACCATCGGGCAGAGGGGATGCAGCCATACCCCTTCGGCGGCCTCCGGCCACTGGTCGGGAAAATGATCGACGCTGAAGCCAACATTATTGGTCACCAACACTTGGGAGAAAAAGGATTCATTGGGCGGCGTGTTCTGGCAAAAGAAAATGGGGATCAGGAATTTCCTGGGCGTGGACCTGGGAATCCATTGCCCCCCCGTGGTCTTCATGGCCCAGGCAATCTGGGCTTGCATATCCGGGGGCGTTGCCGTGAGGAAAGAAATATCGGAAACGGTATCCGTTCCTGGCTGAATGGTCAACGATACGAAGTATCCCCGGGAGTAGTCGTTTGCCAGGAGGTGGGAAGCCTGGTCCAGGTTTTGTTCACAGAGGCGGCTGAGGGCTTTGTACCCCCCTTTGTAACCGATGAGGTCTCCATCCTGTGCGTATCCCTGACAAAGCAGGCACGCGAACAGGAGGCTCAAAAATGTACGCATTCATGAAGATTTGGGGGGTAATTTAGCTGAATTCCGGATCCATTCCAAAATCCCCAGTCCGGCTACGCCGTAGGCGATCATCACCAGCAGGGCGACCCGGTAATCTCCCCCCAGGGAAAAGTATATACCCCCGATCACGCTTACCCCAAGGGCCGAGCTGAATTGCTGGAGCGTGGAGTATACACCGCTGGCGGTCCCCGCGAATTCCGCGGGGACATCGGAAAGGGTGGTGTTTACCAGGGAAGGCAGCACGCAGGACAGGCCCCATCCATATACGCTGAACAGCATCACTATGCGCCAGGTCTGCATGGTCCCGAATTCCTGGGCGGCCAGCGCCAGGATCATGAAGACGCAGCCGAGTTGGATCACGCGGATCCCCCACTTCCCGATGCGGCGGCTGGCCCACAGGGATCCCAACAAAAAGGAGGCGCCCATGGGGATGAAATACAAACCAGAAGCCAGGGGAGTAAAGTGCAGGCTCTTTTGGAAATAGACGGCTGATAGTAGCAGGAACGAGTTGTGGATGCCAAAGAAGAAGAAAAGGGCGATAATGCCCCTGGAGAAGCTGCGGTATTGGAATAGTTCCAGGTGTACGATGGGATCACCTCCATCCGCGGATTTCCGGCGCTGGTCCAGGACGAACCAAATGCCAAGGATCAGGGACGCGCCCAACATAGCCAGGGACCAGGCGGGCCAACCCATTTCCCGTCCCTGGATCAGCGGATAGATGAGGCAGGTTAGGACCGCGGTGAGCAGCCCCACGCCGGTGAAATCAAAGCGGCGCGCCTTCTTTTGTTTGGATTCCCGGAGCTTCCATATCGCCAGCGCTGTCGCCATGAGGCCAATGGGGAGGTTGATCAGAAATATAAGGCGCCAACTGAAGTGGATGAGGTAGCCCCCCAGGAATTGGCCCGCGACGGTGGACAGGCCCAGGGAAATACCGTAGTAGCCGAAAGCTTTGTTCTTGTCTTTGGGGTCAGGGAAATACAATTGAATTAAAGTAAAGGTTTGAGGCACGCCCAATGCGGCACTCACACCCTGTAAAAAGCGGAACAGGATAAGTTGGTCAGCGCTCGTTGCGAGGCCGCACGCTACGGAGGTGAGGGTAAAGAGGCCTAGCCCGATGCAAAACAGGCGCTTTCTCCCAAAATGATCCCCCAGGCGGCTACCGGTAACCAGGAACACGGAATAACCTACGAGGTATGCGGCGACGACGAGTTGCAGGGAGGCGTTGGGGGCGTGGAAGTAAGATTGGATGACGGGCAGGCCCACGTTGACGACGAATACGTCCAGGACGGTCATCATGGGGGCGAACAGGATGATCCATAGGGAGAACCAGGGTTTTTGAACAGACTGGTCTGTTTTATTCATGGCAAAAAAATTAAGCGAGGAATTTTTCCATAAGCTTTTTGGCCTCCTCCACTGGACGGAGGCTGCGCAGCAGGTAAGCCTGTGTCCCTGACCCCTCGTAGAGGTTCAGTACCAATTCGGTCAGGTCCGCCGCGGCGGCGCGATCGAGCCCGGGACGATGGGCGCGGACGTGGGTTGAGATCAAGGTCCGGATGCCCAGTTTAAACTCCCGGATGACGGTGGCGGAGGCGCCATCCAGTTCGGGGATCTCGTAGGCGATCCGCACGAAGCTGCAACCCTTGTACTTCTTGGTTTGTATGAGGTGCATGCGGTAATCGAAGAGTTTGCGCAGCATGGGGAGGCCTTCGGGGGTGTCGCCCCGGAAGGCGTCGAATTCGGTCCACCAATCGCGGGCCTTGTCCTCTAAATACCCGCGAAGTAGCTCTTCCTTGGAATGGAACAACTGGTATAAGCTGGCCTTGGCCACGGAGGCTTCGGCGATGATTTGGTTGATGCCCGTCGCGTGATAACCCTGCTCATAGAAGAGGCGGGCGGTCGTGGAGGCGATTCTTTCCCGGGTTTTCATGTTTCAAATATAGACAAGTCTGTCTAATTTTAATGCCTAAATTGAACCTAAATTTCAAACTATGTTCCTAGGACATTATGGTCTTGCCTTTGGCGTCAAAAAAGCAAACCCCAAACCTTCCCTTTGGGTCCTGTTCATGGCGGCGCAATTCCTCGATCTGCTGTGGCCCATCTTTTTGCTCCTGGGTTGGGAGAAGATTGAGATCACCAACAGCAGCAACCCACTTACCAATATCACCTTCACTTCTTATCCCTATTCGCATAGCCTCCTCTTTGCATTAATCTGGTCGCTCGTTTTCGGATTGGTCTACCTGGCGATAAAACGTGACGGACGGACCGCCATACTCTTGGGTTTTTTGGTCTTCAGCCATTGGATCCTCGATTACCTGGTCCACGTTCCCGATCTGCAGCTCACGCCCTGGACGGAAACGCGCGTGGGTTTGGGGCTGTGGAACTCCGTCCAGGGTACGCTTGCGGCCGAAGGCATCCTTTACGTGGGAGGCATCGCGCTGTACCTGAGCGCTACCAGGGCGAAGAGCTGGGTAGGACACGTGTCGCTCTGGTCGCTTGTAATCGTACTCGCGGGGTTTTATGCATCGACCTTTTTTAGTCCACCTCCCTCCACCGTGCAATCGATGGGATGGATGGGACTAGGCCTGTGGTTGATTGTGCTGTGGGCGTATTGGATCGATCGCACCCGCGTAACGATTGTTTAATACATAGCATAACGAATCGTTAGGAACTCCGTAGTAACCGGCCTGCTATCTTTGCGAAGTATGAGTTTCGCATACCAGGACGCATTTTATTTTCTTGGGGTTTCGCTTACGTTTATCGTAGCATTTTTACTTTTCAGATCTCCCGTCGCGCATAGGGCAACCAACCGTTTGTTAGGTATCACCTTCTTTTCGATGGGGTGGTACAACATGATCTTCCTCCTGACCATCACGGGGGTGTATACTAAAGTCTATTGGCTGGCGGGTTGGGGACCTTCGCTGGGTTTCCTCATCGCGCCGTGCGCCTATTTGTATGTCCGGCAGACGCTGAGTCAAAAAGAAGGCATAAGGCGGAGGGATTGGATCCACTTCCTGCCCTTTGCCATCGTCTTTATAGACATGATCCCCTTCAACGTCGGCCTCACGCATGTGGACAAGGCCACCTATGTAGCCAATGCAGTCCGCAATTACAATGAGTTCTACCTGCAAAAGATTTCCCTGATACCCTTACCCGTTTTGTTTTTCCTGCGCCCCGCCCTTTCCATCGTCTACCTGGTTTTCCAATGGAGGATCGTCATTCCGGCCGCACGCAGGAAACTGGGCCGCCTGTATCACTGGTTATTGACGCTTACCTCCATTCAAACCGTGTTCTACCTGGCCATGACCACGTTGACCGTCCTGGGTTCGCGGAATGGAGTAGGTATTTATGTCGTGTTGAAGTACCAGGGATTGTTGTACCTCCTGTTTGCGCTGTTGATTTCGATCAGCATCATCCTGCTGCTGTATCCGGATGCTTTGTATGGCCTTAAGGAAGGATGGAATCCGGGTAGCCTCAGGCTGGGACCAAAACCGCTCCCGGTCGAAAAGGCCGTCGTCGAACCCAAACCCGTGAACGAACGAATGATCGCCCAGTACCTGCCGATCATCGAGGCGTATATGCAAAAGGAAAAACCCTACCTGCAATCCAAATGGTCGATCCAGGACATGGCGGTCGCCACCAGCATTCCCCTCCACAACCTTTCCTATATCATCAACCAGCATTATAAAATGCGGTACACGGACCTGATGAACCAGTACCGCGTCGAGCACGCCAAGGCCCTGATCTCAGGTGGGGCCTGGAAAGAGTTGTCCCTGGAAGGCCTGGGGAAGCAATCGGGTTTTTCGAACCGGACCAACTTCTTTTTGGTGTTCAAAAAAAGCACAGGGCTGAGCCCTTCAGAGTACCTGAATCAGGAAAAGGGGTTAAAACTTCCAGGCATTTAACCCCTGACCGTGGTTGTTTCCGACATGAAGCAGTAGATTACACGCGCCTTTGTTTACCTCTGACGATTTGTTGCATCATAATCCTCGCGGCCCTGTCTCATACTAGGGCCGCTTTGTTTTCCGGCCGCCCCGAAGGCCGCTTTTTGTTGAGCGGTATCGCCTCCCTCCCGAAACCTCCTATATTTACTTCATGACTAAGACACTCTTACTGAGCACACTGCTGTTGCTTGCTACCGTCGCTAACGCTCAAAAAAACTCCGGGGAAGAAAAAATGCCTCCCGGCAGCCTTGCCCTGAACATCGACTCCGCCGTCGTCACCCACCACGAGGTCACCATCCGGGGCCAAAGGGTCCCCTATACCGCCACCGCCGGCTCCATGCCGGTGTGGGACGAAGATGGAAAGCCCATTGCCGGGGTCTTTTATACCTATTATGAACGCACAGATATAACTGATAAAGCCAATCGCCCCCTGGTCATTTCCTTCAACGGAGGTCCGGGGACACCCTCCGTATGGATGGAAATCGGGTATACGGGCCCCCGCCGCCTCAACATCGATGACGAAGGGAACCCGGTCGAGCCCTACGGCGTTCAGGATAATCCCTATTCGATCCTGGACGTCGCCGATATTGTTTACGTCGACCCGGTGAATACGGGGTATTCGCGCCCGACGATCAAGGAAGGCGTGCCGGAAAAATTTTTTGGCGTCAACGAGGACGTTCGTTACCTGGCCGCCTGGATCGCAACGTTCGTTTCCCGCAAGGACCGTTGGGCTTCCCCCAAGTTCCTGATCGGGGAAAGCTACGGGACGACCCGCGTGTCGGGCCTCGCTTTGGAATTACAGGACGCCCAGTGGATGTACCTGAACGGCGTAGTCCTGGTCTCCCCCACCGACCTGGGGATCCAGCGCGGCGGACCCGTGAGCGATGCTTTGCGCCTGCCCTATATGGCGGCGACCGCGTGGTATCACAAGGCACTTCCTCAGGATTTGCAGCAAAAGGACCTGACGGCCTATCTCCCCGAAGTGGAAAACTTTACCATCAACGAACTGATTCCCGCACTGAGCAAGGGGAGCTCCCTGGACGATGCCGCCAAGAAGGACATCGCAACGAAAATGTCGCGCTATACGGGTTTGTCCGTGGACGCCATCCTGTCCCACAACCTCGACATCCCTTTCCAGTTCTATTGGAAGGAATTATTGAGGGACAAGGGGTATACGATCGGCCGCCTGGACTCCCGTTATAAAGGAATTGATAGGGAAAGCGCAGGGGAAGGACCCGACTACAACGCGGAACTCACCAGCTGGCTTCATTCGTTCACTCCGGCGATGCACATCTACCTGCGGGAGGACTTGAACTACAAGACGGACCTCAAGTACAATATGTTCGGACCCGTATTTCCATGGGATAATAAAAACGACCATACGGGGGAGAACCTGCGGCAGGCCCTGGCCGAAAATCCTTCCCTGCACCTGTTGATCCAATCGGGGTATTACGACGGGGCTTGCGATTACTTCAACGCGAAGTATAGCCTATGGCAGCTCGATCCCGGAGGGAAGTTGAAGGATCGGCTTTTCTGGGAGGGGTACCGCAGCGGGCATATGCTCTATCTGCGGAAGCCCGATCTGGTCGAGGCGACTAATAATCTGCGGACATTTATCGAGAAGTCCACGCCCAAGCCCGGAGAACCTTCGAAATACTAGGCGTGCGTCCCGTTCTGGAACCGGTATAGGTAGGGCGCCTTATGCGCTCCTCCCCCAAAACGTTTATCCAGTCGTTCCAGGATATCCAGGCTGAGCATTTTCCGTTGGAAATTAGCCCGTAAAAGGGGCCTCCCCAGGATGGCCTCACAAAGGCGCTGAAGCTCGTTCATCGTAAAGGTCTCTGGCAGTAAATTGGAGCCCACCAGCTTGTGATCCAGGGCTATTCGAAGGCTATCCTGGGCCTTCCGGATGATCTGCCGATGGTCGAACACGAGCTCGGGCAACTCCCCAATGGGGCTCCAGCGGCATTCGGTCTCGAAGAATCCGGGTTGGGGTTTGGCCACGGCATGGTTGACGAGGGCGTAATAGGCCACAGAAATAAAGCGGTCCAGCATCCAACTGTCCTCCGGTACGTCTACCCCTAATGATTCGAACAGGGTACGGCCCCGGTCAGACCCTGTCCGGTCCCGGTCCCCGAAGGTCCCGCATTGTTCCAGGTATACGTCCCTGAGTCCCGTTCTTTCCTCGAGGATGCGGTGCGCGGCCTCGTCCACGCTTTCGTCCCGACCTACATAACCCCCGGGTAAAGCGTACAGGGGCTGATCTTTCATGCGAAGGAGCAATACTTTCAGTCGGTCGTCGTGGAAGCAGAAAATGACGGAATCCACGGAAATATGAGGTAAGTATTCCGTGAAACCCTCACGCACGAGGGTATCGAGATCCTGGTGGTGTAATGTATCACTCATGCACCTATATACGGTTTTTGGTGCATGTCCGTTGCGTGGCCTTCCTTTAGTTAAATCGGACCTCGAATGCCCTGGGCCAGCGCTTACCCGTGACGATAAAGGTCTTGGTCTTAGGATCGTAGGCGATCCCGTTCATGACGTCCTCCCCGTCACCCGGGTGGAAGGACAGGCCCATCTGGGCGAAAAGGTCCCCCAGGTCTGCCATCCCGGTTACCCTACCGGATTGGGGGTCTATTCGGTAAATCAGGTTGGTATGCCAGCGGTTGGCATAAATCCGGCCGTCTACGTATTCAAGTTCGTTCAGTTCAAAGACGGGTCCCGACACGTCGGTGACACTTAATGCCTTTGTTTCCTTCAGGGTGCCTGGATCGATGAAATATAGTTTGTCTGTACTGTCGTCCGTGATCAGGTATGTCCCGTCGTTGGTCATCCCCCACCCCTGGTGCGCCCAATAGCCGGTCTTGAGAAGTTTGAGGTCGGGGTAGTGGTAGACGAAGACGTTGTGCTCTTTGTATGTCAATTGGTAAAGCCTGTCGCCAAGGACGGTGATGCCCTCGCCAAATTGGTCTGCGGCCAACGGAATCCGTTTCACGAGCCGGCCGCTGCGCACATTATAGGCGTCGAGCGCCGATTCTCCATAATTGCCCGCGCTTTCGTACAGGGTAGAATCGTGGAGCTCCAGGCCTTCGGTAAAGGAGGTTGAATCATGGGGCAGTACTGCCAGGATGGAAAATGCCATTTGGGGGTTGGAAACCGGGGCCGCGACGGGGGTTTCAGGGCTCCCGCCCCCGCAGGACGCCAGTAGGATAAGCAGGCAAAGCCAACGCATATTTTTTGCGCTAAAGTTCCTAAATAATGCGTAAAATGCGTTGTCAAAGACGCGCCGGAGGGGGCCGCGCAAGCGGCGGACCGAGACGACCGCCAGTGGCGGTCGGCGAAGGTCGCCCGAATGGGGGCCCCGAAGGGGCCGGACCGTAGGTCGAATTAGCGAAGTTTGCGCGGAAGCGCTAGTTTGGCCATTGTAGCGCTTCCGCGCAAACACCAACATCCGTTCTGTGAAGCCATTTCTGCTAACTTTTATCCTGGCTTGTTGCGCTTGCAATCAGCCGGGGAAGGATACTTCCGGGGTTCAGGAGCTATACGACCCATCCAAGCCCCCGCTAACCGAAGGACAATGCTCTTTTGTCCGGACGGTTTCTTTTTCCACGTACAAAAGCCCCGCCCACACCGTATTTTTCCATGTCTTCGACTCGGCGGGTACGCCCCTCCCCCAGTTTACCATCAAGGCCCTGCGCAAGCCCTATTCGGTCCTGTCCAACGTGACCTATTTCAGTACCGACCAAAGCGGCCGCGCTACCGTTTTTTTCGGAGGATGTGACAGCCTCGAGCTGGCGAACCTGAGCGTCCTTTCGGGGCGGGTCTGCCGCCTTCCGGCGGAGAATTTGCCGGATACGATTACGATCCGTTTGTCGCTGACGCAGGAGAAATTTATTCCATCGACTTTATAATGCCCAACTCCAGACCGCGGAGTTCGGCCAGGCCCCGGAGCCGCCCGATGGCGCTGTATCCAGGGTACGTTTTCTTATGCAAGTCGTCCAGCATCTGGTGGCCGTGGTCGGGGCGCATGGGAATGGACACGCCCCGCCGCCGGGCCATGAGCGTCAACTCCCGCACGACGGCGTACATGTCGACGTCCCCGTCCAGGTGATTGGCCTCGAAAAAATTACCGGAAGCGTCGCGGCGCGTGCTTCTCAGATGGATAAAATGGATCGCGTCGCCCAGGCGTTGCACCATCCCCACGAGGTCGTTGTCCGCCCGGACCCCATAGGACCCCGTACAAAAACAAAGCCCATTAGCCGGGGAAGGCGCCGCCGAAAGCAGTTCGGAGGCGTCGGCTTCCGTGCTGACGATACGGGGCAGGCCCAATATGGGGAAAGGGGGATCGTCGGGGTGGATGGCCATTTTCAAACCGACCTCTTCGGCGACAGGGACGACCTGGCGAAGGAAATGAAAAAGATGTGACTTCAACCGGGCTGCATCTATCCCATCGTATGTGCGGAGCGCCGCCAGGATCGCTTCTTCGGTGAATCGCTCTTCGCTGCCCGGGAGGCCGAGCAGGGCATTGCGGTAAAGCGTTTCCTTTTCCGAAGCCGTCATAATTGCAAAGCGCTCCCGCGCCGCGGCCACTTCAGCCTCAGAATACGACGCGCCGGGTCTTTTTAGCAGGAAAAGGTCAAATGCAATGAATGCCGCTTTTTCAAACCGCAGGGCAAGGCTCCCGTCCTCCACGGGCCAGGATATGTCCGTCCGCATCCAGTCCAGGATGGGCATGAAGTTATACGTCACGACCTTGAGGTCGCAGGCCGCGACGTTGCGAAGGCTTTGCTTGTAGTTTTCAATAAACAGGCGATAGAAGCCACTTTGCTTTTTGATGTCCTCGTGCACGGGGAGGCTTTCGATGACGGTCCACGTCAGGCCGGCCGCGGCAACCTCGTCATGGCGACGCCGGATTTCTTCCACGGGCCATACTTCCCCTACCGGGATATGGTGGAGTGCGGTCACCACGCCGGTGCATCCGGCCTGGCGTATATCGGAGAGGCGGACGGGGTCGTTGGGCCCGAACCAGCGCATCGTTTGTTCCATCATCATTTGCAAATATAAGATTTGGCGCCCCGCGCGCCTCACGGCAATGTGGCGGTCGCCGGTGGCGTTGCGCCCCTCACGGCAATGTGGCGGTCGCCGGTGGCGTCGCGCCCAACGCCGCACTCCGCGCCGACGGCAATGCATCGGCAACATTGATCACCAATCGCCCGGACGGCACATACGATTGTCCCGCGTCATTCACCAACGCCAGCATTTCCGGGGTCATCGCAAAATGCACCAGACGATGTTCGCCAACGCCTAGGTGGAGACGCTTGAACCCCTTCAGCGCATATCGCGGCGCCCCCGGCACGTCCGGATACGTCAGGTACAACTGTACGACCTCATCGCTGGCCATAGGGCCCGTGTTCCTAACGGTCACGTCTACCGCGGACCGCGAGGCGTGAAGACCCGAAAAGGCGAAGGTCGTATAGCTCAGGCCGAACCCGAAGGGATACATGGGCACGGAGTCCATGTAACGGTAGGTCCTGCCTTTCATTCCATAATCGGTATACGCCGGGAGCTGGTCGAACGATTTGGGAAAAGTAACCGGCAGCTTTCCTGAGGGCGACACGCGCCCGAAGAGCACGTCCGCGACGGCATTCCCCCCTTCTTCTCCGGGGTACCACACGAGCAACACCGCATCGGCCAGGTCCTGGATTTCGGAAAGGTTCATGGGGCTGCCCCCAGTGATCACCGCGATGACGGGATGGGGATTGCCCACCTTGATCTTCCGCAGGAATTCGATTTGGTTGGCCGGGATGTTATAGTCCAGCCGGTCTCCGGCTGAGGGGGAGGCAATCGACTCCCCTTCTTCTCCTTCCGACAAACCCGAAATCCCCAGGACGACGATGCACGCGTCGGCACTCCGCGCGTCTCCTGTGGTCCAATCGATGGGGTTGATGTTTTCGCGGTCCAGGAGGATGCCTTGCTTGTATTGGAGCTGGCTCCCCGGGCGGATGTGTCCCGATAGGCCTTCCAGGATGGTGACGAGGTTGGGGTTGACGCCGAAGTAATTCCCAAGGAGCACATCGGTGGCCGCGGCATTGGGTCCCGTGAGGAAATACGTGGCCAGGTTGTCCTTCAGGGGGAGGACGCCGTTGTTTTTCAACAGCACAAGCGACTTGCGGGCCGCGTCCAGCGCCAGCGCGCGGTGAGCCGGGGAGTTGATGACGGAAGCCGGTATGTGATCGAACGGTGTGGACGGGTCGAACATCCCAAGTCGGAAGCGCGTGCGCAACAGCACGGCCAAGGAAGAATCTAAAAGTGATTCCGTAACCAATCCCTGGGCAACCGCATCGGTCAATGCGCCATAAGTATCGCCGCAATTCAGGTTAACTCCTCTTTGCAGTGCCAGTGCAGCGGCATGGACGCGATCAGGCGCCAGCTTATGACCTTCATAAATATCTTGTAATGCATCGCAATCGGTAACGATATGCCCCTTAAAATGCCATTGATCACGAAGAACGTCCTGCAAGAGGAACGTATTACTGCAGCACGCTTCGTCATTGGTGCGATTATACGCGCACATCACCGCCTCGACGTGCGCGTCTGTCACGAGCGCGTGAAAAGCAGGCAGGTACGTGTCCCACAAATCATGCGGCGAAGCCACCGCATTGAACACGTGGCGCAATTTTTCGGGGCCGCTGTGCACGGCGTAGTGCTTGGCGCACGCGGCGATCTTCAGGTAATGAGGGTCATCCCCCTGCATCCCGCGGACCAGGGCCACGCCCATCCGTGCCGTGAGGAAGGGGTCTTCCCCGTAGGTTTCCTGGCCCCTGCCCCAGCGGGGGTCGCGGAAGATGTTGATGTTGGGGGTCCAGAAGGTAAGGCCTCCGAACCGTTGGCGATAATCTTCCCGCACGGCGGCGTTGTACATGGCCCTGGCTTCGTCCGAAATGGCCGAACCCACCTGGTGGACCAGGCTGTCATCGAAAGTGGCCGCCATCCCGATGGGCTCCGGAAAGATGGTGGCCGTGCCCGAGCGCGCGACGCCGTGCAGGGCTTCGCTCCACCATTCATAGCGGGGTACGCCCAGACGCCCGATGGGTGGCGCGTCGTTCATCATCTGACTGACTTTCTCCGAAAGGGACATGCGTGAAATCAGGTCGTGGACACGCGTTTCCAGAGGTAAGCGAGGGTCTTGATAGGGCAAATGGATCGCCACCGGATGAAGGTGGATATACCGTGAAGCGAATTCCAGGAAGGTGGGCCAATTATTAACGGGAGTATGTCCACCGAAGTGTTGGCGCCATGCAATTTCCCCGCTGATGAGAGGAACACCGGCCGCCGGAAAGTGCGTGGTGCCCAAGCCGTGACGGCCCAGGAGCTCATACACGGGGCCCGCGGCCACGGCCGCCATAAACATTCCACGGGCGTCAACCCAGCCGTCCCCCTTGGATCCCCCGCTGATGAAGACGGGGCGGGGGGCACAAAGGGCGATCAGCTCATGGGCGTCTACGGGAAGATCGTTCCAGTGCAACGGCCCTGCATATTTGATGAAGTTCCCGGCCATCCAATGGTACTCCCCGGACGACGCTACATTTTCAACGAGTTCCCCGGCATTGCGTCGGGAAAGTTTGGCGCCGGCCTCTCCGCTGGAACTGATGTATCCTATCGCAAAACGGCTGTCGTAGGCCATGGTGACCAAAGCCGCCTTCCCATACCGGGAATGTCCCTCGATGCCGACCTGTCTGGCGTCCACCGCCTTATCCGTTTCAAAATAATCCAGCGCCCGGGAAGCAGCCCAGGCCCATGCTTTTAGAGCGCCCCACTGGTCCGGGCTGCGGCGTGCGCCATGGTTCATTAAGCCGATGATGCCGCGGGTCAACCCAGCCCCGTTATCGGCCTGGGCGCTCACGGGCACCAGGGTTGCATATCCCCAGCCCCTGGCCAGCAGCAACTGCTGCCAGGGGGGATAATTGGCCCCGTCTTTTGTCGCTCCGGGTGGCATGGGATTCGGATAAACCGTGGCGGGCGGTGTCGGAAAACGGATACCCCTGGGAAATACGAAACCGAACTCCATCATAACCGGCACCGGCCCTGAGGCCGTGGCGGGGGTGCTTAGGGTGAGCTGTATGTCCACGGTATCCTCCGGGAATGCCGAATTGTCCACGTGGCCCACCAATTTTTTGGTTATAACCGAATAATCTCCGTTCTTTTCGTTCGTAATGCTGACGACTTCCCACCGAACCGCCGGAATGCCCGACGGGTCGCGCCCATACACTTCCCGATCGAAATCCGAAACGATTTCCGGACGACGCACACGCCACCACTCGACAGCCGTGGTCACAGGATGCCCGTCGCGAAGGCGCAAAGGATCCGGCAAATCAGGATAGGGATTCGCGCGCGACTCGTCGTAATTCGCGGCATTGGGAGCGGAAGGGTTGTTCCCGTCCGCCCCCTGCCGCAGGGTATCGATATGCAGAGAATCCATCATCGCGCGCCAATCGGCCTGTGTGGCGGCATTGGCACGCTGGGCCGTGGCCGCCCCGGAGAGACCGAGGCAGGCCGCAGCGGCGAGAACGAAACGTATGATCATGCCCAAAAATAATGTGCTACTGTCCTTTTAATGCTTTAATACATCCGGCATAGGCGGGTTTTTTCGCATATACGGAATCGAACAAAAGAGGGAACTCAGTCCCGTTGTTATACAGCCAACTGTTCGGATCGTTCAAACCCCACACCTCGATGGCATATTGCTGGGGCTTGGGAACGTTCTTCAGGTAAGATTGTATGACGTAATGATACATGTCCGCCTGGAAGGCTTCGTTTTGTGGGTTCAACACGAAACCCACCGACGGCCCGGTATTGACTTTGACGTCCATCTCCGTGATGCGCACCTTCAGGCCCGTGGCCGCCAGGGCTTGGAAGGCCGCGTCGATGCCTGCGTAGGAGGTGTTCCACGCGATGTGCATTTCGGTGCCCACGCCGGTGATGGGGTCCCCGTGGGCTTTGAGGGTATCCACCAGGGCGATGAAGGAATCGAGTTTGACCGGTATGGATTCAAGGTTGTAATCGTTCATGAAGAGATCCGCCGCGGGGTTGGCCTGGTGGGCCCACACGAAAGCGCTGTCCATATAGCCCCTGCCCAGGACGTTGCCCCAGTAATAATACAGGTGGACGGGATCGGGGGCACCCGTGCGGAAGGCGCCGGCGTCGGTGATGGGTTCGTTGAGCACATCCCAGGCCTTGATGCTGGACGCATACCTGCCCACCACGCCGGTGATCCAGCCTTTGAAAGCGGAATCCACCGAGGCATACAGGGCGGGGCCACTGGGCGGCGCGGGAGGCGCCACGGTGATCGACACGTTATCGATCCAGAAGGTCCCGGCCGTGCCGAACTGGAATCCGAACTGGATCGAATTGGCCGGAGCCGTATAGTTCCAGGTGTATTGGGTCCAGGCCGCCGTGGGGGTGACTGTGATCTGAGCAAAATTGGGACTCCCGGCATTGGGGGTCTGGTTGATGGTGTTGATCGATCCCGAGCCCAGGGACTTTGCCCAGAAGGTAATGACATAGTTCGTACCCTGCGTCGGCTGCCAGTCCTGGTTGATGAACTGGATCTCGTAGGCTGCGCTCCCCGGGGTTGTGACCACCGCCTTGAGGCTCGCCGTCCCGTCCTCTACGTTCCCGGGGCTGCTGTCCAGGGAAAACGTGGCGACGCCTCCCCCACCCACTTGTCCGAACCACCAGTACGCGAGCGTAGCCGGCGTGGTGCCCGAACCACCGTCGTCGAAATCGGGGTTATAGTTCAGGTCCGCGGGTCCCAGGATATTGACGGCGTTGCCCGCCGGCGGGGCCGCGGACAGACCGGTATAGTACGAAAAGGCGGTTTGCTGGTACCAGGCCAGGTTATGACCCACGATGGCAAGCCCCGAGGTTTGGCAGGCGCTGACCAGGGCGTCGGCTATGGCATAGTTTGGAGTCCCGTTGGCCTGGATAATGGATCCGTTCTTGAGCTCGTTGCCGAAGGTGACCATGTTGAAGTTATTGGTCACCGCGGCCGCATAAACGCCGTTCGTTTCCATGTTCACGTGATCCACTTCCACGCCGAAGGGGAAGGAGGCGGTCGACTTCAGGGTGGAGGCGGTGTCGGTATAGTTGCCGTAGTTCAGGATCCCAACTTTGTCGTATTTGGCGCAGGCGCTAAAAACCAAAAACAGCAAAATATATTTCAGTTTCATACAAGTCAAGTTTTAATTGTACCCGGGATTTTGATATGCGGCCTTATTCGCAACATCGGTTGCATCCAACTGCGATTGGGGAATGGGCCTCAGGACGTGGTAGGGCTGAATCTTGGGCGCCGCGTCGGGATTGTCCGCCAGCACCCTTTCCAACAGTATCCCCCGCATGGCCAGATCGGGCCAGCGGATGCTTTCCCCGGCAAGTTCGCGGGTACGTTCGTCCATGATGAAGTCCAGGGTGATCTGGGCCGGCGAGATCTGGTTGGCCAGTACGCGGGCCGCAAGGTCCGAGGGCAGCAGGCCGGGCCGGTAGGCAGCCCGGGTCCGAAGGACGTTGATCAACTGCGCAGCCTCGGTCGTGCCCCCGGCGCTTCCGCCCTGCATGGCGGCCTCGGCGGCCAGGAGGTAGCACTCGGAAAGCTTGCACACGGGATAAGGACGTCCGCCGGGGTCATTGGGAATGGCCTTCAGGCTGTCGGAGTATTTACTTAACGTGGGATAAATGTTTTGGGCATATCCCCCGCCGATGACGTAGAATTCGCGGGGGGCCACTACGCGATACTTTTTCGGGATGGCGTTCATGGAGTCCGCCTGGGCATTGGTATTGGCAAGGATGAAGCCCGTATCCCCTATGTTGAACCCTCCCCCTGCGGTAGAGCAAAGAAAAACGGTGCGGAAGGTATTGTTGTACCGGCTGTCGTTGAACTTGTCTGCAAAGGCCGTATTGAACATCCATGCCGTGGGACAGAAGCGGCGCAGGGGTCGTCCGTACAAGGTCGTCCTCGTCGATACGGGCTTAACACCTGAAGTGGGCGTGGGTGATTGAACCGAAGTATAATCGGCGTTGAAGTCGTTGGTGGCGTCGTTTTCCTTGCCGCCCCCGATCTGTCCACTGGTGGCTTCGTTGTCGTTCAGGTCCCCGGGGATGCGTTCCACCGAATACAGGATTTCCTGGTTGTAATCATTGCCCCGGGCGACCACCTGACCATAATCCTGCAACAGCCCCGTACCGAACGAAGCGGCGTTGTTCACAACCTGGATGGCGGCCTGGTAGGCGCTGGTGAAGTCGGTGGACTGCTTAAAGGCCGAATACGCCCGGAACATGTAGACCCGGGACAGCATCAGGTAAGCCGCGGCCTGCGATAACACGAAGGCATTGGCGGGCCTCGTGACGGGCAGGTTTTGGGAAGCGTAGGTGAAGTCGGTGATCATGGCCTGGAAGTCCTCGGCCTCCACCGAATCCACGGGCAGGCGGTTGAATCCCTGGAAGGCGTTGGAATTGAACTGCAGGGGACCGCTGCCCAAATCGAGGGGAACCGCCCCGAATTCTTCCACCAGGAGGAGATAATACAAGCCCCTGAGGAAACGCGCCTGGGCAATGATATTGCCCGTGTCGATGCCGGTTACGGTAGGGGCCCAGGTGATCACTCCGTTGGCCAGGTTGATGGAACTGAAGTTCCGGTTCCAGGGTGTTTGAATAGCCCCATTGGTCGGGTCCAGGGTATAGGTGCCCAAAGTCAGGTAGTCCGCGGTTCCGCCGACGCCCGTGCGGGGCTGGTCTCCGTAAGTCCATTCATCCGTCCCGTCGCAGGTCAGGCCGTTGGTGCCTTCGGGTCCGTATTCGAAGCGCATGTTGGAATACAAATCGTTGACCGCGTTTTGGATTCCCGCTGAAGTCTTCAGATACGACACCGAGAAGACCGTGTAGGGGTTCTCCGTGAGTTTCTTGGTACAACTGACAACGATCAGCAGGGCGATGGATATGAAGAGAAGTTTCTGTTTCATATGGAATGCAATTAAAAAGTGATGTTTGCGCCTATGGAATACGTCCTGTTCTGGGGCGTGCTGGAATTGACCGTAAGAGCGCCGTTCCCGTACGTATTGGGGCGGATATTTCCCGGGCTGCTCACCCCGGCGGAACCTTCGTTGGTAGCCACGGGGTTCACCCCTGTCTGCTTCAGGAAGGGAGAAAAGAAATACCCGACGTTATCCACCACCACATAGAAGTGGATGGCCTGGCCGCCGAGCTTCCTGACCACGTTAGGGGTGAGGGTGTAGCCCAGGTTGAGACTACGGAGCTGGAGGAAGGAACCGCTATAATAACCCAGGGTCGTCCAGGCGGTGCCCACGGGGCTGGTCGTAGCTGAAGGTTCAGGGAACCAGTTCGTAGGGTTGGTCGGCGTCCAATAGTCGACCTTGATTCCGTTTCGTTTTCCATCCATCACCGTCAGGTAATCCGCAAAGGGTTGGTGTACCTGACTGACGAGCATACCCCCGAAGCGTCCGTAGAGGACGAAGGTGAAATCCCAATTGTGATAGGTGAAGCGGTTGGTCATCCCTCCCTGGATTTTGGCGTCCTGGTTCCCCAGGATAACGCGGTCGTTGGAAGTGACCGCGCTGTCCGCCTTGCCGCCTGGATAATCAGGAAAATGTTCCAGCCGGATTTGGCCGGGCACCGAACCGTATTCAGCCGCCTGTGCGGCCTGGTTTTGTTGCCAAATCCCCAGCTTTTTATAATCGAAGATGGAGGTCATCGAGTAACCAACGAAGAGCTGGTTGGCGATGTCCTGGTCGACCCCGCTGGACAGCGCCAGGAGCTTGTTCCGGTTCCAGAACAGGTTCAGCTCCGTGGTCCATGAGAAGCCGTTCCCCCTATGTGGGATGATATTTTCGGAGGTGACCTCCAGTTCGGGTCCCGTGTTGGACATCTGTCCGACGTTGGTGGTATAAGGTCCCGCCACCCCGGAGGTAGCAGGCAGGCTGACACTGTACAAAATCTTGTCCGTATGCGCGTGGTACCAATCGAACGAACCCGTGATCCGGTTGTTCAGGAATCCGAAGTCTACGGCGAAGTTGACGGTCTTGGTATATTCCCAGTTCAAATTGGGATTGGGTAAAGTTACGACCCCGTATCCCGTGACGACTTCTGGTCCATAGTTATACCGCGTTACGTTGGCCGGGCTGGCGATCCCGTTGGCATTGGACACCAGGCCCAGGGAAGCGTAAGGAGAGACCGACTGGTTGGAGGTCTGGCCGTAGCCCGCCCTCAGCTTCAGGATGGAAAGGGTCTTGGTATTGCGCATGAACTTTTCGTTCAGGAGGTTCCAACCCGCGGCAATGGCCGGGTATTGGTGGAACTTGTGCCCGGCGGCCAGGCGGGATGACCCGTCGTCGCGGCCCGTCAGGGTCAGCAGGAAGCGGTCGTCATAATTATAGTTGACCCTCGCCATGTAGGAAACCAGGGCCCAGGAACTTTCGCCCCCGTTCACGACAGGAGCCGGGGTGGGGCTGGACAAGGCCAGGTCGTAGTATTGAGTGAAGTTGGCGGTGATGGAATCCTTTTCCGCCGAGGTATTGTGCGAGTGAAACTCTTCAAAGCTGTATAATCCCGTAAAATTGAAGTGGCTCTTCCCGAAGGACTTATCGTAGATCAGGAGGTTTTCTATGGTAGCGCCCCATTCTGAAGCGTTATTGACATAGGCCATACTTCCCATGCCCGGCCGGAAGTAACTGGGATTGGCCCCGGTGGGATCGTCCGCGGCCTGGAACTGGTCATCCTCTTCCGTCCCGTAGTTTAAGCCAAGGTTGGCACGATAGCGCAAACCTTTGAGGATCTCGAGTTCTGCGTACAAACTATTGATGGTGCGAACGCGCGTCACGACGTCCTGCCATTCGTTGTTGTTATTCTTCAGGAGCAGGGGGCTATATTGCGTCTGCTTATCGTCGTTGTCTCCGTCAGGAGCCTTGACGATCCCGCCTGCACTGTCATAGGCCGGTTCCAGTGGACTCAGGGCGAGAATGGGGAACATGGGGTTGACGAACTGGGACCCATGCGTGACGGAGACGTTGGGCAACATGCTTAGGCCAAAGTGTATCCGGTTCCCTATGCGGCTATCGATGGTCGCCCTAAGCGAATACCTCGAAAAGTCCTGGCCCGGGAGGACCGAGGTCTCTCTATAATAACTGCCGCCCAGGGCGTAGGAACTTCCATTGCTGCCCCCGGTCACCGTGATGTTCTGATCGGTCTTTTGACCGTGCTGGTACATGAGGCGCTGCCAGTCGGTTGATTTTCCCTCGGCTGCGTATTGCAATTCTTCGGGTTCGTAGCCCTGGGTCCAGGGAGAGATGTTGCGCATCGCCTGGTATTCCTTGTCGTTAAATACGGGGTAGGCTTTGGCTACGGTAGCTATACCATAATAACCGCTGTAGGTCACCCTGGCTTCCCCGGGTTTTCCCCGCTTGAGGGTGATCAGGATGACCCCGTTGGAGCCCCTCGAACCGTAAATGGCTGTAGCCGATGCGTCCTTAAGTATTTCAAAAGAGGAAATGTCATCCGGGTTCAGGTCGTTCAGGGATCCGTCGAAGGGAATCCCGTCGACAACCAGTAGCGGATCGTTGGAGCCGTTAATGGAGCGTATCCCGCGGATGCGTATCTGGGCCGTCGATCCGGGCGTGGTCCCTACCGTTTGCACGTCCACCCCGGCGGCCTTGCCTTGCATGGCTCCCTGGATGTTCGAGGTGGGCACGCTCAAAACGTCATCCCCTTTGATCGAGGAAATGGCACCGGTAACATCTTTCCGCCTTTGTGTCCCGTAACCCACGACCACCACCTGATCCAGGACGGTGCTCGAGGTCTCTAAGATCACGGCGACGATTTTGGATGGGTCATTGGTCACGCCCTGCACCACCCGCGTTTTATAGCCGACCGAGGTGACAACCAGGGCTGACCTTTGCCGCGGGACGCGGATCTCGAAATTCCCGGCCGCATCCGTAGAGACCGCAATCCTGCTGTTCTGGACGCTAACGGTGGCACCGCTGACGGGTTGCCCGTTCTCGTCGATGACATGGCCGCGGACGCTGATGAACTCCTGGGCGTAAAGGGGTGGCGTAATGAAAAGAAAAAGCAGCACGAAACATAGCAACGGTCGCAACCGCACAAGGGAGAGTTTTGGCAACATAAACAATCGTTTTTTAAGGAAGCATTCAATTTTCAGGAATTGCGGGGCAGCACTTCCACAGAACTAAAATAGGTAAAAAACTGAAAAAATGTAACCGATTACAATTTTTTTGAAAAAAAAATATGAGTTTAGCTTTACCTTAGTGAAGTAAACGATTGTATGAATCCCGAGAAAGAAATCACCATTTATGACCTTGCCAAGGCTCTGAATATCTCTGTAGCAACGATTAGTCGTGCCCTGAAGGACGATCCGGTGGTGAGCAAAAAGACCAAGAAAAAGATCACGGATTTGGCCGAGGCGATGGGGTACCGGTCCAACCATTTCGCCCGGAACCTGAGGAACCGGAAGACCCATATGATCGGAGTGATTATTCCCCGGGTGAACTCTTATTTCATGTCCACGGTCATCGCCGGGATCGAAAAAGTCACCAATGAAGCGGGTTTCAACCTGATCATCAGCCAGTCCTCGGAATCGGTCCAAAAGGAAATCCTGAGCGCCAAAACGATGTTCAACAACCGCGTGGACGGCCTCCTGGTCTCCCTGGCTTATGATACGGTCGATACCTCCCATTTCGAATTGTTTGCACGCAAAAACATACCTTTTCTGTTCTTTGACCGCGTGGCCACCGACAACCGATGGACGAACGTCCTGATAGACAATCGGAAAGCGGGGTACGAGGCCACGGCCCACCTTGCCTCCATGGGCTGCCGGCGGATCGTCCATATTACCGCCGATTCGAGGAGCAATGTATATAAGGACCGCCTCGCGGGGTACCGGGATGCCCTGGAAGACCACGGGCTGCCCTACAACGAGCGCTATGTATTAAGGAATAACCTGACCCAGGATGCCGGGGCGGAGGCGGCCGCATTGCTGCGCGCCATGGACCCCCTCCCCGACGGGGTATTCGTATCCAACGACAACTGCGCGGTGGGCTGTTTGCTCGCCCTGAAGCGGGGCGGGTTGCGGATCCCCGATGACATCGCCTTCGTCGGGTTCAACAACGACCCCGTGTCCACCGTACTCGACCCCAACCTGACGACGGTCAACTACCCGGGGTACGAAATGGGCGTAGTCGCTGCCAGGAACCTCATTCACCACTTAAATGGAACGTCCAGCCTGGAGTCCACCAATACCATCCTGCTGAAGTCTGAATTGATCGTCCGGGCGTCCAGCACCAAAATGTAACCGATTACATGAGTAAAACAACAGCCGTTAGCAAAGTAGCGCTCGTCACCGGGGGTGGATCTGGCATCGGATCGGCTATCGCGGAAAAATTCATTCTGAGCGGCATCCACACCGTCATCCTGGGCCGGGACCCCGTAAAGCTCCAAGCCATGCAGGACCAATGGGGGGACCGGTGCAGTATCGTCAGCGGGGACCTGACCGACCTGGCCTCTATTCCTACCTTGGTGCAACAGGTGGTCCACTCCCTTGGCCGCATCGACATACTAGTGAACAATGCAGGCATACATCTCAAGAAGGAATTTACCGAAGTCAGCGACGAAGAATTCCAGGGGATACTGCTGACGAACGTAACCGCCGTCTTCGCCTTGTCCAGGGAGGTCGCTAAGGTCATGATCAAGCAGGGCGGAGGAAGCATCATCAACATCAGCTCCATGGCTTCCCGGTACGGCATCCCCCAGGTGATCGCCTATACCGCCTCCAAGTCCGCCGTGGAGGGCATGACGCGCGCCATGGCCGTGGACCTGTCTCCCAGGGGGATCCGCGTGAATTGCATCGCCCCCGGTTTCATCGCCACCGATATGTCTTCCAAGGCGCTCGACAACGACGGGGAGCGCAAAAAGAAAGTATTGTCGCGCACCCCCATGGGACACCTGGGGCGCCCGGACGACGTTGGGGACGCGGCCCTTTTCCTTTCATCCGATGCGGCGCGGTATATCACCGGCGTAGTGTTGCCCGTGGATGGGGGGAATTCGATAGGATTCTAAACGAGCGCCGCAGGCGCAAAAAGATATTTATGAAAAGCGGAGTCCTTGTCGCCCTTCTTCTTTGGGCTCTCCCTGTGGCGGCGCAAACATTTACGGTATCCGGCGCAACCCCCATCGTCGTGGATACAAGCGATTATTGGGTCGTAAACCAGGCAGCGGCGTGGCTCAGCACCGACATC
>CAZJDB010000083.1:0-31622 GCA_964544695.1 uncultured Chitinophagaceae bacterium
GGCTTTGTCGGTACCGGGCAGGACGGCCAGGACATCGGTGCTGTGTCGGATCTCAGTGGATTTCTGGAAATCCAGCTTGACATTGGCCGAATGGATCCCCGCGGTCAGGGTTCCCGCTTTGGCGGAATCGAATGACGGGCCGAGGATGTTCCGCGCGATGTTTTCGGAGACCATATAAAAATTAGGGCCTTCCGAAGCCTTAAACAGGTTGACGTACATATTGGCCCTTTGGGCGCCGGTGGTGTTATTGCGGGGAAAATCGGATTGAATAAATAATATGGCCGCCGCGCCTGACTGCTGGGCTTGTGCTAAAAAGGGCCTGAGGTTCCTGAGGCCGTTACCGCTTCCCATTCCGCTAAGCATGACGAGCTTTCCTTTTACATCCAGTCCCGTAAAAGGATCCGGGCGTGTCCCGCCCGCTGGAGCGGCCGCAAGGGGCACGTACATCACCTCGCTGAAATAATCCGTGCTATTATGGTTCAGGGAATACACAACCGAGAAATCCTGATTTACCTGGTAAGAGGAATCTCCCACAGCAACTTCGGCGTGTTCCAACTTGTCAGCGTACACCGGGTACTCCAGTTGATATTTATCCCCGTTGCCGGGTTTCAGTCCCAGGGACTTGAAATAGCTTTCAATAAAGGCTGCCGCTTTCCGCTGACCCTCTGTTGCCGTTTCGCGGCCTTGCATGTCGGCCGAAGCAACTGTATACAGTTTGGTCTTCAGGTCGGCCACGGTGATGGTCTTGGCGAAAGGCTCGGGGTTCATTTTTTTGGGAATGACTTCCAGGGAAGCTGCGGTTTGCCCGAAAGCAGGCATAACACCCAGGGCCAGCGTGGCCAGGGCAATCGATTTAGTCATGTCTGATAGATTTAACTAAAGATACAGCAATGACTAGCGGCGGCCGGATGCAATGTGATGGACGGGGGTAGCGCAAATCTTATTGACCCTGGTCAGATGCCGACCCGCTTCGAAGGGTGTCATCATAAATACTTCCACCATTTCTTCGGCGTCCTGCAGCGAAACGAAACGCGCGGGAAGGCATATGATATTTGCGTTGTTGTGCTGTCGGGCCACGCTGGCGATTTCATCCCCCCAGCATACGGCGGCCCGGATGCCCGGGTATTTATTGGCCGTGATCCCGACGCCGTTGGCGCTCCCGCAAAGTAGTATCCCGAAGGCTACCGAACCCAGCTCCACCGCCTGGGCAACGGGATGTGCAAAATCGGGATAGTCCACCGCCGATTTGGAATGGGCGCCGAAATCGATGTACTGAAGTCCCTTTCCCTCGAGCAGGGAAATGATGGCTTCCTTAAAATCAAACCCTGCATGGTCGGATCCAATTGCAATGGGTTTGCCAAGGTCGAATGAGGAATTCATGCCAAGGAACGTTTAGACCCTAAAGTTACACTTTAGCTCCATTCTTCCTTTTCCTTTTCTTCCCTGCGGCGAACAACCCTTTTGGATACGCCGATGCTGATCTCGTAAAGGGTAATGAGGGGGGCGGCCACGATGGACTGGCTGATCCAATCGGGGCTTGGGGTGATGACGGCGGCCACTACCAGGATGATCACATAGGCGTACCGTCGTACCCTTTTAAGGAAGGCGGGGCTGATAATGCCAATGCGCGTCAAGACCGAACTGACGACGGGCAGCTCGAAAGCCAGCCCGCATCCGAGCACTATATCTGTCAGATTTTCAATGTAGTCGTCCAGCGTCGGCTTGGTAACCAGGGTCCCCGTTCCACCGATATGGTAGTTCGCCAGGAAACTGAACGTATAGGGGGCCAGCATGTAATACCCGAAAAGGGCCCCAAGGAAAAAGAAAAATGAAATCCAGAAAATGACGTAGGTGGTCCCTTTCCGCTCCTTCTCTTTGAGAGCAGGACGTATAAAACGCCAGATTTCATATAACACATAAGGAAAAGCAATAATCAAACCCCCGGTCATGGCTATGGTTATACTGGAAATAAACTGGCCACTGTACGTGGTGGTTTGCATCGTAATATTCACCGGCTCTATGCTCAGGGCATCCCCCATGTGGATGAAGTGGCTGAACCTGGTTAGGTACACGTAGCTGAAAAAGTCTTTCCGTATGGGCCCCAGGATAATGTAATCGAAAATGGGGTCGATGTAAATGAAGACCACGATAGCCAACACAATGATTGCGATGGCGCAACGAATAATGTGTCCCCTTAATGCTTCCAGGTGATCTATAAAGGACATTTCCGCGTCACCTTTAGAACCACCTCTCCGTTTTAGAAAATCCAATAATGCCATGGCGCAAACCTACACAGTTTTAACAACATTGACGTTTCCTGTCCGCTTAAGACGACCCCAGCCTTGCCCTTGTCCCTTGATGGCCCTGCGCAAAGAACGGATCAGTATATAATACATAAGCTGACGATACACCAGGCGTTGCGGGATCATCCAAAGCAGCTTAACGGGCCTTTCTTTTTCGAACGCAAAGGCCAGGGCCGCCCCCGCCAAATCCACCACGGTGAAAATGATATAATAGAATATGATGTGCCAGGTACTGGCGTCCACGAAGCCGAAGGCCGCCGCGATGAGGCTCAGCACCAAAATGATATCTGCCAGGGGTGCCAGGAAGGGGAGCAGGATCTGAAAGATCAGGATATTGGGAAGGGCCACCCAGCCGAAGGCCTTGTACTTGTTGTTGAAACACGCGTCGCGGTGTTTCCAGAAGCATTGCATGATCCCGTAGCTCCAGCGGAAGCGCTGCCTCAGGAAGTTTCCCAGTGTTTCGGGGGCTTCTGTATACGCCAGCGCCGTCGCGCAATTCCGGACCACATATCCACAGCGCAAGAGGCGCATGGTCAGGTCGCAATCTTCCGCGAGTGTATCGGTCGTGAATATCCCCGCCTCGGTGATGGCCGAACGCCGGAAGGCGCCGATTGCCCCCGGAACCACGGTGATGCAGTTCAACAGGTCGAAGGCCCTGCGGTCGAAATTCTGGGCGGTAATGTATTCTATGCTTTGCCAGTACGTCAGGACATTCCTTTCGTTGCCCACCTTGACGTTCCCCGCGACCGCACCAACGCGGTCATCCGTGAAGCGCTTCATCAGTTCGCTGACGGCGTTAGCGTTCAATTGGGTATCCGCGTCGATACAGACGATAAATTCGGCTTCGGTGATGTGAATCCCATAGTTCAGGGCAGAGGCCTTCCCCCCGTTTGGCTTGGTCACCGCCCTCACCTTAGGGTGCCCTTCGAAGGCCTTGGTGACACGCTCCAGGGTGTTATCCTTTGACCCGTCGTCCACCATCACGATGTTGAAATTCGGATAGTCCTGCAGCAACAAGGTTTTGATGGTTTTGACGGCATTGATCTCCTCGTTATAGGCGGGAATGATGATACTGACCAGGGGCGCATTTGGCTTCCAGGAGGCGGCCACGGCCTCGTACCCTGCCACCAAGTGCTTTTCCTTTTTCCGCTGGAGCGATGCCATGATCGCCATCATGATCATTCTCGCCATGGACAGGGCGATCCCGACCAGGAATAAAACGAACAGGATTTCCCCCGTCCAATATGTTGCCGTTGCCAGCCAGTAATTAGCGCGGACCATCCAGGTATCTTTGGTCTTGGGGAGGAGGGGCATTACGTCGTCGTAGCTCTTTCCCATCAGATCGGATACGGTTGTAAAGCGGTAGCCCTTTTGCTTAAAATATTGGATAATGAGGGGCAACGCTTGCACGGTAGCCAGACGGCTGTCTCCCCCCGCATCATGCAGCAGGATGATGTTCCCCTTGTTCAGGTCCTCCAGCCGGACCACCCGGGCAAAAATAGAATCCGCGGTTACCCCGGGTTGCCAGTCCTCGGGATCTATGGCTTCCCCTACCGTATAATAATTATCGTTCTTGCTCCGTGCGATGGGCATCAGTTCCTCGTAGGTATGGGGTTCGGAGTCGGCGTTATACGGTGGCCTGAACAGGATGGTGGACCGCCCGGTGACACATTCGATCAGGAGCCTGGTCAGCTTCATTTCCAGTTCCGCCCTGCGGGCGCTCATCAGGGCAATGTTCCCGTGCGTGAAGGTATGGTTGCCGATCTCATAGCCGGCCAGGTATTCCCGCCTTAGGATGGGGATATTCTTTTCGGCGTTGATCCCCACCACGAAAAAGGCCCCCGGAACATTTTCCTTTTCGAGAATATCCAGGATTTGGGGCGTCCATTTGGGATCGGGTCCATCGTCGAAGGTGAGGATGATTTTCCGGTGGACCTCGCTGGTATCCTCCCCGAAGCGTTTGATCAAAAAGCTCACGGGCAGTTGCACGTAGTGCTGCTCCGTAATAAGGTTTTCCGCCGTGTCTACGTCCAGGGTGATTTTCCCTTCCTGGGGCATGCTTTCGACCGATAGGATTTCCCCTTCTCCGATGGGGGGCGCTACGTTGTCCCATTGTAAGGGCACGAAGGAAAGGGAGCTATAGTCGAAGGGGTGCTTCTTTAATCCATTGTTACTCAAATCGTAAGGATAAAAGGTCCAGAGCCTCATGTCCTCCACGCCCATGCGCCAAAGCGCCGTCCCGGCCGCCCCGTATTCGTCGGCAAAGCGTATCGTATTAAAATTGGTGGCGGCATCCGTGAACCAGACTTCGTGCTGGACGTCCTCCACCTGACCCGTGTTTTCATTGACGTCCTTTGTCGAATACGTATAGTGCAGGTTGTAGCTGTCGTCGTCGAAGGTGATGGGGGCGTGGTATTCCTGTGCCATCGTAAGCGCCTCGGGGTAAGTGATCGATTTGGCTTTGCCCGACTTGGGCCAGTCGTATCCGTAGCCCGCCATACCCAGGATGATCTTTCCCGAGGGGATGTCTTTTGCCGCCTGGTCCATGGCCTCTTCAATCCATTTCTGGGCGCTTACCGGGCCCGGTACGCTTTCGTCATAGTGCTGGTCATACGCCATCAGAACGATGTAGTCACTCCAGGCCGCGAGCTTATCATAATCGTAATCGTCGTTTTCGGGGGTCACGTCGATCGTCACCTTCTTATCGAGGGGGTGCAGGACCTTATACAAATCCTCCATGAAGTCTACGAGATACCCGGGGCTGCTTTCCCTGAGTTCCTCGAAGTCGATGTTCACCCCCTGGAAATTATAACGGAGGAGGGTATCCTTCAGCGCATTCAGGAAGCGGGAACGGTATGCCTTGTCGTGCAACAGGGGTTTCAGGAGCTTCCCGTCGAAATCCTGGGTCTGGGTATTGAAGTTGGAAACTACAGGATAAATCCTGAGGTTGTTCTTCTGGCAAAGGTTTAGTCCAAAGCTGTCCAGCCTGCTGGAAAGACCGGAGCCCGCATCCTGGATATAAAACCATTCCGGGAAGATGCTGTTGAGTCTTCCGGCATAATTTCGTAAGGATATATGGGCATCGGGGGACCAGGGGCTATAAAAGGCTGCCCGGATAAATGGATTTTCCCTGGCTGCGGCCCGGTTCCGCCTAGCCGAATCCGCGGCGCGATTGAGGATGTCCCGGAACCCCTGATACTCCTTGTTGCGGGAGTTCTTGAAAGTTATAACCCCCTTGGGTTTCAATATCTTCTGATAATAATCGGCTTGCTGCTCCAGGAGGGGAAGGGAAGGGTTTTTGAAACGGGCCAGGGCCACGAACAAAATAAAGATAAGAAAGACCAATACCGCCAATACCACCCTGAAGGACCATTGGACACGCCTCCATCGGGATGGGTTATCGGTTTGAAAGATCTGTGAGGATTTGCTCATATTGTCCGGGACCGTTGAGTCGCAAAGTTAAGTAGAACAGTAACGGAATTCTTACTATATTGCCGCTTACAACCTTAAAAAAACAGCTAAATCATGCAGCCGGCCAAAATTAAAGTCTTATTAGCCGAAGATGATCTTGTGCTAGGGTATGTCATTAAGGATAACCTCGAAATAGGGGGTTACGATGTGACATTATGCCCGGACGGGGATGAGGCGCTGCAGCAATTCCAGAAGCAAGACTTTGATATTTGCCTCCTGGACGTGATGATGCCCTCCAAGGACGGGTTTACTGTGGCCAAAAAGATCCGGGGAAAAAGCGACGTTGTTCCTATTCTGTTTATTACTTCCAAGGCTCTGGAGGAAGACAAGATCAAAGGATTTCAAAGCGGGGCGGACGATTATATCGTCAAACCCTTCAATATGCAGGAACTGATCCTGCGCATGGAAGTTTTCCTGAGGCGAACCCGGAAGCTTCATTCGGAAGAAACCGTGAATTTCCAGGTCGGGAAATTACGCTTTTCCTTTACGGACCTCAAAATTTACGTGGACGATCAGACCATCAACCTTACCCAAAAGGAAGCCGATCTGCTTCTTTTTCTGTGCAAGCATCCCAACAAGATCCTAAAAAGGGAGGAAGTGCTCCTCAACGTTTGGGGTAAGGATGACTATTTCCTGGGGCGGAGCATGGATGTTTTCATAACCAAACTCCGCAAGCACTTCAAGGCCGATCCCAGCATCGTTCTTGAAACCATTCACGGCATCGGGTTCCGGTTCAACGTACCTGAAGTCCAGCAGGTTTCATAGGCGAGCAAACACCTAACATTATTTTAACATGTTACTCGGGATCCGATTAGAAGTCTCTAATGTAGATTAGTCGCCCCTAATCTGTGCATAAATTGGCTACTTTTACACCCTTAATTTATTTGGTGTGCCATTTTCCTTTCGAATTTCTCTGATGGTTACGGGCGTGCTGCTGGCGTTGAGCTCCTGCAGTCCCAAGGATGAAAAATCCACTCCCGCCAGTGACTTTTATGTCATTCCCGACTCCTTGGCTAAAACCCTGGATATTGAACCCGTAAGGAAATGCCCCATGGTCAATGCGATTACGCTGACGGGAAAGATTTCCTTTAATAATGACAATGTCGTCCGGATATATCCCATGGTCAGCGGGAACATCACCGGGGTCAACGTTGCCCTGGGGGATTATGTGCATGTTGGGGAACGCCTGGGTCTCATCCGCAGCTCTGAAATGTCGGGCTATACCAGGGACCTGGTCAATGCCGAAACGAACCTGACCGTTACGAAAAGGAATCTGGACGCCCAACAGGATTTGTTCAAAGACGGCCTGGCCTCCCAAAGCGACCTGCTTGCCGCCGAGGCCGCCTTCTCCCAGGCTCAGTCCGAACTCGCCCGTTCCAGGCAGGTATTGTCCATCAATGGCGGTGACACTACCCAAGGCCAAACCGTTGTCAAAACGCCCATCAATGGGTTCGTAGTGGAAAAATTGGTGACCAACAACCAAACGATCCGGGCGGACAACGGCACCAACCTCTTTACCATATCCGACCTGAACAACGTTTGGATCCTGGCGAATGTGTACGAATCGAATATCGCCAACGTACATATGGGAGACAGCGCCACCATCACCACGCTGTCCTATCCCGGGCAGGTCTTCCGGGGAAAAGTGGACAAGATTTCCAACGTCCTGGACCCCACCAATAAGGTTATGAGTGTGCGTGTCGTGCTGCCTAACCCGGGTTATCTTCTGAAACCCGAAATGTATGCGAGCGTCACGATTTCCAACAAGACCCATGACGAATCCCTATGTATCCCTTCAAGTGCCCTGATCTTCGACAAGAGCCAGTATTTCGTTTTGGTCGTAAACGCACAAAACCAGGTTCAGATGCACAAGGTGGACGTATTGAACAGCGTGGGCAACCAGACCTACGTCACGACGGGCATCACCGAGGGAGACAAGGTCCTGGCTTCTCAGGCATTGCTCATTTATGCCCAGCTCAACAGTTAACGCGCCACTGACATGAATAAATTCCTCAAAGGGGTTCTCGCGTTTTCCCTTAAAAACAAGTACTTCATCTTTTTTGCCACGGCCATCCTGGTGACCTTCGGAATCGTTTGTTTCAGGACGATGCCCATCGAAGCCTTTCCGGACGTGACGAATACGGAGATCAGCGTCATCAGCCAGTGGCCGGGACGCAGCGCCGAAGAAGTGGAAAAGTTCGTAACCATCCCCATCGAGATCGCCTTGAACCCGGTGCAAAAGAAAACGAGCTTGCGGTCCACCTCCATCTTCGGCTTATCCTACGTAAAGCTCATCTTCGAGGATGGCGTGGAAGACTTCTACGCGCGTCAACAGGTCAATAACCTGTTGCCCAACGCGGACCTTCCTGACGGAGTAAACCCATCCGTGCAGCCTCCTACGGGGCCTACGGGTGAAATATTCCGGTATACCCTGGAAAGCGACCTACGGGACGCCCGGGAACTCAAGACCATCCAGGATTGGGTGGTTGACCGCCAGCTCCGTTCGGTTCCGGGAATTGCCGACCTGACCAGCTTTGGAGGCATGGTGAAGGTCTACGAGATCGCTCCCAACCCCGAAAAACTCAATACCCTGGGCATCACGCCGCTGGATGTGTCTAACGCCGTCAGCCGAAGCAACATCAATATCGGGGGGGACATCATCGTACGTAACAACCAGGCTTACGTGGTCAGGGGCATCGGTCTCCTCAATGATATTAATGAGATCAAAAACATCGTCGTCGAGAGCAACAACGGCATCCCCGTTTTGGTGAAGGATGTGGCCGATGTCCGGATCAGCAATGTGCCCCGCCTGGGACACGTGGGCCGCACCGATGCGCTCTCCACGGGTGTCCGGGACGTGGAAGATGCCGTAGAATGCATCGTACTGATGCGCAAAGGGGAAAACCCCTCCATCGTCATCGATGGCCTAAAGGCAAAAATCAAGAAGCTCAATGACAAGGTCCTGCCCCCCGACGTCAAGATCGTCCCCTATTATAACCGGGAAGACCTGATTCACTATGCCACGCATACGGTGTTGCACAACCTGGTGGAGGGCATCCTCCTGGTCACTTTACTGGTTTCCCTGTTCATGTTCAACTGGAGGACCACGCTGATCGTTTCCATCATCATTCCGCTGGCGTTGCTGTTCGCCTTCATTTGCCTTCGCCTGATGGGCATGTCGGCCAACCTGCTGTCCCTGGGCGCCGTAGACTTCGGGATCATCATCGACGGAGCCGTGGTCATGGTCGAAGGGCTCTATGTGGCCCTGGACCATGAGGCTATGGAAATGGGCATGGCCCGATTCAACAAGGTCATCAAACTAGGCCTGATCAAGAACAAAGGCTCGGAACTGGCCAAAGCCATCTTCTTTTCCAAGATCATTATCATTACGGCGCTCCTGCCCATCTTCTCCTTCCAGAAGGTGGAGGGAAAAATGTTTTCGCCCCTGGCCTACACCCTGGGCTTTGCGCTGCTGGGCGCCCTGATCTTCACCCTGACCCTGGTGCCTGTACTCATTAATCTGCTGCTTCGCAAAAACGTGCGGGAAAAGCGGAACCCCTTTGTGCACAACCTGACCCGGGTCATGCTGGGCTTGTTTACCTTCAACTACAAGCGCTTCCGCCGGCCTACCATGATCATCTCCCTGATCGTGATGGTCGTAGGGATTTACTCCTTCAAGTTCCTGGGCTCCGAATTCCTACCCGAGCTGGATGAAGGGGCTATATGGCTTCGCGTCCAAATGCCCTACAGCATTTCCCTGGACAAGTCCGTGCAGATCGCAGACCAGGTTCGTAGTATCGTCATGACCTTTCCTGAGGTAAAGAATGTTGTCAGCCAAACGGGACGACCCGACGACGGAACCGACGTGACTGGTTTCTACAACAACGAATTCGACGTCATCCTATACCCCGAAGGGGATTGGAAGCCGCATATCACCAAAGACTCCCTGATCAACTTGATGACTGGAAAATTATCCGTGATCCCGGGGGCGGACCTGAATTTTTCCCAACCCATTAGTGACAATGTGGAAGAAGCCGTGTCGGGGGTCAAGGGCTCGATTTGCGTTAAAATATTCGGGGATTCCCTGAATTATATGGAGGCAAAATCCTTCCAGGTAAACGACATATTGAAGACAGTTCGGGGCATTACAGACCTGGGCGTCATCCGCAACCTGGGACAACCCGAACTCGAAATCAACCTGAACCAGCAAAAGATGGCCTCCTATGGGGTAGCCCCCGCGGACGCCAACGCCGTAATCGAAATGGCCATCGGGGGGAAAGCCGCTTCAACCCTGTTTGAAGGCTATGAAAAGTTCGACATACGGGTACGTTTCCCCGAACAATTCAGGGCCAACGTGGATGAAATCGGCAATACCCTGGTACCCACCCTCAACGGCTCCAAGGTACCCATCCGGGAAATCGCCGATATTTCCCTGACCGACGGACCCTGCCTGATCTTCAGGGACGACAACGAACGCTATTCGGCCGTGAAGTTCTCCGTCCGGGGACGGGATATGGGGAGCGCCATTGCCGAAGCGCAGAAAAAGGTAGACGAGCAAGTTCACCTCGCTAAAGGGTACTCCATGGTATGGCAGGGTGACTTCGAAAACCAGCAAAGGGCCGAGAAAAGACTGGAAGAAGTCGTACCCATCAGCCTCTTACTTATATTTCTGCTGCTCTTCATCATGTTCGGAAACTTCAAGGACGCGGGCCTGGTATTCCTCAATGTGCCTTTTGCCATCGTGGGTGGTATCGCGGCCCTGTTCATCACGGGAACCAATTTCAGTATTTCCGCGGGGATCGGGTTCATCGCCCTGTTCGGGATTTGTATCCAGGACGGAGTGCTACTGATTACCGTTTTCAAGCAGAACCTCGAAAAGATCAAGGGACAAAGTAACGTATTATATACCTCTATCAAGCTGGGGGTCAATTCCCGGATCCGCCCCGTCATGATGACGGCCTTGATGGCGGCTATTGGTTTGTTTCCTGCGGCCGTTTCCACGGGGATCGGCTCCGAAAGCTCCCGCCCCCTGGCGAGAGTCGTGATCGGCGGCATACTTTGCGCGATGATGTTTTCGTTATTAGTGTTCCCCTTATTTTTTGCCTGGGCGTACCGAAAGGTAGATACTAAGCACAAAGGGGAAATGATTGGATGATGGCTTTATCCCGCGGAACCTTACTCCTCACGATGCTCCTGGCTGCAAACTTTTCGTTGCGGGCCCAGGATACTTCTCGTTTTCGGGCCTTTCCGGACAGCAATAACATACTCTCTAACCTGGGAGTGTGGCACACCCTGTTCAGCGCCGGCGGCCCCTCCACCATGATCACACGCCAGCCCCGGTTGCAAGCCAATACCAGCGCCTACCTGGGTGCCACCCTTACGTATAAATGGTTTTCCTTTTTCTTCGCGGTCAACATTCCCCAGACTTCCGTGCTGAAAGGAGGGGACAAAGAAGTCCGGGCCAGCCAGATCGCCCTATCGAAGTGGTGGGACCAGTGGGGCGTCGAGGGCTCCTATCAGCACGACCGGGGACTCCTGGAACAGGACCACCCCGGGAAGGTGAACTCCGTCTGGCAATGGGTGGACTATAAATATGTGGGGGTCAATATCACCTATTTCCTCACTCCCCATCGTTTTTCCTATGCTGCTGCCGACAACTTTTCCCGGCTCCAGACCCGGAGCGGGGGGTCCTTCATGGCTATGCTGACCCCCGCTTACCAGAATTTCGCCCTCCAGAAATCTTCCCTGGATACCGTCCCCGGCGATTCCAGCCTATATAATCTGCTCACGCGAAATGCAAACCACGTCGTGCTACTGGGCAAGGTGGGTTACACTTACGCCTTCGCCTGGGCGGACGGTCACTGGACCTGCTCTCCCCTTTTCTGTATCGGACCGGGCGCGGGCGTTTACCTGGACCAGTTCCACACCAAGGAAAAGCTCTACCCCATGCTGGGCTACCAGGGCAGGCTGACCGCCGGGTACAACGGGGGCAAATGGTACGCCTATGTGAGCGGACTCTACGATTTTACCTCGGAACCCCAAAAGAACCTGGGACTCAAGACCATCAATGAAAGCGCATCCCTCAGCGTAGGGTATAGGTTTCATTCGATGAAGCGTCGTATATTGGGGTTACTATGATCGGCAGCTCCACGTGCTTCCTCACCAACAAACAGTGCTCTCCCGGCGAAGCCGTAAGCGGGGGCCAAATGCGCAAAACCGTTTACGACTTCATTAAGGCCCGGCATCCGGACTTCAAAGAAGACAGCGTCCTTTCCCAGGACGCCTTCAACCAGCTCATGAGCGAATACGTCGCCTCCATCGTCGAGGATGAAATAGGGGAGCTGAGCGGCATGGAAAAGGAGGTCATTCAGAGCATAGGCCATAACGAAATCCTGACGGAAAACGTGGAGGAGGAAGAGGACCGCGCGGCCACCTTCGGGGAGCGGATTGCGGACCGGGTGGCTTCGTTCGGGGGTAGCTGGACCTTCCTGATCATTTTCTTCATCATCCTCTTCGTCTGGATTGGCTTCAATGTGGCGATGCTCCAGGCAAAGGCCTTCGACCCGTATCCCTTCATCCTGTTGAACCTCATCTTATCCTGTCTGGCGGCGGTCCAGGCGCCCGTCATCATGATGAGCCAGAACCGGCAAGCCGATAAGGACAGGGCGCGTTCCGAGCACGACTATAAGGTGAACCTCAAGGCGGAGCTTGAAATAAGGCTGCTGCATGAAAAGATCGATCATTTGCTGATCCATGAACAAAAGAAGTTGTTGGAAATTCAGCAGGTGCAGATTGACCTGATGCAGAGCATTCAAAAGTCCGTGGGCCCGCAGGCTACTCAGGCCGCATCTGCGGAAACAGCAACACGTCCTGTATAGAGGGCTGGTCCAACAATAACATGCACAGGCGATCTATGCCAATCCCGATCCCCGCAGTAGGCGGCATCCCGTATTCCAGCGCCCGGAGAAAGTCATTATCTATGTACATCGCCTCCTCGTCCCCCCTTTCCATCAGTCGCACCTGATCCTCGAAGCGGGCCCTTTGGTCGATGGGATCGTTCAATTCACTGTAGGCATTGGCAATTTCCTTGCCGTTGATCATCAGCTCGAAACGTTCTACCAGTCCCATTTTGGAACGATGCGATTTGGTTAAGGGGCTCATTTCAACGGGATAATCGATAATGAAAGTTGGTTGAATGTAATGGCCCTCGCACCGCTCCCCAAATATGATATCGATGAGCTTTCCCTTTCCCATACCCGCATCGGCTTCCAGGTGCAATGACCTGCAGACTTCCAGGAGGTCCGCCTCCTCCATGTGCCGAATATCGATACCCGTATGCGTTTGGATGGCATCGTAGATGGGCACGCGGGGAAAAGGGGCCTTGAAGCTGATGGGCTGCCCGCCTACCGTTACCTCGGTTGTTCCGTGTAATTCCCGCGCGCAAGTTTCCAAGAGTTGTTCGGTCTTGTCCATCATCCAGAGATAGTCCTTATACGCGGCATAGAATTCCAGGATGGTAAACTCGGGGTTATGAGTCCTGTCCATGCCTTCATTGCGGAAGTCGCGACTGAATTCATATACCCAGTTGAACCCCCCCACGATCAGGCGCTTCAGGTAGAGCTCATTGGCGATGCGAAGGTACAGGGGAATGTCCAGGGCGTTATGGTGGGTGATAAAGGGCCGGGCTATAGCTCCCCCCGGGATACTCTGCAGCACTGGGGTGTCGACCTCCAGGGCGCCTCGCTCGTTCAGAAAATTCCGCATGGTGGCGATCAGCTTGCTTCGTTGCACGAACACCTCACGTACCGCGGGATTGATGGTAAGGTCCACGTAGCGCTGACGGTAACGGAATTCGGGATCGGTCACCGCGTCGAACGTTTCGCCGTCTTTTTCCCGGACCACGGGTAAGGGTTTGAGGGCCTTGGTAAGGAGGGTGAATTCGGTCACGTGCACGGAGGTTTCCCCCGTTTTGGTGACGAATCCATATCCTTTTACCCCTATGAAATCACCTATATCCAATAATTTTTTCCAAACGGTATCGTACAACGTTTTGTCTTCCCCGGGGCAGATTTCATCGCGCTTAACGTAGAGCTGGATGCGTCCGGTATGGTCCTGGAGAACTGCGAAGGAGGCCTTTCCCATGTCCCGGATGCCCATGAGGCGACCGGCCAGGGATACGTTGGCGTATGCGTCCTTGGTCGCTTCCGAAAAGCCTTCTTTGATTTGGGCGGCCGTGTGCGTGATCGGATACTCGGGAGCCGGAAAGGGGTCGATGCCGAGCTCTTGCAATTCAACCAGTTTTTGCCTCCTGATGATCTCTTGTTCCGACAAGTGATGTATAGCCATGGCGCAAATGTAAAATTAATATACAAGGCCTGGAACTTTTTGCGACATTGCCACCCACATGCGCCATATCGTTTACCTGATCAATCCCATTTCGGGCACGGGCGGAAAAAAATCATTGAGGTCCCTGATCGGCCGGTTGACGGAGGAGCAAAGGATCCACTACAGCATCGTGGATACGCATCCCACTGGCGACTACCATTTTCTCCGGGAAAAAATCAAACTGGAATTTGTAACCGATGTCGTGGTAGCCGCGGGGGACGGAACCGTCCGGCAGGTAGCCAAAGCGCTGCAGGGGATTCCTGCTCCCGTCAGTCTTGGCATTATTCCCAAGGGTTCGGGGAATGGCCTGGCCTTCGCCGCAGGCATTCCCAAGGATCCCCGCAGGGCCCTGGAGATCATCTTCGCGGGCCGCTATGCGTCCGTCGATGCCTTTTATGTCAACGAACAATTTTGTTGCATGCTGGCCGGGCTGGGCTTTGACGCCCAGGTCGCCCATGACTTCGCGCGTTCGGGCACCCGGGGCTTTTGGACGTACGTGAAGACTTCAATCCGCAATTTCCTGACGGCAAAGACCTATCCCTTCGAGGTGTATATCAATGGGCAACAGTTCAACACCGATGCCTATTTTATCAGCATCGCCAACAGCAACCAGTTCGGCAATCATTTCACAATTGCACCCCAGGCCAGCCTGGAGGACGGAAAGCTGGATATCGTAATTGTTCAGCAAATGAGTAAATGGAGGCTGGTGGGTTCTATCCTGCGACAAGTCCGGAGCGGGAAGGTCCAGCGGCACTATGGAATCAGCGACGCCTCCACGGGGATATTATACTTCCAGGCGACATCCCTGACCATCCGCAACCCCAGGTTGGCGCCCCTCCATATCGACGGGGACCCCTGGCCGGGTAACGATACCTTCACCATACAAGTGATCCCGAAAGCCTTCCGGCTGCTGCAACCCCTTACTTTGTAAGAAGCGTCCCCAGGTTCCGCAGGGAAGCCTGGACCTCCCGGCTTTGAAGCGACATGACGACGCTTTGCTTTTCCCGTGCCGTGAGGTGAAAATTCAGGGGCGCGTAAGTGGTGCCCTCGGGGGGGATGTACGAAAAAGTGACCTTCCTGAAGTTGAAGTGGAAGGATTTAGCAGCGGAGCTGACCAGTTCATCCTGGGAATAGTCCTGTAATTTCGGCCAGTTGTATTGAAGGGTAAGGAAAGGTCTGGTGAAGAACTGTGTGAAATCGGGGGTAGAGAAATCATCCCCCCAATCGGTCCCCCTCCGGTCCTTGATCTGGATCAATACTACCTTCCCCGTGTTTTCCTTCAGCCAGTCATCGAATACTTCCATGAACCGGACGGTGTTTTCTTGTCCGTAGTCATCTCGGAGGCCTGCATCCATCAGGTCGATCACGGGCTGGGAGGGTAACCAGACATTGGGCAACACATAGGGAAAGGTGGCGCCAACCCTGAGGGTGCTCAGGAGGCGGACATTCATGGGGTTTTGCCTCCGGAAGAAAGCGCCGAAGTCGATCGCGTCGGGATCCGAATACACCCCCGCGGCACTGTCCGGCAGGGCCTGCATGAGAAAGCTGATGGGCTGGGTGCAAAACATCATTTTCCGCCCATCCCTCGAAACGGTTCCGTTGTAGATGATCATGGGAATGGAGGCGGAGTCCTCCTCATTTTTATAATCGCCCAGTCGGTGGTCCAGGATGTTCCCCGTATTCTCGTCGAGTTGCTCTTCAAAGGCATATCCCCTGTCCTTGACGTAAGCATAGGGGCTTACGTCGAAGGATTGGGCAGGGGCCAGGATATCCCTCGTGACGAAGGAGGAAAAGAGGGGATTCAGCAGGTCCTTGGAAATGTTGTCCACGTAAACCGGGTCTTCCAGGTTGATGGGTAAGCCCCGGTTTTTGAGTCGGTACAATTCCCTGAAATACGTGGCGCCCAGCATCCCTCCCGAAGCACCGGTGATGAAGAAGGTGCGTTTAAGGAAAGCGCCCCCCGTCAAGCTGTCCAATTTCTGAAGGACGCTGATGGTAAATGTCGCGGACCGGGTCCCCCCTCCGCTGACATCGATGAGGAACATGGTGGGGTGAGGGTTGTCCTGCCGGGCCTTCCAGTTTTCCAGGACATGGATCATTCCTGCTTTGTCGGCGGCTTGTTTTTCAGGCGTACTCAGGGTCCGGATGCTGTCCCGGCTGTAAGCGGGGTCGGGTTGGTCGCGCGTATAATCCAACCCGTACAGTTTGTTGCGCGTATCCAGGATGTTGTATTCGAACAGGAGGTTCAAACCTACCAGAAGCACCAGCGCCACGGGAGCGGTCCAACTCCCGAGCCAATACACGAAGGCCGCCGAGGCGGCCAGCAGCAGGGCGAAAAAAATGAGGATGCTCGCCGCGGCCGGTATCTGGAGGTAAGGATTGTCCATGAAGTAGCCCACGGTCATCAGGACCAGGAAAGCCGCCAGGATCGAGAGGATGGCTGCGAAATGATGGCGCTTGAATACCCTGTCCAGGAAGGTCTCGCTATAGTGGCTGACGTCGCGTGGCGCTTTGATTTTGAACAGGCTCGTAAAATACCAGTCCACCCTGAGGAGGCCCGTGTTTGTCATCCCTTGTTGCTTCCAGTGCCGGTAAAGTTTGCGGAATTGATTGGCATCGCCGGAGGCTGGCCCCAGTTCGCGGGCAATCGTACGGTTCGCCCCGAAGAAATACCCCAGGCTGAACACCAGGAAGAGGATGAGGCCCAGGATAAATCCGAGCATCATGTACATCGTTTCCCCCAGGCTCATCAATTCCTTTCCGCGCTCGAAAGTGAAAGCGCGGACGAAATAGTACGCCAGGAAAATCAGGGGGATCACGGCATTGTTAAGGCAGTACTTCAGGAAGGGGTGTGAGGTCGTTGCCAGGAACCTGAAGAAGCGGCTGAAGAGGATGAAGGTGGTGATGTTCCAGCTCATCACGAATATGCCCAGGGCCACCCCCACGAACAGGGCACTCAGGAAATCCACATGTCCCCGGTATTCCGGGGCCAGGAAAAGGGTATAGGCCCCGAAATTGCTCATGAATTGACCCGCCACCGCGCTCCCCACGATCCACCAGAAAATCAGGAGTACCTGGTATTTCCTGAAATGGAGGAGCGCCAGTTGCACTGGGAAGGAGCGGTAAAATCCTGTCCAAATCGCTTTCATATCCGGGTCGGGCGCCTCCCGTGCACCAGATAATAGACGTACAAGAGGGATAGAAATAAGAACATCCCCACCAATTGATGCGCCTGGGCTATCCATTGAAAGGTGCCCCAGGGGCCAGTTCGTGGATAGTCGCTGGTCAGCACGGTGTAGATGCCCAGCATGACCTGCAGGCAAACCAACGCCATCGGGATCCAGGCAGAGCGCAGGCCTTTCATATATGCTTTCCACGTGAATGCGGCTATGGCGCAGAATATGAGGTAAGCCAATCCGCGGTGGATGAATTGAATCGTGATTTTGTTGTCGAACAAATTGCGTATCCCCGGAGTTTCACTCCACAATCCCGCCGGCCATGCCGCCCCGTTGATGCTTGGCCAGGTGGGGGCGGCGGATGCGGCTTTATTGCCAGCCATCAAAGCTCCGAAGGCCAACTGGATCGCGACGAGCGTTAAGAGGGCTATACACCATTTTATTAGTCCTTCATCCTTACGGCGTCGCTGTTCCCTGACGAGGAGTTGGAGGCCGAACCAAAAGGTATAGGCAATGAGTCCCATGGCAAACAGGAAGTGCAGGGTCAACTTGACAGGATTCACGTAAATGGCGTCTCCCGTGAGCCCGCTGGCCACCATGATCCATCCTACCAATCCCTGCATGGCCCCCAGCATTACGAGGACCACGAGAGGGATAATCATATCCTGACGGATCCGCTTCGTTGCTATGAAAATGACAAAGGGCACCAGGAATACGATCCCTATGATTCTCGCCCAAAGCCGATGCGTGTACTCCCAGAAAAAAATGAATTTGAAATCGCCCAGGGTAAAATCCGTGTTCAATAATCGGTATTGCGGGGTGAGCTGGTATTTGTGGAATTCCGTCATCCACTGCTGCTGGTTCAGCGGCGGAAGGGTCCCCGTCACTACATCCCATTCCGTAATGGAAAGGCCTGAGCCCGTGAGGCGGGTGATTCCCCCCAGCAATACCTGTATCATCAGCATGCCAACGCCGATCATGATCCATATGGCAACGGGTCTGGAAGAGCGGAAAGGATTCATAAACAGTGCAAATTTAGGTGGCGGTCCCTATGTGAACATCTTTATTTTTCTTCATCGGGCCCATCCGCCAATTTTGTCTCGTGCTGAGGGCATATTTCCACAAGAAGCGGATCGAAGCGGGCCTGGACGAGGCTGGCAGGGGATGCCTGGCGGGTCCCGTTTTCGCCTCGGCGGTTATCCTTCCCAAAAATTTCCATCACCCCTTGCTGAACGACTCCAAGCAGGTCAAAGAGGTCGTGCGCCTGGAGTTGAGACCCATCATCGAGGAACAGGCTCTTGCCTGGGCCGTAGCCATGGTGGACAATGAGGAAATTGACCGGATCAATATCCTCCGTGCCTCCTTTAAGGCCATGCACCTGGCCCTGGACCAATTGAGGCTGAGACCCGAGGTCCTGCTCGTCGATGGAAACCGCTTCACGCCCTACCAGGACATGCTCCACCATTGTATCGTCGAAGGGGACGCCATCTTCGCTTCCATAGCTGCCGCCAGCATCCTGGCCAAGACTTACCGGGATGATTACATGCAAGAACTCCACAAAGCCCATCCCGAGTATGGCTGGGACCATAATAAGGCCTACGCCACCGAATTCCACCGGGCCGCCATCGTCCAGCACGGGCTGACACCTTACCACCGGAGGAGCTTTACGTGCAACCCGCCACAGGGGGTCCTGTTCGGGGAATAACTTTATGTTAAAGGTTGGCCGACCCGCAGATTTGACGTACCTTTGCGGCCGGTATGAATATTAGAAATATAGCTATAATTGCGCACGTAGACCACGGTAAGACGACCCTGGTAGACAAGATTCTACACGCCACCCATGTATTCCGCTCCAACCAGGAAACGGGGGATTTGATCATGGACAGCAATGACCTGGAAAGGGAAAGGGGAATCACCATATTCAGCAAAAACGCTGCCGTCACCTATAAAGACGTTAAGATCAACGTGATCGATACCCCCGGGCACGCCGATTTCGGAGGGGAGGTGGAGCGCGTCCTGAAAATGGCCGATGGTGTCATTCTCCTGGTGGATGCCTTTGAAGGGCCCATGCCCCAGACCCGCTTCGTGCTCCAAAAGGCATTACAACTCAACCTGAAACCGATCGTAGTCATCAATAAGGTGGACAAGCCCAATTGCCGCCCCGACGAGGTACACGATGCCGTTTTCGAACTATTCTTCAACCTGGACGCCACCGAAGAACAACTCGACTTCCCCACCTTCTATGGTTCGGGTAAAAACGGATGGTTCAATACCTCCCTGACGCCTTCGGAAGACATCTTCCCCCTGCTGGATGGGATCCTCACCTATGTCCCTGAACCCAAAGTGGCCGAGGGCACCCTGCAAATGCAAATCACCTCCCTGGATTATTCTTCCTTCCTGGGCCGCATCGCGGTAGGAAAGGTGACCAGGGGTTCCATAAAGGAAAACCAACCCATTTCGCTGGTCATGGCCGACGGCGTCATCAAGAAGTCCAGGGTCCGGGAACTGTATGTATTCGAAGGCATGGGAAAAAAGAAGGTTTCCGAGGTCCTTGCCGGGGACATTTGCGCGGTTGTCGGTCTGGAAGACTTCAACATCGGTGATACCATCGCCGACTTCGAAAATCCCGAAGCCCTTCCGGTGATCAAGGTGGACGAGCCGACGATGAACATGACCTTCGGCATCAACAATTCCCCTTTCTTCGGTAAAGACGGAAAATTCGTTACCAGCCGCCACCTCAGGGACAGACTGATCAAGGAAACGGAAAAGAACCTGGCCCTGCGCGTAGAGGAAACCGAATTGGCCGATAGCTTCATGGTCTATGGACGGGGCATCCTGCACCTCGGCATCCTCATCGAAACGATGCGCCGGGAAGGGTTTGAGCTGACCGTCGGCCAGCCCAAGGTGATCATCAAGGTCATCGACGGTAAAAAGTGCGAGCCCTACGAAAACCTGGTGGTCGACGTACCCCAGGAATTCGCCAGTAAGGTAATCGACCTGGTGACCCGCCGGAAAGGAGAAATGCACGTCATGGAAACCAAGGGAGACGTCCAGCACCTGGAGTTCGAAATCCCTTCCAGGGGTCTGATCGGACTCCGCACCACGCTGCTCACCGGCACCCAGGGCGAGGCCGTTATGGCCCACCGCTTCACCGAATACAAGCCCTGGAAAGGGGCCATCCCCGGTCGCAACAACGGCGTGCTCCTGGCCAAGGAAAATGGTACCACCACCGCCTACTCCCTGGACAAGCTCCAGGACCGCGGCTTCTTTTTCGTAGACCCGGGAGAGGAAGTGTACAAAGGCATGATCATCGGTGAAAACAACAAACCCGGCGACCTCGTCGTCAATCCCAACGAAGGCAAAAAACTCACCAATATGCGTGCCTCCGGCTCCGATGCGGCTGTAAGCATACAGCCCAAGACGGTCCTGACCCTCGAAGAATGTATGGAGTACATCCAGCAGGACGAATGCATCGAGGTCACGCCCCACTTTACGCGCATGCGGAAAGTCATCCTCGACGACGATGAGCGCAAACGCGTGCAAAAGTCCATGAAGACCGAGGAGGTCTAGGTTTTTTTATGTTCCTCTTAGCCCGAGGAAAGGGATGACCTGTTTCTGCGAAAGACAAAAGCGCAGAAACAGGTCACCCCTTACCTCGGGCTCACATACCAGAGTGCCAGGCCTTTCGGGCCATTTTCCCATACCACCAAAAGATGCAGCGCTTGGCCGAGGGACGTCTTGCGAAGCGCTTTGTATTGTGCGCTGAGCAAGATGTCCCTCGAGCCAAAGCGCGGTAGAAAACTAAAAGGTGGGTTGCGACTCGAGCGTGCGGAGGAGCTCCGCGACCATCACGGGCTTCTTGATGCAGATGTTCATGCCCGAAGAGAGGCACTCCTCGATTTCGGACTCCACGCGGGAGGCGGTGAGCCCCACGACGGGAATATGCTGGCCCGCGGCGCGAAGGCGGCGGGTCGCTTCGATGCCGGAGATGCCGGGGAGATGGACGTCCATGAAGATCATGCGGAAATCAGAAGTAGAGACGAGCGAAAGAGCTTCCTCGGCCGAACCCGCGACCTGCGCGTCGTAGCCCAGGCGTAAAAGGACCTTGGAGATGACAAGCTGGGCGACCTTGTCGTCCTCCACCACCAGGATGGCTTTCGAAACGCCCGACGAGGTATAAAGCGCAGGCGCGGGGAGCCCCTGGCGGACGCGGATGGGTGCTTGATCGGGCGTCAATTGTTGCTCAGCCATGGTTACGGGTATGGTGAACCAGAAGGTGGATCCCTGCCCGGGCTCGCTTTGGAGGTGGATGCTGCCTCCGTGCGCCTGGACGATGCGGGAACAGATCAACAGGCCCAGGCCCGTGCTTTTCTCTCCTTCCGTACCACGGACCGAAGTGGTGGCAAATCCGCTGAATAGCTTGTATTGTTCTTCCTTGGGAATGCCCAGGCCCTGATCCGTAACGGAGACGGTCAGACGGTCGTTACCTTCTTCCACCTGGATGCGCACGGTGGTGTCCCTGGGAGAGAACTTGATGGCATTGGTGAGCAAATTCCCCAGGACCTGTTCGATTTTGACGGGATCCAGATAGAGGTACGTGGTCCTGATTTCCTCGGTACAAACCAGTTGAATGTTCTTCTTTTCGGCCAGCAGTCGGTGGATGGCGAGGCTGTGCGTCACGAGGGACCGGATGTCCGTGGGTTGTATGTCCAGGGACATCTTTCCCGCTTCTATTTTGGATACATCCAGCAGGTCTTCGATGATGTGCAGGATATAGTCGCTGGATTCCTGGATCGTGGTCAGGCAATTGGTTTGATCCGGGTTCAGGCCCTGGCCCGCCAGGAGCAGGCCGCTCAATTGGGAAATGGCTCCGATGGGGCCCCTCAGGTCATGCGCGGCCATCCCCAGGAGGTAGTTCTTTTGCATGTTGAGGTCCTCGAGTTGCTGGTTGACCTGGAGCAGTTCGAGGTTTGCCGCTTTCAGGTCCTCCTGGCGGTGGAAGAGTTCTTCGAAGACCCTTATTTTCGCACGCGTTATATCCGGGTTGAGGGGTTTGTATAAATAATCGATGGCGCCTCCTTCATAGCCCTTCAGGGCGTATTCCTCATCCTTATTGATAGCGGTCATGAAAATGATCGGCACCTCCCGGGTGGTGGGGTTGCTTTTGATCAGGGAAGCCACCTCGAAACCGTCTATGTCGGGCATTTGTACGTCCAGGAGGATCAGCCCGATGACTCCCTTAAGGGCGTACCGGAGGGCTTCATTGCCCGAAGTGGCGCGTACAAAGCGCCGGCCGGGGCCTGCCAGCAATTCTTCAAGAACAAGTAGGTTTTCGGGCCGGTCGTCGACGATCAGTATGTTCAGAGTCCTGTTTTCCATCCGAGTGTATATATACGAAACCTGGGTCTTATTGGATCCTTCGGAATATTTTCCAGTGGCTGTTTAGGGTATCGAAATATTTGCTTTCCTTATTGAAAGTCAGGGATTCTTTTTCTCCGAGACCAAGATATCCCAGCATGCAGAGGCTTTGGCGGAACAGTTGAACGGCGTGATTTTGGAGGTCTCTGTCAAAATAAATCAGGACATTCCGGCAAATGATCAGGTTGAACTCGTTAAAACTCCTGTCCGAAGCAAGGTTGTGCAGTGAAAAAACCATATTCTTTTTCAGGGAGGTGTCGAATAGGGCATGGTCGTATTTGGCCGTATAATAACGGGAAAATATCGACTTTCCTCCACTTTCCAGGTAATTCCGGGTGTATTCCTGCATGTTCCTCAAGGGAAAGATCCCCTGCTTTGCCATTTCGATCACACCCGCATTGATGTCCGTGGCATAAATCCGGGTCCGATGCAGTAATCCCTCTTCTTCCAAGAGGATGGCCATGGAATATACTTCCTCTCCGGTTGAGCAACCGGCATGCCAGATTTTTAGAAAGGGATAGGAGGCCAACTGGGGAATCACTTCTTCTCTCAGTGCCTGGAAAAACCCGGGATCCCGGAACATCCCGGTCAGGTTGATGGTTAGGTACTGCAGGAAAGCGGGAAAACACTGCTCGTCCCGGACGAGCCGATCCTTCAAAACCCCGGGTTCCTGTAGCATTTGCTTGTTCATGAATCCCACGATCCTCCTCTGTAACGACGTCCGCGCATAACCGCTCAGGTCATACCCAAATCTTTCGTGAACAAGGGAGAGAATTTCCTCAAGGTCCTTTCCCGGTATATCAGTGCTCCTTTCCATTATATAACCAAACGCGGATGAGGGACAAGAGCTGGTCCACATCCACGGGCTTGGTGATGTAATCCGAGGCCCCCGCTTCCATACATTTTTCACGATCTTCCTTCATGGCCTTGGCGGTCAGGGCAATGACGGGCAGCGCCTTGTACTTTTTATCCTTCCTGATTTGACGCATGGCCTCATACCCGTCCATTTCGGGCATCATGATGTCCATCAGCACCAATTGCGTATCTGGGTTTTCCCCCAGTTGATGGAGGGCCTCGTGTCCATCGGCAGCAATGACCACTTCGAGGCCATGGGTCCTCAGCGTAGCCGATAGCGCAAAGACGTTGCGCATATCGTCATCTACCAGGAGCACTTTTTTATTTTTCAGAAGATCGTCCGAGTGGGAAGCCGGTTGCCGGTAAGTGGGGCCTGACGGAAACTTTTTTTCATTCACCCTGTGCAAAAACAGGGCGATCTCGTTGAGCAGCCTTTCCTGGGAACGTCCCTCTTTTAATATGATCGTGTCGGTAAAGCGTCTCAACCTTATTTCGTCATCTCGGTTGACTTCCCTTGCCGTATGGATGATTACCTTGGTCATGGGAAGGATGTGCAACTGTTCCATGTGCTCCAGGAGGGAGAACCCGCTCATGTCCGGAAGGGTCAGGTCCAGGATGACACAATCGAAGACGTCTTCGTGCAGGAACTGGATCGCCTGCCGGCCGTCAGAAGCGGAGAGCGTGGAAATGCCCCGCTCTCCTAAAACTTTTTCCAACTGCTCGCTTTGAAGCCGGTCATCTTCCACGATCAGGACCTTTCTAACGGAAGGGGATGGGTAGCGGGAGAGAGAACCGATGAGGCTTTCAATATCTTCCACGCCGAGGGGCTTATTGAGGAAGTCGATGGCGCCCATGGAAATCCCTTTTTCCCGGTTGGGGCTTCCGGATATCACGTGCACCGGGATATGCTTTGTGGAAGGATTGGCCTTGAGTTGCTCCAGGAGGGTCCACCCGTCCACGTTGGGTAATTGTATATCAAGAAGGATAGCCAGGGGGCGATATTGCAGCGTATAGGGCACGACCAGGTCACCCCGGGCCGCTACGATGACTTCGTATCCCTTTTCAACCGCGAATTCCCGGATGATACCGGCAAATATGGGATCGTCCTCGGCAATCAGCAGCGTCCGGGCGCCGGAGAGGGCAACGGGTTCTCCTGGCTCCTCGGCCGCAACCTCTCCAAAGGAGGAGAAATATTGGACGGGCAGGTAGAGGCTGAACGTGCTGCCTTTGTCTATCTCACTTTCGACTCGGATTTCTCCTCCCAGCATGGCCGCCAGTTGACGGCTGATCGAGAGCCCCAGGCCCGTTCCGCCAAATTTTCGGTTGGTGGAACCATCGGCCTGGCGGAAAGCCTGGAAGATGAGTTCCTGTTTGTCCTTTGGTATGCCGATCCCGTTATCCCGCACATAAAATGCGATGCCCCCCTGGAGGGGAGTGGCTGCAATGTGCAATTCGATCTTCCCTTTTTCCCCCGTGAACTTAAAGGCATTGGACAGAAGGTTACGGAGGATTTGCTCGAGGCGGACCTTGTCGGTGTTTATCTCCGGGGGACAGCCCGGTTCGATCCGGGTAATGTATTGTATTTTCCCGGCTGAAGCGACTTCCCTGAAAAGGGCTTCCATATCCATGCGCGTCTCTTCCAGGGACACGCGCCCGATGGACAGGGTCGTCTTGCCGGATTCGATTTTGGTCAGGTCCAGGACGGCATTGATCAGCGTCAGCAAATCCTGGCCTGACTTGTGGATGACCTTGGCGTATTCCACCTGTTTGGAAGTCAGGTTGACTTCCTTATTCTCCGATAGTATTTTGGCCAGTATAAGGATACTGTTAAGAGGCGTCCTCAACTCATGGCTCATGTTGGCCAGGAATTCCGATTTATAGCGGTTGGTCCGCTGTAGTTCCTCCTGCTGGGCCTTGAGTTCTTCCTCGGAGGCCTGGAGTTGCTCGGACTGGCGTATCAGCTCCTCGTTGCCCGCCTGCAGTTCTTCTTGCTGCAGCTGCAGTTCGTTCGCCTGTTTCTGAAGGCGGTCGTTCAGGAGATTCAACCTGTTCCTGGACTCGGCCGTATGGATAGCAACGGATATATCCTTGGATACGAAGTCGAGGAAATCCATGCTCCTTTCGGGGATGACATCCAGGGTAGCCAGTTCGATCACGCCCTTTACCCCCTCTTCGTGGCGAATGGGCATTACGATGATATGCCGGGGCGTAGCTTCTCCCAGGCCTGAACGGATGGGAAAATAATCTCCGGGGACCTCTGACAAGGACAAGGTCTTTTCATCATATGCGGCCTGTCCGATCAGGCCTTCCTTGAGGGAAACTTCCATAGGCGCTTCGTAAGACAATGCAAAGGATCCGGCCAGTGTAAGGGCCGTCCTTTCCTCATTCATCAAGTAGAAAGCGCCCGCTTTGGCGTCGATATACGTACAAAGGGTCTCGATCGTTTGCTGTGCCAATTCCTCCAGGCTCATCTCTCCCCTCAGCCTTCCGTTCAACTCGGACGCCCCGGAAAGAATCCAATTGCGCCTTTGGTTTTCCGCCGACACTTCCGCCAGGGATATATTGCTTTCCTTTAGCTTTTCTTCTGCCTTGAGGCGTTCCTGGAATGTTTTGGTGATATACCACAACAGGACGAGCACCACGATCAATGCAATCAGGGTTCCCCCCTCGTCCGTATAGATGGCGTACTCCTTACTTTTATCCATCTTCGTATTGCGCTCCGCCAGGAGAAACATCTCATCGTCACGCATCGAGGTCAGCACGCGGTCCAATCTTGCACCTAATTCCCGGCCCCTGACCAGGGGTGTTTGAACAAGGGGATCCAGCGCAGGCAGCTTTTTTCGCAATTCAACGCCCTCTCGCAGAAGTTGCAGCCTTTCCGAAAGCAGGGGACGCAATGCCTCGATTCTACGTTGCTGGGAAAGATTATCCGCCGTAAGGGTTTGAATCCTGTCCACAAGATACCCCGTCTTATGATCGGCCACCTCGAAGGGAATCAGGTTGGTCTCATCTCCCGTCAGGATGTACGCGCGCCCGGAGTTCTCCATCGACAGCACCTGCTTGTCCAGGTCGTCGATGTTTTGAATCACTTCATAAGTGTGGTTTACCCAGGAGGTATTCTCATCATATTTAGAAATGGTGAAGTAGGCAGAGGCTCCTACGATGATGATGAGTAAAATGGAAACAGAAAAACCTAAAAGGGTCTTGTTAGCAATAATGAATCTCATTTGGCGTCTTTGCTCGCGTGAAGTTAATCAAAACATGAATTTTGCGTACCTTTGTTTCATGCGCAACGCTGTGTCCAAATTCCTGGTTCTGCTGCTGTTGGCGGGTTGTCTGACGATCACTCCGCGAAAGGGAATGGCCCAATGTTCCGTTTGCTCCCGAACGGCCCAGCAATTGGGCGATAAACCGGCCAAATCACTGAACGCGGGCATCCTCTACCTGATGGTCATCCCCTTTGGGATCATGGGATTCCTGGGATACCGCTGGTGGAAGAACGAATATGGAAAGAATTGATCATATACCCCTCAGGCAAGTCAAACGGCCCCTCCATACTTATCCTCCCCTCCTGACCATCCTCATTCCCAGTTGGAATAACCTGGACTACCTTAGGCTATGTATCGATAGTATCCGCCGCCATTCGGCCACCCGTCTCCAGATCATCGTACACGTCAATGACGGTAAAGATGGCACGCTGGAATGGCTGGAAACCCAACAGGACATCGACTATACCTGGAGTGCCCAGAACATTGGAATTTGTTACGCCCTCAATTACACCAGAAGCCTGATCCAGGGGGAATACGTGGTGTTCCTGAACGACGATATGTACGTGTGTCCAGGATGGGATACCGCTCTGGTGGCCGAAATCAGGGCGATCGGGCATCCCTGGTTTTTCCTATCGGCGACGATGATCGAGCCCAGGGAAACGGGTAATCCCTCTGTAATCGTAGGCGATTTTGGAACCTCGCCGGGGGATTTCAGGGAAAAGGAATTGCTCGAAGCCTATGCAGGCCTTTCAAAGGAAGATTGGTCCGGAGCCACCTGGCCCCCCAATGTCGTGCACAGGGACGTCTGGGATTTGGTTGGCGGTTACAGTGTGGAATTTTCACCCGGCATGTACTCGGACCCCGATTTCTCAATGAAGTTATGGACCCTGGGCATTCGCCTGTTCAAAGGGGTCGGGCGAAGCCGCGTGTATCATTTCGGGGGTACCTCGACGCGAAAGATCGTCCGCAACAAGGGTTATCTGACGTTTATAGGGAAGTGGGGCCTTACCTCGGGCTGGGTCATGGACCACGTCCTGCGCAGGGGTGAACTTTTCCCGGGGCCTTTGGCCGAAGCGCCCACCCCTCCCCGTCTCAAGATGGCCTGGAAACGCCTGAGTTCAGGGATGCGGCGGCGCTGACGGGGATACCCTTGGCGAGTGCATAGAGTTTATAATATTTCATGAAGGTCAGGTGCGCCACATTGACCGCAATGACGAATCCCCGGAAGCCATCCAGGAAACCCAGGCGGAAAATATACCCCCCCACGAAAGCCCAGGCGGGGTTAACCAGCATCTTGAACCAGGAACTCCGCTTCCCTTGCTCGAAATAGGCCTGGGCCGAAAGGGTGCTGAAGCGGTTGTTTTGAGTAGCGTGCTCTTCCAGGGCATCATAGGAATAGTGAAGAATATCTCCCCTGAGGTGAATCGGCGTCCCCGTATAATCGACGCGTTCATGGATACGAAACCCCGTCCATTTCGCCTGCCTCCGGTCGAACAACCTCAGCTTGCGGTCGGGATACCAACTGCCATGCCGGATGAATTTTCCACAATAATTCGTGCAACGGTTCATGGTGTAGGCGCCCTGTAATCCGCCGGCCTTTGCACTGAGGATCGCAGCCTCCAGGCGCTGATCGATGGCTTCGTCGGCGTCGAGGCTAAGCGCAAAGGGGAAGGACGCCAGCGCGAGGGCCCGGTTCTTTTGTTCGGTATATCCTGCAAAACTTTCCTGGTATACTTTGGCGCCCCTGGCGCCGGCGATGGTCAAAGTCCCATCCGTGGAAAAGGAATCCAGAACCACGATTTCATCTGCAATGCGGAGAACGGAATCGAGACAGCGTCCAAGGTTGCGTTCCTCATTGAAGGTGATGATGACCACCGATAATTTCTCCATAGCCGCCAAGATAGGGTTTTCTCAAAAAAAATGTCAACTTTGCCCCTATGACCAATTTCGTCCCCATATTTCCTTTATCCATTGTCGTCTTTCCGGGTGAACAATTGAACCTACATATCTTCGAACCCCGATACATACAGCTTATCCGCGAATGCTTCGAGGAAAAAAAACGCTTCGGCATTCCCACCGTCCTGTCCAATCGCGTCGCGGAATACGGGACGACCGTAACGATCACTAACATTGCCAAAGTCCACGAATCAGGGGAGTTGGATATTACCGCCGAAGGCGATGAGGTTTTCCGCATCCTGGAGTTGATCCGGCAAGTGCCGGAAAAGCTATACAGCGGGGCGATCGTCAATTACCAGGCAAACGAACAGGACGGAAACCGGGAACTGATGCAGGTGCTCGTCCGCAGGATCCGGGAATTGCACGAATTCCTGCAGGTACAAAAAAAGTTCACCAAGGAAGACCTGCACCTGAATGCCTATGATATTGCCCATCACGTGGGTCTTTCCCTGGAGGAAGAATATGAATTCCTCCAACTGCCCAGGGAGATCCAACGACAGGAATACCTGAAAAGGCACCTCGGGAAAATCATTCCCTTGCTGGCGGAAATGGAAAGCCTCAAGGAGAAAATCAAGTTGAATGGGCACTTTAAGCAACTTCCCGGTTTTAATTTCTAACTTTCCCTTTCATGGAGACGGTCCTTTGCTTTGACTTTGGTAATACCCGCCTGAAATGCGGTGTCTTTGCCGATGGAAGTTTCCGGGAAATGCTGGTATTGGAAAGCAGTGAGCCCGATGCGGTGGCTCCGATCCTCGAGTGTTTTCGCCCCGATAAGACCATTTTATCTTCGGTGGTTTATCATCCGGCCGGGCTGGAGGCATTGTTGGCTAAGCATAGCCGGTTTCACTTGCTCACCTCTGCCAGCAAATCTCCCCTGACGGTTAGGTTAGGAAAGCCCGAAACCATAGGTCCCGACCGCATTGCAGCCATGGCAGGTGGCATCTCCCGCTTTCCCGGAGTACATTTGCTGGTCATTGGGCTGGGCTCGTGCATCGTATATAATTTTGTGGACAAATTCCATGAATTCATGGGTGGAAGCATCTCTCCGGGAATGGAAATGCGCTTCAAATCCTTACACCACTACACGGCTAAGCTGCCCCTCGTAAAGGAAGATTGGAACTATCCCCTCATCGGGATGGATACGCGGACCAATATCCTGAGCGGGGTGCTCCTCGGGATGGCCAAGGAGGTGGATGGCGTGATCGGGGCCTACCGGGAAAGATACCAGGGACTGGAAGTGCTGATGACGGGAGGGGATACCACTTTTTTTTCGGACCACCTGGCACAAAAAGTGCATATCGATCAGGACCTGAATTTTAAAGGATTGTACACACTCGCTCAATTGAATTTGCCATGAAACGTGTGATGCTGGCTTTGTGCATAGTGATGTGCGCCTGTGAAAACAACATACAGCAGGTTCGGAACCTGGGGAAGAAAAATGTATTGCCCGAGGACGCCCACCAGGTAGATATATACCTGAGTCAAAGCGGAAAAATGAAGGCCCGGCTCCAGGCTCCTTTTATGCTTCGCTATGCTGCTGACACGCCCCGCATCGTATTCCCCAATACCCTGCATTCCGATTTTTACGATACCCTGCTGAACATTACCAGCTACCTGGACGCCCACTACGGGGTATACTACGAGAACATGAACAAGGTTTACCTGAACGAAAACGTACGGATCGTGAACATCGTCAAAAAAGACACGATCTATTGCGAGGACCTGTACTGGGACCAGAACGCGGGTAGATTTTATACGCATCGGTTGGTGGAGATCCATAGCCCCGATCAACTGATCAAGGGTAAAGGAATGACATCCAACGAAGACTTTTCCGATGTACACATCGATTCGATCTACCAGACTACATTCCTGTTTAGGAATGGCCAGCTAAACTAACGGTTCATGGTCCCGAATACGTGATCCCAAAGGGAAGTGCTCACGCCAAATCCCCGTTCATCGTTCTTGTAGTGGTGCAGGTGGTGGTTCCTCCATAAAGGCTTCATCCAACGGAAGGGAGGATTCCAGGCGTGGATGGCAAAATGCATACTCCCATAGAAAAGGTAGCCGAGGAGGAAGCCCGGGAAAAAAGGGAAGGCCAGGCGGCCCAGCACCAGGTATTGAAGGCCGAACACGACCATTGCGAGGATCAGGCTGGGTACGGGTGGCATGAACAAGCGTTCCTTGTCCCTTGGAAACTCGTGGTGGTTCCCGTGCATGACGTAGACGACCCTTTGGATCCGGGGACGGTCACTGACGAAGTGGAAGGCAAAGCGGTGCATGATGTATTCGAACAGGGTCCAGAAAAACATCGCACCCACAAAGACCGCTATGACGACCCCCCAGGTAAGCCCCGCCCGGGCGTGGCTATAATACAACATGAAGAGGATCAATGGAAGATACATCCCCCAGATCACCAGTGGGTGAGTTTTGGTCAGGAACTCCAGGTATTGGCTCTGAAAAAGCCTGGCCTGACCCTTATTATGAATCTTCTCAAACTTCATAAGATTCCTCAAAGTTAGGGAGAATAATGTGTTACTTTCGCCCATCAAAAAACGACCCCATGCAACTGGCAACCTATATCAAGGACGGCCATGAACAATTGGCCTTGCTTGTAGACCAATGGCTGTATGATATGGACTCCCTGCACCCGGAGCTGCCCAATACCATGTCCATGCTCCTGCAGTATTGGGAGGAATGTTATCCCCTCCTCCAGGGAGCCCCCATCATGATCGAAGAGGGGAAGGTGGGACGCAGGCATGCCACCCTATTGGCCGAAGCCGTCCTCCTGT